>NZ_JBEZGX010000011.1:0-36014 GCF_040650235.1 Kitasatospora sp. NPDC048722
GTGGGGACGGAACGTTCCGTCCCCACCGCACCCCGCTCCCTTTCGACCCCGATCTCCCGAACCGGCCCCCGGTCCGTTCCCCCTGCACCCTGGAGCACCGAAGATGACCCCCGCCGCCCCCTGGCTCGTCGCCGGCCTGGGCAACCCCGGCCCCTGGTTCCGGCTCACCCGGCACAACGCGGGCTTCCTCGCCGTCGACCGGCTCGCCGAGCGGCACGGCGCGCGGTTCCGGCGGCGCGCGATCGGCAGCCAGGTCGCCGAGATCGAGGTGGACGGCCGGCGGGTGCTGCTCGTCAAGCCGCAGTGGTTCATCAACCTCTCCGGCCGCCCGGTGGCCGGCCTGATGCGGCGCCACGGCGTGCCCGTCGAGCAGCTGGTGGTGGTCCAGGACGACCTCGACTTCGCGTTCGGCTCCTGCAAGCTCAAGCGCGGCGGCGGCCCCGGCGGGCACAACGGCGTGCGCTCGGTCGGCGACGTCCTCGGCACCCGCGACTTCGTCCGGCTGCGCTTCGGCCTCGGCCGCCCGCCGAAGGGGCAGAGCGTCGGCGACTTCGTGCTGAAGAAGTTCTCGGAGGACGAACTCGCCGCCCTGCCGGGCGTCCTGGACCGCTGCGCGGACGCGGTGGAGACCCTCGTGCGGCTCGGCCTCAACCGGGCCCAGGACGCACTGAACGCCGTGTCCTAGGCGCGGCGTCAGGAACGGGTGGGGCCGCCGGGGCGGACCGGCCCGGTGAGGAGCACGGCCGCCGCCGCGACCCCCGCGAGGACCAGCAGCACCGTCCGACCGCCGGACGCCGCGCCCGCCAGGTGGACACCCAGGACCGACAGCGCCATGCCGAGCGCCGTGCCCAGGCTGCGCGCCATGTTCACCATGCCGCCGCCGACCGCCGAGCAGGCCGCCGGGATCGCCCGCATCACCAGTGCGTTGTTCGCCGGAAGCAGCAGGCCGAGGCCGTACCCGGCGACCAACAACGGGACCGCCGACACCCCGGCCGAGACCGGCAGCAGGGCGAACAGCAGCAGTCCGGCGCCCGCCATCAGCGCGCCGGAGCGACACCTCGTCACGTCCGACCAGCCGCGCGGCAGCAGCCCGCCGCCGACCGTCGCGGCGACCGCGAACGCGGCCGGCAGCAGCGTGATCACCAGACCCGCACCGGCCGTCGACACGCCCGCTCCGGTCAGCAGCACCGGGCCCAGCACGAGCGGGCAGAACAGCAGCAGGTACCCGATCAGCGCGACCACCAGCCCGGACCGCACGCCCGGCGTGTTGACCAGCCCGGGCGCCAGGATCGGGCGGGCGGCCCGCTGCTCCCTGCGCACCAGCGCGAGCGTCAGGAGGGCCGAGGCGACGAGGAGGACGGCGACGAGCCGGCCGGGCAGCGGCAGGCCCGAGGCGGTGGACAGCGCGAGCAGCAGTGCCGTGGTGGCGCCGGTGATCAGCAGCATGCCGGGGAAGTCGAAGCGGTGCGCCTTCCCGAGCGGCCGGCGCGGCCCGGGCACGACGGCCGTGTGCTCCGTCCTGGTGCGCGGCAGCAGGTACCAGCCGGCGACGATGCCGAGCACGCCGATCGGCACGTTGACCCAGAACACCCACTGCCACGACGCGTGCTCGACCAGCAGCCCGCCGAGGGTCGGCCCGAGCGCCAGCCCGAGGCCCTGGGCGGCGGCCTGGATGCCGAGCGCGCGCCGCATCGCGTGCTCGGGCACGCCGCGCGCCACCAGGGCGACGCTGTTGGCCTGCATCATCGCGGCACCGACGGCCTGCACGGCCCGGCAACCGACCAGGATCCAGAGGCCGCCGGCGAACCCGGCGCAGAGCGAGGACAGGCCGAAGACGGCGAAGCCGCCGATGTACATCGTCTTGCGGCCCACCAGGTCGGACAGCCAGCCGACGGGGGCCAGCAGGGCGACCAGGACGAGCAGGTAGGCGAGGGCGACCCACTCGACGGCGGCGAAACCCGCGCCGAAATGGCGGCCGAGTGCCGGGAAGACCAGGGCGATCACACTGGCGTCGAGCTGACCGAGGAAGGCGCCGAGACACACGGTGCCGACGGCCAGCCAGTGGGCGTGGCGCCAGCCGGCTACGCCGCGGGGCCGGGGGCGCTCGGTGAGCAGCCGTGCGGCGAGGGCGGTGGCGTTCATGTCACTCAATATATCGGACGCAGATATGTTCTTTCTACGACCTGGTCGGAATCCGATGCGCACGGGGCGGGGCGGACGATCCGCGCGGGCCGGCGCAACGGGCGGGGCCGCGCCCGCACGGGCTCCCCGGCACCCCCACCGGGCCGGCCGAAGCGCCCCGCACCAGGCGATACGCTGTCCGCCATGCCGTCGTCACCGCACGTTCCCGACTCCGCCACCGGAACCCCCGAAACGTCGGTCGAACACGCCCGGCGGCTGACCGACGTCGTCACCCGCCTGCGCCGCGCCCTGCGCAGCAGCATCCGCACCGACTACCCGTGGGAATCCCTCCCCATGGCCCAGGTCGAGCTCCTCCAGACCCTCGCCGCCGCACCCCTGCGCGTCGGCGAACTCGCCGCCCGCCAGCGACTCGCACCCAACACCGTCAGCGGCCTCGTCGGCAAGCTCCTCGACGCCGGCTTCGTCGACCGCCAGGCCGACCCCGGCGACCGCCGCACCGCCCGCATCGCCCTCACCCCCGCCGGCCAGCGCCAGCTCGACGACTGGCAGCACGCCCACGAACGCCGCATCGCCGACGCCCTCGGCACCCTCGACCCAGCCGACCGCGATGCCGTCTTCCAGGCCCTGCCCGCCCTCGACCAGCTCGCCCGGGCCCTCGCCGGCCCCACCCCGTCCGCCGAATAACCGCTGGTCACGCCCGCCCCGCGCGCACTACCGTGCGTGCCGTGAACACGGCGCAGGTACACCTCGAACCCTGGACGGACGCCGACCTCGCGCTGCTGCGCCGGGTCAACACGCCGGAGATGAAGACGCACGTCGGCGGCCCGGAGAGCGAGGAGCAGGTGCTCGTCCGGCACGCCCGCTACCTCGACTTCGTCCCCTCCGGCCTCGGCTGCATGTACCGCATCGAGCTGCTCCCCGGCGGCGAGTCCGTCGGCACCGTCGGCTACGGCACCCGGACGTGGGAGGGCGGGACGGTCCACGAGATGGGGTGGAACGTCCTCCCGCCGTTCCAGGGCCGGGGCATCGCCGTGGCCGCGACCCGCGCGGCCGTCGCCGCCGCCCGCCGCGAGGCCCGGCACCGGTACCTGCACGCCTTCCCGTCGGTCGACAACCCCGCGTCGAACGCCGTCTGCGAGAAGGCCGGCTTCACACTGCTCGGGGAGACGGACTTCGAGTTCCCGCCCGGCCGCTTCATGCGCAGCCACGACTGGCGCGTCGACCTCCGGGCCTAGGCCCGCCGGGGCGGCACTCAGAAGAGGGTGCCGCTCTCCAGCTCCAGGAGCCAGCGCTTGCGGTCGACGCCGGCCGCGAAGCCGGTCAGGGCGCCACTGGCCCCGAGGACGCGGTGGCAGGGGCGGACGATGAGCAGCGGGTTCGCGCCCACGGCACCGCCGACGGCGCGCACGGCCCGCGGCGACTCGCCCGCCATCGCGGCGAGTCGGCCGTACGTGACGGTCTCGCCGTACGGGATCTCGTCCAGGGCCGCCCAGATCCGCCGCCGGAAGTCGGTGCCCTCCGGGGCGAGCGGCAGGTCGAACCCGGTGCGCTCACCGGCGAAGTAGGCGGTCAGCTGGGCCACCGGCTCGGCGAGGGACTTCGGGTCGAGGACCCAGCCGTCGGCGGGCTCGGCGAGGGCGTACTTCTGGCCGGGGGCGGTGACGGCGGCCAGCGCGGCCGGACCGCCCCCGTCGGGCCGGACGCCGCTCAGCAGCAGCTGCCCGAAGGGGCTCTCCATGGTCGTGAACACGGTCGTGGTCATGCTCGTGCGTTCTCCGTTCCGGTGCTGGTGGCGCTCGCGGGCCCGGCCCACAGTCGGTGGACCGCGTAGGAGCGCCAGGGGGCCCACGCCTCGGCGGCACGGGCGGCGGACTTGGGGTCGCCGGGAGCGCCGAGGCGGACGAGGCCGTGCTTGACGCCGATGTCGCTCGGGAGGAAGACGTCGGGGTCGGCGAGCGCCCGCATCCTCAGGTAGCCGACCGTCCAGGGGCCGATGCCGGACAGGGCCATCAGCTGCTCGGCCGACTGCTCCCGGTCGACGCCGCCGTCCAGCCGGACCACGCCCTCGGCGAGGGCGGCGCAGAGGCCGGTGAGCGCCCGGCGGCGGGCGGCGGGCATCGCGAAGTCCTCGGGGTCGGCGGTGGCCAGGGCGGCCGCCGTCGGGAAGAGCAGGCGCAGGCCGCCGTTGGGCTCGGGCAGGGCGGCGCCGTACTTCTCGGCGAGCCGGCCCGCCAGGGTGCGGGCCGCGCCGACGGTGATCTGCTGGCCCAGCACGGCGCGGACGGCGAGCTCGTGCGGGTCGACGTGGCCGGGCGAGCGCAGGCCGGGGCGCTCGCGGGCCAGCGGGCCGAGGAGCGGGTCGGCGCCGAGCTGCTCGTCGACGGCGTCGGGGTCGGCGTCGAGGTCGAAGAGGACGCGCAGGCGCTGGACGGCCGTCGGCAGGTCGCGCAGGTCGGCGAGGAGGAGGCGGCAGTCGAGCCAGCCGCGGGTGCGCTCGTCGCCGGGCGCGAGACCGTCGACCTCGGCGATGCCGTGGCCGTAGGGGAGTGCGAGGGTGCGGCGGTAGGTGCGGACGCCGGGGCGCGCGCCGGGGACGACCTCCTCCACGCCGGGGACGGCGCGCAGGGCGAGGAAGTCGATCAGGTGATCGCTGTCGATCGCGCCGCGGTAGGCGAGGCGAAGGGTGAGACCGCCGGCCGGGGTCGCGATGCGGCGGCCGGCCGCGACCTCGGCCCGCAGGCCGCTCGGGGTGCGGTCGTAGACCTCGCGGACGGTGTCGTTGAACTGCCGGACGGAGGCGAAGCCGGCCGCGAACGCGACGTCGGTGACCGGGAGTTCGGTGGTCTGCAGGAGCAGCCGGGCGGTCTGGGCACGGCGGGCGCGGGCGAGCGCGATCGGGCCGGCGCCGAGTTCGGCGATGAGCTGGCGCTGGAGCTGGCGGGCGCTGTAGCCGAGGCGGTGGGCGAGGCCGGCGACGCCCTCGCGGTCCACGACCCCGTCGCCGATCAGGCGCATCGCCCGGCCGACCAGGTCGGCCCGGTGGTTCCACTCCGGCGAGCCGGGCACCGAGTCGGGGCGGCAGCGGCGGCAGGCGCGGAAGCCGGCGCCCTGGGCGGCGGCGGCGCTCGGGTAGAAGACGCAGTTGGTGCGCTTGGGCGTCACGGCGGGGCAGCTCGGTCGGCAGTAGATGCCGGTCGTCGTGACGGCCGTGAAGAAGACCCCGTCGAAGCGGGAGTCCCGGCTGTCCACGGCTCGATACCGGATGTCGTCGTCGATCACGCTGTCCAGTCTGCGGCACCGGAGGGGCGTCGACTGGCGGGAATCGGACATGACCGTCGGGGGGCTGCCCTCTCCCGCTCGCCCTCGGCTGTCTCCCCGTCGGCGCTCCGGCGATGCCGGAGCGCCGACGGGACCGCTGCTCGGGGGTTACGGACCTGACTGACCGGGCCCCTCCCCCCTCCCCCTCCCTCCCACCCTCCGCCCGCGCGCGCCCACCATCCACCTCGGCCGCCTCGGCCGCCTCACCCACCCATCCACCGGCCCACCGGCCCACCGGCCCACCGGCCCACCGGCCCACCACGTGGCGCAGCTCTCTGACGCAGCTCTCCGATCCTCGTCACCCTCCGCCGGCTGGGCACCGGGCCCGGTGCCCAGCCTTGCGGGGTGTGCGGTCTCAGCGCCGGACCGGGCCGTTCTCCTTCCGCATCGACTTGGTGATCGCCTTCCACTTCTTCAGCCGCGCCGAGGCGAGCCGGGCGTCCGACCGGGACGCGATCCACTCGTTCTCGCGCTGGAGCTTGCGGTAGCTCTCCCACCGCCGCTGCGGCAGCGTGCCCTCCTCCAGCGCGGCCCGGACGGCGCAACCGGGCTCGGTGTGGTGGCCGCAGTCGTAGAAGCGGCACTCCTCGGCCAGCTCGGCGATGTCGGCGAAAGCCAGGTCCACGCCCTCACCACCGTAGAGGCCGACTTCGCGCAGTCCGGGGGTGTCGATGAGCACGCCGCCCCCGGGCAGCGCTATGAGTTCGCGGGTGGTCGTGGTGTGGCGTCCCTTCTGGTCGACGTCGCGGGCGGCCTGGACGGCCATGACGTCGGCGCCCACGAGCGCGTTGGTGAGGGTGGACTTGCCGACGCCGGACTGCCCGATGAGGGCGGTGGTGCCGGGGGTGCAGGCGCGCAGGACGTCCATGCCCTCCCCGGTCTCGGCGCTGACGACGAGCACGGTGACGCCGGGGGCGACGCCTTCGACGTCGGCGCGGATGAACTCGGCGTCGTCCACGAGGTCGGCCTTGGTCAGGACGACGACGGGTTCGGCGCCGGACTCCCAGGCGAGGGCGAGGAAGCGTTCGATCCGGCCGAGGTCGGGGTCGGCGGCGAGGGAGGCGGCGATCAGGACGGTGTCGACGTTGGCCGCGAGGACCTGGCCGTCGGAGCGCTTGCCGGCGACCTTGCGGATGATCGCCGTGCTGCGCGGCAGCAGCGCCGTGACGGCGGCCATGGGCTGGGCGTCGAGGTCGACGGCGGCCCAGTCGCCGGTGCACGGGCAGTTGATCATGTCGGCGTCGCCGACCGGCCGGGTGTCGAGCCGGACGGTGCGCACTTCACCGGTTTCGGGGTCGGCCAGGACGGCGTCGCACTGGCCGCGGTCGACACGGACGATGCGGGCCGGGACGAGACCGGCCTCGGCGAGCGGGGTGAACAGCACGGCGAGCTCGGCCGTCCAGCCGTAGCCGGACAGCGCGTCGGAGTGCTCAGGCCGCTCGACGTGCTCAGCGGCCGGGGAGGAGGAAGAAGAGGGGTACGACGGATTGGAGGCAGCGTTGAACAACGCAGTGGGCCCTTCGGGAGGAGATGATCCCGGCGGGCTACGGCTGGCTCGGAACGTCAGCCGGCGGCCGGGAAAAGGAGGTGATCGCGCGTGCTGCCCAGGGCAGCTATCGGGGCAACGACGGCCATGGGGCTCACCTCCTGCTCTCTACTCCTCGGGCGGCCCGGCAGGGCCCCCGAACTGGACGGGAGAAACGCTAGCGAAGAACGGTTCTGGCGCCAACAGGTTTTTGACCTGCGGAAATGTGCAGGCGAGGGCGGACTCAGCCGCCGTAGCGGTGCTTGAGGTTGGGGTCGTCCAGCCACCAGGGCCGCATCCCGGTCTCCTCTTCCTCCTCGCGCCCCTCCGCGCGCGCCTGGGCCGCCGCCTCCTCGAAGCGGGCGTCCAGCTCGGCGTCCACGGCCTTGATCTCCTCGCGTCCCTGCACCACCATGCGCCGCACGAGCGCGGCCAGGAACGGCAGGCCGACGAGGTCGCCCAGCACCCAGAAGGCGTTGCCGCCCCAGGTCTGGTCCTGTGCGAGGCTCGGCCCCCAGGGCCGCCCGAGGGCGACGTAGTGGTGCTCGGCGACGAGGTGGCCGCCGTAGATGAGGACGATCCCGAGCCCGGCGTCGAAGATCACCTCGGCGAAGGTGATGAACAGCCCGACCAGGTGCGGGTACTCGTGCCCGACGGGGTCGATCTGGAGCCGCGGCCAGAAGTAGGCGAGCCCGAGCAGCACGAGCGCCAGGTGCAGCACGACGTTCCCGACGCCGCTGGAGACCGACCACTCGTACCAGGGCGTGAAGTAGAGGAGCCACGGCGGCGCCATCAGCAGCGCGGTCGAGACGGCCGGGAACATCAGCACCTTGGACGGCTTGCTGCGCAGCGCCCGCAGGATCCGCTCCCGCCGCCGCTCGGACGCGGACCCGACGAGCAGCGAGACCGGCGCGCCGAGCGCGAGCAGCAGCGGGACGACCATGAGCAGCAGGACGACCTGGACGGCCCGGTCGGTGAAGAGGATGCGGTCGTAGACGCCGAGGCCGGAGCAGGTGGCCCAGATCCACAGGAGCAGCCCGCCGAGGAAGGCCGCGGTGCGGGTGGGCTGCCAGCGTTCGGCGCCGGTCCGGTGCACGGCCCGGACGGCGAGGAGGTACCAGGCGCCGAGGAGGGCGGAGAGGCCGAGGACGAGGGGTTCGGCGGTCCACGAGGTGGCGAGGTCGGACCACTGCCAGGCCGGCGGCCCGCTGTAGCCGAGCGCCTGCACCGAGCCGTCCATCCGTCCGCCCACCTCGTCCACGCCGTGCTGTCGCCGGCCCCGCGCCCGGGCGGGCTCGGGGCGCGCCGGGGCCCGTTCGCGGTGTCCGGCGCCCCGCCATGATGGCCGGTGGGCAGTGGATCACCACGGCCAGGGGGCCTCTCTATACCGCACCCTGAACAAGGCTTTGCCGAATCAGGCCAAAGCTTTGCCGAGGCAAAGTTTTCGCCCCGTTCCGTCCCCGTGCGCAACCGGCGGAGGAGCACGTTCGTCTGGCAGGATGCACCGTCGGCATACCGGCCACGTGGGTGACAACAAGGGGACGACAAGGGTGCAAAGCACTGCACGCGGCGAGGGCCGCCGGCTGGCGGCGCGCCACCGCAACATCGAGCTGGGCCTGCTGGCCCTCGCGGTGGCCGTCTGTGTGGCGGGACACATCGACGCCGATCTGGCGCTGACCGGCAAGATGCCGCCGAACCTGCTGGTGCACGTCCTGTCCCTGGGCGGGCTGGCGGGCGCCGCACACATGGCGGTGCGCCGGTTCGCCCCGTACGCGGACCCGCTGATCCTGCCGCTGGGGGTGTTCCTGACCGGCTTCGGGCTGATGCTGCTGGACCGGTTGGACATCTCCTACGCGGCGGCGCACGCGAAGAAGGGCGACTTCCAGAAGCTCCCGGCCGCGCCGCAGCAGTTCATGTGGGTGTTCATCGCGGTCGTGGTGTCCCTCGCGCTGGTGGTGTTCATCAAGCACCACCGGTTCTTCCAGCGCTACGTCTACATCCTGATGGCGGGGGCGCTCGTCCTGCTGGCCGCGCCCGCGTTCTTCCCCGGGCGTCCGGAGGACTTCGGCGCCAAGCGCTGGATCCGCCTGTTCGGGCTCTCCTTCGAGCCGGACGAGTTCGTCAAGGTCGCGATAACGATCTTCTTCGCCGGCTACCTGATGGCCTCGCGGGACGCGCTCGCGCTGGCCGGCCGGAAGATCTGGGGCATGACCCTGCCGCGCGGACGGCACGCCGGACCGGTGCTGGCGATCTGGGTGATGAGCCTGCTGGTGCTGATCTTCGAGCGCGACCTCGGCACCTCGCTGATCTTCTTCGGCGTCTTCGTCGTGATGCTGTACGTGGCGACCGAGCGCACCAGCTGGGTGGTGCTCGGCCTGCTGATGGCGGTCGGTGGCGCGGCGGTGGTCGGCACCCTGGAGCCGCACGTGCACGGCCGCGTCGAGGCGTGGCTGCACCCGCTCGACATCTACAAGCCGGTGCACGACAAGGCGATCATCTCCGACCAGCCGGCCGAGGCGCTGTTCAGCCTGGGCACCGGGCACATGACCGGGACGGGCCTGGGCTCGGGCCGGCCGTGGCTGATCGGCTTCGCCGGGCGCAGCGACTTCGTCTTCACGACGATCGGCGAGGAGCTGGGCCTGGCCGGGGTGACGGCCGTGCTGCTGGTGTACCTGCTGCTGGTGCAGCGGGGCCTGCGGACGGCGGTCGGGCTGACCGACCCGTTCGGCAAGCTGCTGGCGACGGGTCTGTCGACGGCGCTGGCACTGCAGGTGTTCGTGGTGGTCGGCGGGGTGAGCGGCCTGGTGCCGCTGACCGGCAAGGCGTTGCCGTTCCTGGCGGCGGGCGGTTCGTCGCTGCTGGCGAACTGGCTGACGGTGGCACTGCTGATCAAGCTGAGCGACTCGGCGGGGCGGACGGCGCTGGAACCGGCGCTGCCGAGCACGGACTTCCCGGCGCAGGTGGTCTCGAACCGCCCGGCCCAGGCCGAGCGGAGGGCCGGTCAGGCGGACGGCCAGGGCTCCGGCCGGGCCCCGGGCCGGACGCCCGCGCACGGCACGCCGTCGGATCCGCAGTCCGAGCCCGCGCCCGAGGCGGGTGGGCAGCAGGCCGGCCGGCCGGGCGCGGTGGCGGACTTCCCGACGGCTCCCGGCTACGGCACGGGCCCGGCTCCGTCCCGGCCGGGCGGCACCCTGGGCGGGGGCCTCCACACGCCGGCGCAGCCGTCCGGACCGAACTCGACCACTCCGCCCTCGTCGACTCCGTACCCGTCCGGCCCGTACCCGCCGAACCCGAACCCGGCGACCGCCTGACGGGCCGCAAGGGCACCGGGAACCACCGGGAACCACCGGGCCGCAGCGAACGGCACAGGGCCTCCCCCGCATCCGTGGGGGAGGCCCTGTCGCACGTCCTACCGCTGCTGGTCCCAGGGCGGCCGCGGCGGGTAGCCGGGCGGCGGGTACTCCGGGGGCGGGGCGGTGGGCCGGTCGCTGTCGGGCGGCGGCGGGGTGGGCCGGTGGTGGGGGCCGCCGCGGGCGGTGAGGCGGCCGCGCACGTTGTCGGCGGCGAGGACGTCGGCCCAGCGCTCGGGGTACTCGGAGGGCACGTCGACGTCGTCGCCCTCGTCCTCCTCCCACTCCTCCTCGGCGCCTTCGGCGAGGCCGAGTTCGCGGGCCCGGCGGGCGCGTTCGGCGGCGCGCCGGGCGGCGACCTCGCGGACCGTGGCCGCGGCGGCGGCCTCGTGGGCGCGCTCGTTCTCGGCGCGGGCGTCGGCGGTCTCCAGGGTGGGCCAGCGCCGGTCTATCGCGGCGTTCATGGCGGCGCCGATGAGCACGGCGAGCGCCACGACGAAGATCCACAGCAGGACGGCGACGGGGGCGGCCAGCGAGCCGTAGACGGAGGGGCCCTCGACGGAGCTGACGAGGTACAGGCGCAGCGCGACGCTGCAGAAGACGAGGACGACGAGGGCGACGAGGGCGCCGGGGATGTCCTCGCGCCAGGGCGTGGAGACGGGCACGGCGAGGTGGTAGAGCGTCGTGAGGGAGACGATCAGCAGGACGATGGCGACCGGCCAGTAGGCGGCGCCGACGATCCCGGCGCTGCCCGGCACGGCGTTCTCGACGAGGCCCGGTCCGGCGATGAGGAGCGGCAGCACGAGGGAGCCGACGGCGAGGGCGCCGAGGTAGAGGCCGAGGGACATCAGGCGGGTCTTGACGATGCCGCGCTTGCCGTCGAGCCCGTACATGACGGTGATGGTGTCGATGAAGATGTAGAGGGCCCGGGAGCCGGACCACAACGAGAGCAGGAAGCCGATCGAGATGAGGTCGGGCCGGGTGTGGTCGAACACCTGGTTGAGCAGCGGCACGACGACCTCGTTGATGGAGGAGTCCGAGAGGACCGTCCCGGAGGCCGAGACGATGCTGCGCTTGACCCCTTCGATGGTGCCGGCGCCGAGGAACTCGTCGAGGTAGCCGAGGGTCGCGGCGAGGCCGAGGAGCAGCGGCGGGATCGACAGCAGGGTGAAGAAGGCGGCTTCGGCGGCGAGGCCGGTGACCCGGTACTCGACGCAGGTGTTGGTGGTGTCCCGGACCAGTTCCCACGCCGTGCGGCGCCAGGTGGCCTGCTTGGCCGCGCGCCGGGAGCCCTTGCCCCGACGCCGGGAGGGCCGCTCGGGGTGCGGTCTGCTCGTATCGCCTGCTGCTTGCACAGGGCTAACGGTATCGGGCCGGGCCCGGCCGGTTGATCTCAGCGGGGCCTGCGGCGTGCGCCCGCCGGTTTCCGGGCGGGCGGCGGGGGGAGCGGCGGGAACACGACAGCGTCCCGCATTTCGAAACCACAGCGTCCATCATGCGGACGTTAGTGGACCGCGAGTCGTGCGCCGTGCGAATCTCTTGCCATGCCTAGCGCCGGAACCACCTTGGTAGGTCGACTCCACGTCGATCTCCTTCGCGTGTCCAGCGCCATCTGTCCGGTGACCTGAGCCCCACCCCGCCGCCACCACCG
Organism: Kitasatospora sp. NPDC048722; assembly: GCF_040650235.1. NCBI lineage: Bacteria > Bacillati > Actinomycetota > Actinomycetes > Kitasatosporales > Streptomycetaceae > Kitasatospora > Kitasatospora sp. NPDC048722. The sequence continues at coordinate 11,987 of NZ_JBEZGX010000011.1, forward strand.
CACCCCGGCGCCACCACCTCGCCATCCCCGCCGACGTGGATGCGCACGGCGCCCGCCCGGCCCGGTCACTGCCCTCACGGTCCTGAGAAACAGCAGGTCACAGGAGCACCGCCCGGTCGAGCACGCCCAGCGACCCACCCGGTGTCAGAGCCACCTGCCCCGAAGGACTTCACCATGGCCACCTCCCCCGAGACCGTCGAGCCCACGGCCGACAGCGCCGCCGCGCGCCGCCCCGCCGCGGCCCGCAAGGTGACCCGCCACCGCGGTGAGGGCCAGTGGGGCATGGGGCACTACACCCCGTTGAACGCCAACGAGCAGTTCAAGAAGGACGACGACGGTCTCAATGTGCGGACACGCATTGAGACGATCTACGCGCACCGCGGCTTCGACTCGATCGACCCCGCCGACCTGCGCGGCCGGATGCGCTGGTGGGGGCTGTACACCCAGCGCAAGGAGGGCATCGACGGCGGCAAGACCGCGATCCTGGATCCGCACGAGCTGGACGCCGAGTACTTCATGCTCCGGGTGCGCGTCGACGGCGGCCGGCTGACCGTCGCCCAGTTGCGCGCGATCGCCGAGGTGTCCGAGCAGTACGGCCGCAACACCGCGGACCTGACCGACCGCCAGAACGTCCAGTACCACTGGATCCGGATCGAGGACGTCCCGGCGATCTGGCAGAAGCTGGAGGCCGTCGGCCTGTCCACCACCGAGGCCTGCGGCGACACCCCGCGCGTCATCCTCGGCTCCCCGGTGGCCGGGGTCGCCGAGGACGAGATCATCGACGGCACCCCCGCCATCGAGGAGATCCAGCGCCGCTTCATCGGCAACCCGGACTTCTCCAACCTGCCGCGCAAGTTCAAGTCCGCGGTCTCCGGCTCCCCGCTGCTCGACGTCGCGCACGAGATCAACGACGTCGCCTTCGTCGGCGTCGTGCACCCCGAGCACGGTCCCGGGTTCGACCTGTGGGTCGGCGGCGGCCTGTCCACCAACCCGCGGCTCGGCGTGCGCCTGGGCGCCTGGGTCCCGCTGGAGGACGTGGCCGACGTCTACGGCGGCGTCATCGGCATCTTCCGCGACTACGGCTACCGCCGCCTGCGCAACCGCGCCCGCCTGAAGTTCCTCGTCGCCGACTGGGGCGCGGAGAAGTTCCGCCGGGTCCTGGAGGAGGAGTACCTCAAGCGCGCCCTGACCGACGGCCCCGCGCCCGCCGAGCCGGTCGGCCGCTGGCGCGACCACGTCGGCGTCCACAAGCAGAAGGACGGCCGCTTCTACGTCGGCTTCGCCCCGCGCGTCGGCCGGGTGGACGGCAAGCTGCTCGGCCAGATCGCCGACCTCGCCGAGGCCCACGGCAGCGACCGGGTGCGCACCACCGCCGAGCAGAAGATGCTGATCCTCGACATCGCCGAGGACCGGGTCGAGTCGCTGGTGGCCGGCCTGGAGGCGCTCGACCTGCGCGTCACGCCGTCGCCGTTCCGCCGCGGCACGATGGCCTGCACCGGCATCGAGTACTGCAAGCTCGCCATCGTCGAGACCAAGGAGCGCGGACGCACCCTGATCGACGAACTGGAGGAGCGCCTGCCGGAGTTCGCCGAGCCGCTGACCATCAACATCAACGGCTGCCCGAACGCGTGCGCCCGCATCCAGGTCGCCGACATCGGCCTCAAGGGCCAGCTGGTCACCGACGAGCACGGCAACCAGGTCGAGGGCTACCAGGTGCACCTGGGCGGGGCGCTGGGCCTGGAGGCCGGGTTCGGCCGCAAGGTCCGCGGCCTGAAGGTCACCAGCGCGGGCCTGCCCGACTACGTCGAGCGGCTCCTGACCCGCTACCAGGCCGACCGCACCGAGGGCGAGCGCTTCGCCCAGTGGACGGCCCGGGCCACCGAGGAGCAGCTGTCATGAGTGAGCGAGCGGCACCGTTCTTCTGCCCGTACTGCGGGGACGAGGACCTGCGCCCCTCCGAGGCCGGGCACGGCTCCTGGGAGTGCCACGGCTGCCGCAGGGCCTTCCAGTTGAAGTTCCTCGGCCTGCTGTCACCCGCCGCCGCGGGGGGACCGAGCGAAGGGGGAAACGCAGTTGACCAGCGCAACGACTGACTACGAGGCGATCGCGACCGCCGCGGGCCGCGACCTGGAGGAGGCGACCCCGCAGGAGATCCTGCGCTGGGCCGCCGACACCTTCGGCAAGCGGTTCTGCGTCACCTCCTCCATGGAGGACGCGGTCGTCGCCCACCTCGCCTCCTCGGTGTTCCCCGGCGTGGACGTGGTGTTCCTGGACACCGGCTACCACTTCGCGGAGACCATCGGCACCCGGGACGCGGTCGCCGCGACGATGCCGGTCAACGTCATCACGCTCACGCCGCTGAAGACCGTCGCCGAGCAGGACGCCGAGCACGGGCCGCACCTGCACGACCGCGACCCGGACCTGTGCTGCTCGCTGCGCAAGGTCGAGCCGCTGAACCGCGGCCTCGGCGCCTACGACGCCTGGGCGACGGGCCTGCGCCGCGACGAGTCGCCGACCCGGGCGAACACCCCGGTGGTGTCGTGGGACCCCAAGCGCCGCAAGGTCAAGCTCGCCCCGATCGCCCGCTGGACGCAGGACGACGTGGACGCCTACGTCGCCGCGAACGGGGTGCTGCTCAACCCGCTGCTGTGGGAGGGCTACACCTCGATCGGCTGCTCGCCGCTGTCCTGCACCCGCAAGCCCGCCGAGGGCGAGGACGCCCGGGCCGGCCGCTGGTCCGGCTCCGGCAAGACCGAGTGCGGCATCCACCTCTGAGCCCTGCACCACCGCTGAACCCGAACCACCGTCGACCGAGAAGGACTCGAACCGTGACGACAGCCGACACACCGAGGCGCCACGGCTCCGTCGCGAGCACTGCGGCGGCCCGCGCGGCCGCCCCCTGCGAGCGCGGCGCCACCGTGTGGCTGACCGGGCTGCCGAGCGCGGGCAAGACCACGCTCGCCAACGCCCTGGCCGAGCGGCTGCGCGCCGAGGGCCACAAGGTCGAGGTCCTGGACGGCGACGAGATCCGCGAGTTCCTCTCCAAGGGCCTCGGCTTCTCCCGCGAGGACCGGCACACCAACGTCACCCGGATCGGTTTCGTCGCCGAGAAGCTGGCCGCCAACGGCGTCAAGGTGCTCGCCCCGGTGATCGCCCCCTTCGCCGACTCGCGCGCCGCCGTCCGCGAGCGCCACGCCGGCGCCGGCACCGAGTTCCTGGAGATCCACGTCGCCACCCCGGTCGAGCTGTGCGCCGAACGCGACGTCAAGGGCCTGTACGCCAAGCAGGCCGCCGGGGAGATCTCCGGCCTCACCGGCGTCGACGACCCGTACGAGGCGCCGGAGCGCCCGGAGCTGCGCCTCCAGACGCAGGGCCGCGCGGTCACCGAGTCCGCCGCCGAGCTGCACGCCTTCCTGACCGAAAGGGGCCTCGCATGACCACCGCGACCCAGCACACGGTGCAGGCCGACGACACCCCCTTCGCGCTGTCCCACCTGGACGCGCTGGAGGCCGAGTCGGTGCACATCTTCCGCGAGGTCGCGGGGGAGTTCGAACGCCCGGTGATCCTCTTCTCCGGCGGGAAGGACTCCATCGTCATGCTGCACCTGGCGCTCAAGGCCTTCCGGCCCGCCGCGGTGCCCTTCTCGCTGCTGCACGTCGACACCGGGCACAACTTCCCCGAGGTCATCGCCTACCGCGACCGCGTCGTCGCCGAGCACGGCCTGCGCCTGCACGTCGCCCACGTCCAGGACTTCATCGACCGCGGCGTCCTGCGCGAGCGCCCCGACGGCACCCGCAACCCGCTGCAGACCGTCCCGCTGCTCGACGCGATCGAGACCAACCGCTTCGACGCCGTCTTCGGCGGCGGACGCCGCGACGAGGAGAAGGCCCGCGCCAAGGAGCGCGTCTTCTCCCTGCGCGACGAGTTCGGCGCCTGGGACCCGCGCCGCCAGCGCCCCGAGCTGTGGTCGCTCTACAACGGCCGGCACGCCGTCGGCGAGCACGTGCGCGTCTTCCCGCTCTCCAACTGGACCGAGCTCGACGTGTGGCAGTACATCGAGCGCGAGGGCATCGACCTGCCGGAGATCTACTACGCCCACGAGCGCGACGTCTTCTCCCGCAGCGGCATGTGGCTCACCGCCGGCGAGTGGGGCGGGCCCCGCGAGGACGAGCCCGTCCAGCGGCGCCTGATCCGCTACCGCACCGTCGGCGACATGTCCTGCACCGGCGCCGTCGACTCCGACGCCACCACGATCCAGGCCGTGATCGCCGAGATCGCCGCCAGCCGCCTCACCGAGCGCGGCGCGACGCGGGCCGACGACAAGCTGTCCGAGGCCGCGATGGAAGACCGCAAGCGCGAGGGGTACTTCTAGCCATGACCAGCACCGCCCAGGCCGGCATGACCCAGACCGGCACCGCCACGTCGCTGCTGCGCTTCGCCACCGCCGGCTCCGTCGACGACGGCAAGTCCACCCTCGTCGGCCGCCTCCTGCACGACTCCAAGTCCGTGCTCGCCGACCAGCTGGAGGCCGTCGCACACGCCTCCCGCAACCGCGGGCAGGCCGCGCCGGACCTCGCGCTGCTCACCGACGGCCTGCGCGCCGAGCGCGAGCAGGGCATCACCATCGACGTCGCCTACCGCTACTTCGCCACCCCGCGGCGCCGGTTCATCCTCGCCGACACCCCGGGCCACGTGCAGTACACGCGGAACATGGTCACCGGCGCCTCCACCGCCGAGCTCGCCGTCGTCCTCGTCGACGCCCGCAACGGCGTCGTCGAGCAGACCCGCCGGCACGCGGCCGTCGCCGCCCTGCTGCGCGTGCCGCACGTCGTGCTCGCCGTCAACAAGATGGACCTCGTCGGCTACGCCAAGCCCGTCTTCGCCGCCATCGCCGCCGAGTTCACCGCCTACGCCGCCTCCCTCGGCGTCAAGGACGTCCTCGCCGTGCCGATCTCGGCCCTCGCCGGCGACAACGTCGTCGAGCCCTCCGCCCACATGGACTGGTACGGCGGACCGACCCTCCTGGAGCACCTGGAGACCGTCCCGGTCGGCAGCGACCCGAGCGCCGAGCCGGCCCGCTTCCCCGTCCAGTACGTCATCCGCCCGCAGACCGAGGCGCACCCCGACTACCGCGGCTACGCCGGCCAGCTGGCCTCCGGCGTGCTGCGCGTCGGCGACGCCGTCACCGTGCTGCCCTCCGGCCACACCACCACCGTCGCCGGCATCGACGTGCTCGGCGAGGAGACCGACATCGCCTGGGCCCCCCAGTCGGTCACCGTCCGCCTCGCCGACGACATCGACGTCTCCCGCGGCGACCTCATCGCGGCCGGCCCCGCCCCCGTCCCCACCAAGGACGTCGAGGCGACCGTCAGCCACCTCAACGAGCGCCCGCTGCGCGCCGGGGACAAGGTGCTGCTCAAGCACACCACCCGCACCGTCCGCGCGCTCGTCAAGGAGATCTCCTACCGGATCGACATCGACACCCTGGAGCAGCGCTCCGGCGCCGACGGGCTGAACGTCAACGACATCGGCCACGTGGTGCTGCGCACCGCCGAGCCGCTGGCGCTCGACGCCTACTCCGACAACCGCCGCACCGGATCGTTCCTCCTGATCGACCCGGCCGACGGCACCACCCTCACCGCCGGCATGGCGGGCGAGGCCTTCGACACCGTACGCGGCACCGACGTCGACGACGCCACCGAAGAGGAGGACTGGGTCTGATGCCCAGCGAGGCGTTCTCGGGGATGGACAAGGAAGGCGGCCGCATCGGCAGCGGCGTGCTCGGCAGCGGCCAGGGCGGCCTGACCCGATGTGCGGGCCGCCAGCGCTGAGTCGCGATCCTCGGCCGCCCCGCAGGGCGACCGCCACGTCCCCGAGACCGCCTCCTGACGGTCCGTCCACGAACAGGACTTCACCATGGCACCCACCCCGGCACCCTCGCACACCCTCTTCCGGCATCGCCGGGCACGCCCCAACGCCGGACGGATCAGACGCGCCGCCGCGGCCGCCGTCGCCGGCCTGGCCACCGTCGCCCTGCTGTCCGCCTGCAGCTACGGCTCCAAGGCCGAGGGGAAGTCCTCCGGCGACGCCGGCTCCGCCGCCGCCTCCGGGGCTCCGGCCGCCGGCGGCAAGCTCTCCGCCGACACGGTCAAGATCGGCTACTTCGCCAACCTGACCCACGGCACCGCCCTGGTCGGCCTCCAGGAGGGCCTGTTCCAGAAGGAGCTCGGCGCCACCCAGATCAAGACCCAGGTCTTCAACGCGGGACCGGCCGAGATCGAGGCACTCAACGCCGGCTCCATCGACATCGGCTGGATCGGCCCCTCCCCCGCGATCAACGGCTACACCAAGTCCGACGGCAAGTCGCTGAAGATCATCGGCGGTTCGGCCTCCGGCGGGGTCAAGCTGGTCGTCAACCCGGACAAGATCTCCTCCCTCGACGACCTCAAGGGCAAGAAGATCGCCACCCCGCAGCTGGGCAACACCCAGGACGTGGCGCTGCTCAACTACCTGGCGGGCAAGGGCTACAAGGTCGACCCGAGCTCCGGAGCCGGGGACGTCTCGGTGGTGCGCACCGACAACAAGGTCACCCCCGACGCCTACAAGCAGGGCTCCATCGACGGCGCCTGGGTGCCCGAGCCCACCGCCTCCAAGCTGGTCACCCTCGGCGCGAAGGTCCTGCTCGACGAGAAGGACCTCTGGCCGGACAAGAAGTTCGTGATCACCAACATCATCGTCTCGCAGAAGTTCCTCAGGGAGCACCCGGACGTGGTGGAGGCCGTGCTGCGCGGCTCGGTGAACGCCAACGCGTTCATCAAGGCCAACCCGGACAAGGCCAAGGCCGACGCCAACGAGGCCATCAGGAAGGACTCCGGCAACGCGCTGGAGCCCGCCGTCCTCGACCCGGCCTGGGCGGACATCGACTTCCTGGACGACCCGCTGGCCGGCACCCTGCAGGCCGAGGCCGACCACGCCGTGACCGCGGGGCTGCTCAAGAAGCCCAACCTGAACGGGATCTACGACCTCGGGCCGCTGAACAAGGTGCTCGCGGCCAAGGGCCAGGCCCCCGTGGCGGACGCCGGACTCGGCGCCAAGTAGCGCCGCCTCCCCTCCAGTTCCGCGGTCCGGCCCCGCCCGCCCGGTCGATCCCCGATCGATGCCCACCGGACGGGCGGGGCCGGACCCCGGCTCCCAAGCTCCCCGCCCCCGCCAGACCACTCACGCAGGAGGTGCCCGGATGACCTCGGCACTGACCACCTCGGCGGACGCCCCCGGCACCGCCGGCGCCGCGCCCGCGCCCGCGCCCGCCGTCCGGATCTCGCACGTGCACAAGTCCTTCGGCCGCCCCGGCGCGCAGACCCACGTCCTGGACGACATCACCCTCGACGTGGCGCCGGGCGAGTTCGTCACGCTGCTCGGCGCCTCGGGCTGCGGCAAGTCCACCCTGCTGAACCTCGTCGCCGGCCTCGACCGGCCCACCCGCGGCAGCATCGACGTGCCCGGTGCCCGGCCCGCCCTGATGTTCCAGGAGCACGCGCTGTTCCCCTGGCTCACCGCCGGGCGCAACATCGAACTCGCCCTCAAGCTCGCCGGCGTCCCCCGCCCCGAGCGGCGCGCCGAGGCCGAGCGGCTCCTCGAACTCGTGCGCCTGAGCGGCTCCTACGGCAAGCGCGTGCACGAGCTGTCCGGCGGCATGCGCCAGCGCGTCGCGATGGCCCGCGCCCTCGCCCAGGGCAGCAAGGTGCTGCTGATGGACGAGCCATTCGCCGCGCTCGACGCCATCACCCGCGACGTCCTGCACGACGAGATCACCCGGATCTGGGCCGAGCGGCAGCTGTCCGTCCTGTTCGTCACCCACAACGTGCGCGAGGCCGTCCGCCTCGCCCAGCGCGTCGTGCTGCTCTCCTCGCGCCCCGGCCGCATCGCCCGCGAGTGGCACATCGACCTGCCGCAGCCGCGGCGCATCGAGTCCGCCGGCGTCGCCGACCTGTCCATCGAGATCACCGAAGAACTGCGTGGGGAGATCCGTCGCCATGTCCAGCACTGACACCACCCCCGCCCTGGACAAGCGCGGAGCCGCCGACACCGCCGACGTCGGCGCCGGCCTCGACGCCCTCGACGCCGTCTCCGCCCAGCGCAGCTCGCTCGGCGAGGTGCTGCGGCAGAAGGCGCTGCCGCCGCTGCTCGGTGTCGTCGTCGTGCTCGCGCTGTGGCAGGGCGCGTACAGCCTGCACCTCACCTCGTCCTACAAGCTGCCCAGCCCGCTGGACGTGTGGCACTCCGCACAGGACCTCTGGTACCAGGGCACGTTGTTCTCGATCATCTGGACGAGCGTGTGGCGCGGCCTGTCCGGCTTCCTGCTCGCCGTCGTCATCGGCACCCCGATCGGCCTGGTCGTCGCCCGCGTCAAGCCGGTGCGCACCGCGATCGGCCCGGTCCTGCAGGGCCTGCAGTCGCTGCCGTCGGTCGCGTGGGTGCCGGCCGCGGTGATCTGGCTCGGCATCAACGACTCGATGATGTACGCGGTGATCCTGCTCGGTGCCGTGCCCTCCATCGCCAACGGCCTCGTCGCCGGCATCGACCAGGTGCCGCCGCTGTTCCTGCGCGCCGGACGCACCATCGGCGCCACCGGCCTCACCGGCGCCCGGCACGTCCTCCTGCCCGCCGCGCTGCCCGGCTACCTCGCCGGGCTCAAGCAGGGCTGGGCGTTCTCCTGGCGCTCGCTGATGGCCGCCGAACTCGTCGCCTCCTCCCCCGACCTCGGACTCGGGCTCGGGCGGTACCTGGAGAACCAGCGCGAGTTCTCCGACATGTCCGGCGTGCTGCTCGGCATCCTCCTGATCCTCTTCGTCGGCATCGCCATCGAACTGCTCGTGTTCACCCCGGTCGAGCGCCGGGTGCTGCGCAACCGCGGCCTGCTGGCCGCCGCGAAGTAGGGACGCACCGCATGACCGCCCTCCTCCTCATCGCCCACGGCAGCCGCGACCCGCGGCACGCCGCGACGGTGGCCGCGCTCGTCGACCGGGTGCGGGCGCAGCGGCCCGGGCTCGACGTCGCGACGGCGTACCTGGACCACTGCGCGCCGCGGATCCCGCAGGTGGTCGGGCGGCTCGGGGCGGCGGTGGCGGTGCCGCTCCTGCTGAACCGGGCGTTCCACGCCAAGCACGACATCCCGGCGGCCCTGCGCGCGGCGGGCGCGGGGCTGCCGGTGGCGGACGTCCTCGGCCCGTCGCCGCTGCTGCTCGCCGCGCTCGACCGGCGGCTGGCGGGGGCGGGCCTGGACGTCGCGTCGGCGGCCGTGCGGGCCCGCACGGGTGTGCTGCTCGCGGCGGCGGGCTCCTCCGACCCGGCGGCGGACGCCGCGACCCGCGCGGTGGCCGCCGAGTGGCGGCGCACCCGCGGCTGGGCCGCGGTCGAGGTCGCCTACGCGGCCGGCACGGGCCCCCGTGTTCCCGAGGCCCTGGCCGCCCTGCGCGCCGCCGGCGCCGCCCGCACCGCCGTGTCCCCCTACCTCCTGGCCCCCGGCCGCCTCCCGGACCGCATCACGGAGGCGGCGACGGACGCCGACCTCTGCGCCGACGTGCTGGGCGCTGCCCCCGAACTCGCCGCCCTCCTCCTGGAGCGCTACGACGAGGCTCTGCAGGTGTCCCGGGCGATTCCCGCTCTCACGGCCTGAGTTCGCGAACCGACGGTCACCTCACCGCCTTCCCTGCCCAGTGCGTCTCCTCGGCGTCCTCGACGGCCGTCCAGCGGCTGCGCACCCGCTGGACGTGGCGTTCGAACGCCGGCACCGGCTCGGCCGGTTCGGCACTCGTGATCCCCTCTCGGCCGGCTCGTGCGTCTCGTCGTACTCGGCGATCGCTTCGAGAGCCGCTTCGCTGTCGGTCGTCCTTCGCCGCCCTCCCCTCCATCGACCACGGCACTCCCGACAGGATGCTGACGAACGGGAGCCTCCCTCGAGTCGATGGGTCCCGAAGGGTGACGACACCCGATGACACCCCATGGATCGCGCTCTCCCCCGGTTCCCGGTCGCTCAGAGGCGGCGCAGGGTGAAGCTGTTCGTCGGGTGGCCGCCGAGGGCTTCGGCGAGGCCTCCGGAGAGCTGGTAGAGGTGGCCGGCGGGGCCGGGGGTGACGGCCGTGGGGGTGGGGTCGGCGGAGGGGCGGACGGTGACCAGGCGGGCGGTGCTCCAGTGGTCGTCGGAGCGCAGTTCGACCTCGGTGTCGCGGCCGGCGCCGAAGAACGCGTTGGTGACGCCCGCGATGCCGCCGCCGGGGCGGGCGCCCAGGCCGTCGAGGTGGAGCAGCGAGGCGGTGTCGCCGCCGGTGACCTCGATCCGCCGCACCGCGGCCGGGTCGCGCAGCGGGACCTGCCACAGCGTGCCGTCGTCCCACTTGCCGAGGACGAGCCGCCCGTCCCGGTAGACGATGCCGTTGAGGCCGTAGGTGCCGGGCCGCGGGGTGAGGCGGTCGTCGCGGACGAGGACGGAGGCGCTGCCGTCGGGGCCGACGCGGTAGACGACGGGCGCGAAGGAGTCGGTGACGTAGGCGGTGCCGTCGGGGCCGACGGCGATGTCGTTGGCGAGGTGGGGGCCGCCGTCGCCGGCGACGGCGGCGAGGTCGACGTAGAAGAGGCGGCGGCCGGTCTCCAGGTCGTAGGCGCCGAGGCCGGCGATCCTGCCGTTGGTGGCGCTGGCGCTGCGGTCGCTCACGCCGTTGTCGAGGTTGGTGACGAGGACGCGGCCGCGGGCTTCGTCGACCCGCAGTCCGGCGACCTCCAGCAGGGTGGGGTCGTCGACGAGGGTGCGGACGCCGCCGTCGGTCCGCACCTCGCAGACGGTGCCGTGCCGCAGCGAGCCGACGAGGAACCGGTGGTGTTCGCGGTCCCAGGCGACGCTCTCGGGGACGAGCGTGTCCGCGTGCCCGGTGATGACGGCCGGCGCGCCGATGGTGCGGGCGGCGGCGGGCGCGGCCCCCGCGGTGCCGAGCAGGACGGCGGAGGCGGCGGCCGCGACCAGGGTGCGGCGTGTGAAGAGACTCTGACGACGGTTCATCGGAATTCCCTTGGACGTGCGATCGGTTGACGTGATCGAGCTTCGCGCGGGCCGCCGGGGCGCAGCAGTGCGTGGTGATACTGGTAGTGCGACTACCAGGGAGGGCGGGGGCATGGGTGAGGCGGAGGAGCGCCGGGTGGCGCTGGGGGGTTTCCTGCGCAGCCGTCGGGCCCGGCTGGCGCCGGGGGACGTCGGGCTGGCGCCGGGGGTTCGGCGGCGGACGCCGGGGCTGCGGCGGGAGGAGCTGGCGCTGCTGGCCGGGGTGGGGGTGACGTGGTACACGTGGTTGGAGCAGGGGCGGGCGATCAATCCGTCGCCGGAGGTGCTGGGGAGCCTGGCGCGGACGTTGCGGCTGGACCGGGCGGAGACGGCCTACCTGTTCCGGCTCGCGGGTGCCCGTCCGCTGGACGGCGAGGTGGAGGTGCCGGCGGAGGTGCCGGCGGCGCTGCTCCGGCTGATGCACGCGCAGTGGCCGGCGCCGGCGTTCCTGATGGACGTCAACTGGGACGTGCGGGCGTGGAATCCGGGGGCGGAGGCGTTGTTCGCGCTGTCGTCGGGGCCGCCGCAGCGGTGCAACCTGGCGTGGGTGGTGTTCGGCAACGCCGTGCACCGGGCGCGGGTGGTGGACTGGGAGGTCCACGCGCGGCGCTTCCTGGCCCAGTTGCGGTCGGCTTACGCGGAGCGTGGCGGTGACGCGACGGCGGCGGGCCGGCGGCTGGGGCGGCTGATGGCGCAGGTGCGGGGGTCGTACCCGGAGGCGGAGCGCTGGCTGGACGAGCACCAGGTGGAGGAGCGCGGCGGGACGCAGAAGTCGCTGCGACACGAGGAGTTGGGTGTGCTGCGGATCGACCAGCATGTGCTGCAGGTGCCGGGTGGGCTGCAGTTGGTGGTGCTGTCGCCGCGGGACGCGGAGACGGACGGGCGGCTGCGGCTGCTCGCGCCGGTCCCCGCCACGGCCTGAGCGCGGCCCTGACGGCGGCCGGTACGGCGAAGGGCGCTCCCCGGGATGCCGGGGAGCGCCCTTCCGCGCGTGTGCGCGTCAGTCGAACTTGCGGCGCTGGCGGCCGGTCCCGTAGTTGGAGCCGGACTTGGTGCCGCTGCCGGGCTTGGCGCGCCCGGCGGAGCGGCCGATGAAGCCGGCCGCCTGGGGGCGGTCGCCCTGGGCGGCGGCGCCCATGCGCTGCTTGGGGCGGGGGCGGCGCGGGTTGCCGTTCATGTCGACGTCGGCGGGCAGCCCGGAGCGCTTGCCGGGGCGGCGGCGCGGGGCGCCCTTGCCCTCGGCCTTGGGCTTGGCGTCGGCCTCGGCGGCGGGCACCGGGACGGCGACGGTGACGGCGACGCCGCTGGGGGTGCGGGCACCGGTGATCTTGGCGAGGTCGGCGTCGCCGGGGCGGACCTTGGTGACGGTCGGGCGGATGCCGGCGACCGTCATGAGCCGGTTGACCTCGCGGCGCTGCTCGGGCAGGACGAGGGTGACGACCGTGCCGGACTCGCCGGCCCGGGCGGTGCGCCCACCGCGGTGCAGGTAGTCCTTGTGGTCGACCGGCGGGTCGACGTTGACGACGAGGTCGAGGCCGTCGATGTGGATGCCGCGGGCGGCGACGTTGGTGGCGATCAGCGCGGTGACGTGGCCGTCGCGGAACTGGTCGAGGACGCGGTTGCGCTGCGGCTGGGACTTGCCGCCGTGCAGCGCGGCGGCCTTGACGCCGTTGGCGAGCAGCTGCTTGGCGAGCCGGTCGGCGCCGTGCTTGGTGTGCACGAACATGATCAGGCGGCCGTCGCGGGAGGCGATGTGCGCGGTGGTGGACGCCTTGTCGGCCGGGTCGAGCTGCAGGACGTGGTGGTCCATGGTGCTGACCGCGCCGGCCGAGGGGTCGACCGAGTGGGTGACCGGGTCGGAGAGGAAGCGCTTGACCAGGCGGTCGACGTTGCGGTCCAGGGTGGCGGAGAACAGCATCCGCTGCCCGCCCTCGGCGACCTGCTCCAGCAGCTTGGTGACCTGCGGCAGGAAGCCCATGTCGGCCATCTGGTCGGCCTCGTCGAGGACGGTGATCGCGACGTCGGACAGGACGACGTCGCCGCGGCCGATCAGGTCGTCGAGCCGGCCGGGGGTGGCGACGAGGACCTCGGTGCCGCGGCGGACGGCGTTGGCCTGGCGCCCGATCGACATGCCGCCGACGACGGTGGTGATCCGCAGGTTGACGGCGGTGGCGTAGGGAGTGAGCGCCTCGGTGACCTGCTGGGCGAGCTCGCGGGTGGGCACCAGCACGAGCGCGAGCGGGTGCCGGGCGTCCGCGCGGCGCCCGGCGGTGCGGGCGAGCAGCGGCAGGCCGAAGGCGAGGGTCTTGCCGGAGCCGGTGCGGCCGCGGCCGAGCACGTCGCGCCCGGCGATCGAGTCGGGCAGCGTGGCGCCCTGGATCGGGAACGGTTCGGTGACGCCCTCGCGGCCGAGCGCGGACAGGATCGCCTTGGGCAGGTCGAGCTCGGCGAAGGTGGCCGCTGGGGGCCGCGACGGGGTGCCCTGGACGACGGTGAAGTCGGCGGGCGCGGCGGCGGTGGCGCGGGAGGTCTTGGGGGCGCGGGATCCGGCGGCGGGGCCGGCGCCGGTGCGGCCGCGCGGCTTGCGGGTGCGCGGGGTGCCTTCGGTGCGGGCGCCCTCGGTACGGGCACCGCGGTCGCGCGGCGTGCGGGCAGGGGTGGTCACGGGTTCTCCGTCGGTCGGTCGGCGGCAGCCCGGAGTACGGGCTGGTCGGCCGTCGGTGGGAGATACGCCGCCCCGGCCGTATGGCGGCTTCTGCCGCCGTGCGGCGGCATGCGCGAGGGCCCGCACCGAGCGGTGCGGGCCCCCGCTACGCGAGATCGCGAGTCAGCTCGGGGGCTGGACTCAGATGACGCGGATGTTCTCGGCCTGCGGGCCCTTCTGGCCCTGGGTCACGTCGAACTCGACCTGCTGGCCCTCGACGAGCTCACGGAAGCCCTGAGCAACGATGTTCGAGTAGTGGGCGAACACGTCCGGGCCGCCCTCGGCCTGCTCGATGAAGCCGAAGCCCTTCTCGCTGTTGAACCACTTCACGGTGCCGGTAGCCATAACCGTCTCCTCTAAAACTGGGGCATCAGGGATCCACACCGCGTGAACCCCTAAGTAGCCGCGATCCCCATCCGGAGACTGAAACACCGGACAAAACAAATGCGCCTGTTGGTTGGGACCAGCAGGCGCACACAAGCGTTCATGGGAACCAAAACTGCAACTGAATCGACTGTAGCACGGAGACACCCCGATTGACCGGGGGATTCTGTGCTCTGGAGATCACGTTTGCGGGCCTCGGGAAGCGGGCAGGCGGCGCCCCGCCGAAGCGGGACGCCGCCTGTTGACCATGGTGCCGGACCCGGCGCCGGGCCGGGCGAGCGGATCACCGGGTCGGACCGGTGAGCCGGATCACCCGGCCGGACGAGCCGGCCGGACGGGTCGGCCGGGTGCTCAGCGCCGCCCGGCCGGCTCCGGCACACCGTGTGCGTCCTGGAGCGGTACGGAGCCGCCGCCGTGGCCGCCGCCGTCCCCGTGGCCGGGCCACCAGGCACGGTGGCCCAGCAGCGCGGTGAGCGACGGGGTGAAGAACATCGCCATCACGAAGGCCGCCAGCACGATGCCGAAGGCCAGCGAGAAGCCGAGCTCCATGAACAGGACGTTGCCCGCGAGCATGAAGGTCGCGAACGAGGCCGCCAGGATGAAGCCGGCCGCCGCGACCGTCGGGCCGCCGTGCTTGACGGCCTCGCGGGCCGCCTCGCGCGGGCTGCGGCCCTCGCGGGCCTCCTCGCGGAGGCGGGCGATGATCAGGATGTTGTAGTCGGTGCCGATCGCCACCACGAACAGGTAGATGAAGATCGGCAGCATGAACATCAGACCGGGCTCGCCCTTGATGTTCTGGAACAGCAGGGTGGTGGCACCGAGGGTGCCGCCGAAGCCGAGGCCGACCGAGGCCATCAGGTACCACGGGGCCACGACGCTGCGCAGCTGCAGGCCCAGGATGAGCATGATGAGCAGGGCCGCGATCGGGAAGACCAGCGTGTAGTCGTGCACCATCGCGGTGTTGATGTCCTTGTACACCGAGGTGATGCCGCCGACCAGCGACTTCGAGTCGGCCGGGGCGGCCGCGTGGGCGGCGTCGCGGACCTTCTCGATGGTGTCGATCGCCTTGTTGGACGCCGGGGCGTCCTTGAGCAGCACGGTGAAGTCACCGGTGGTGCCGTCGGCGCTGATCGCCTTGTTCTCCGCGCTCGGCGTCACGACGCCGGCCACGCCGTCGACCGCGCCGAGCTTGCCGGCGAAGTCCTTCAGGGCGGCGTCGGTCAGCTTGGCGCCGTTGGTGGTGGTCAGGTAGACGTGGCTCGGGTCGGCCGCGCCGGCCGAGAAGGCCGTCATCAGCTTGTCCTGGACGACCATCGACTCCTTGTTCTTCGGCATGGAGCTGCCGGCGAGGTCGTAGGTGCCGTTGTAGTTGAGGCCGGCCAGGGCCAGCACCACGAGGACGCCGCCGGAGACCAGGGCGACCAGGCCCGGCTTCTTGCCGGTCATCCGGCCGAGCGCGGCGAAGCGGGCGTTCTTGGGCTCCTGCATCCACTTCTTGCCCGGCCAGAACACGGCCTTGGACGGGATGACGGTGAGCACGGCGGGGGCCAGGGTCAGCGAGACCAGGGCGGTCGCGACGACGGCGATGGCGAGCGCCGGGCCGAGCGCGGTGAACATGCCGAGGCTGGAGAGGATCAGCACCGCGAAGGCGACGGCGACCGCGCCGGCGGCGGAGGCGATCGCCTCGCCGACCCGGCCGACGGCGTTGGCCACGGCGGTCTTGCGGTCCTCGCCGGTGCGCAGCCGCTCGCGGTAGCGGAAGGCGAGGAACAGGAAGTAGTCCGTGCCGACGCCGAGCACGACGATGATCAGGATCGCCGAGGTCATCGGGGAGGACTTGAGGTCGAAGATCTTGATCGCGTCGGCGATCAGGCCGTTGGCCACCGGCATCGCGATGACCAGCGACAGCAGGACCGGCAGGAGGCCGGCCAGGATGCTGCGGAAGATGACGCCGACGATCAGGATGACGAGCAGCAGGCTGCCGAGCATGACGATCATGTCGGTGGCGCCGGAGGCGTCCTGCTGGTCGAGGCTGCTGGCCGCCTGGCCGCCGACCTGGAACTTCAGGCCGGTGCCGTCGGCGAGCTTGGAGCCGTCCTCGCGCAGCTTCTTGGCCGCGTCGGTGTACTCCTTGTCCTGCATCTTGGACTTGTCGATGGCGACCATGGACAGCGCGTACTTGCCGTCCGCGGACTTCGCCTTCTCGGAGACCGGCAGGATCTGCTGGACGGCCGGGATGTTCTCGTCGGTCAGGCCCTTGACGACCTTCTCCATCGAGGTCTGGTCCTCGGCGGTGAGCTTCTGGCCGTCGTTGCGCTCGAAGAGCAGCAGGGCGGCGGGGGTGAAGCTCGACGGGAACGCCCGTTCCTGGAGCTGCGCCGCCTGGATGGACTCGTAGTGCTTGGGCAGGAACGCGGACTCGTCCGTCTGCGAGGTGACCGCGGGCGCGCTCGCGACGATGGCGATCATCGCGACGACCCACGCCGCGATCACCCACCAGGCGCGGCGGACGACGAATTGTCCTAGTCGGTGGAACATGCTCGATGCCTCCTGGGCATGGTTCACCGCAGCCCTTGGGGACGGGACGCCGGGCGACGGCAGGACCGGGCGGGGGCGCGCGCGGGCGCCCCCTTACCGGTCGGCAGGTAAGTTGGTCTGGAGACTTATCCTACGAGTACTTGCTTGCCGCCCGGCAAGTTGTTTTCGCAGGCCGCCCCCGTGAGGCCCCCCGTGTCCGCGGCCCCGCACCAGTCTCGCCCGTCCGCATACCCCTTGACCTCGTGCTCCGGGTGGAGACTGCTCCCCCTCAGGGTGGAGCCCGCCCCCACCCCCGGGGAGGAGGGATCAGGGTCGGAAGGTAGGGAAAACCCCACCCCGACCCCGAGGCGGGCACCAGGGCCGGGTACCCCGCCAGCCGGATTCCGGCCCGACCCGCCTTTTCCTACCGTCTTTCACGGCACCGGAACGCACCCCGGCGCCCGGCGGCCGGGGCCGCCGCCCACGCCGTTCTCCCAGGGGGAAGTCCGTGAAGACCAGGCTCGGCACGGCCGCCGCGATGGGCGCCTGGAGCGCCCGGCACAGAAAGACCGCCGTCTTCGGCTGGCTCCTGTTCGTCGTCCTCGCCGCCGTGCTCGGCGGGATGCACGGCGGCACCAAGGTGGGCCGCGACGAGTCGGTGCCCGGCGAGGTGTCCCGGGCCGCGCGGATCCTCGACGACGCGGGGATCAAGACCCCGGCCGGCGAGACCGTCCTCGTCCAGAGCCCGGAACTGTCCGCCGACGCACCGGCGTTCCGGGCCGCCGTCGCCCAGGTGATCGCCGCGGTCGACGGCACCGGCAAGGCCGCCGCCGTCCGTTCCCCCTACGACACCAAGGCCGTCTCCGCGGACGGCCACTCCGCGCTCGTCCAGCTGACGCTCAAGGGCGACCGCGACGAGGCCGTCGCCGGCGTCCCCGCCGTCATGGACGCGGTGGCCGGCGTGCAGAAGCAGCACCCCGCACTGACCGTCGTCGAACTCGGCGACGCGAGCTCGGGCAAGTGGATCCAGGACCAGTTCGCCGACGACTTCACCCGCGCCGAGTGGACGGCCGTCCCGCTCGCGCTCGGCATCCTGCTGGTCGCCTTCGGCGCGCTGGTCGCCGCCGTCCTGCCGGTCGTGCTCGCGCTCACCGCGTTCGTCGCCGCCGGCGGACTGGTCGCCCTCGGCAGCGGGCTGCTGCACACCAGCGACGACGCGAGCTCGGTGATGCTGCTGGTCGGCCTCGCCGTCGGCGTCGACTACTGCCTCTTCTACCTGCGCCGCGAACGCGAGGAGCGGGCCGCCGGGCGGGACCTCGCGGACGCGCTCGCCGTCGCCGCCGCCACCAGCGGCCGGGCCGTGCTGGTCTCCGGCGTCACCGTGGTCGTCGCCATGGCCGGCATGTTCCTCACCGGCATCGCGGACTTCCGGGCGATGGCCTTCGGCACCATCGTCGTCGTGATCACCGCCGTCCTCGGCTCGCTCACCGTGCTGCCCGCGCTGCTGTCGATGCTCGGCGACCGCGTCGCGAAGGGCCGTGTGCCGTTCCTCGGCAGGCTGCGCCGGCCGGAGGCCGCGCCCACGGGCGGGCGCTTCTGGAACGCCGTCCTCACGCCGGTCCTGCGCCGGCCGCTGGCGGCCACCCTGCTGGCCGGGGCGTTCCTGCTCGGGCTGGCCGCACCGCTGCTCACCATGCACACCGCCAACCTGACCTTCCAGCAGCAACTGCCGCGCGGCAACGCCCTCGTGACGGCCGCGCAGAAGATCGACGCCGCCTTCCCCGGCAGCCCGGCCCCCGCCACGGTCGTCATCAGGGCCACCGACATCTCCTCCCCCGCGATGACCGCCGCGATCGCCGACCTCAAGGCCCGCGCCCTCGCCAGCGGCCGGATGCACGGCCCGGTGGACGTCACCGTGCACCGCGAGCAGAACGTCGCCACCGTCGACATCCCCCTCGACGGCAGCGGCAACGACGCCACCAGCAACGCCGCGCTCAAGGCCCTGCGCGACGACATCGTGCCCGCCACCGTCCTCAAGGTGCCCGGCACCGAGGCCCCCGTCACCGGGCAGACCGCCGGCTCGCACGACTTCAACGCGAAGATGACCGGCTCGCTGCCCGCCGTGTTCGGCTTCGTCATCGCCTTCGCCTTCCTCCTGATGCTCACCTCCTTCCGCTCGCCGGCCGTCGCCGCCACCGCCGTCGTGCTCAACCTGCTCTCGGTGGGCGCCGCCTACGGCGTGCTGACGCTGGTCTTCCAGCACGGCGTCGGCGCCTCGCTGCTCGGCACCGCCGGGGTCGGCGCGGTGGAGTCCTGGGTGCCGCTGTTCCTCTTCGTGATCCTCTTCGGCCTCTCGATGGACTACCACGTCTTCGTGGTCTCCCGGATCAAGGAGGGCCACGACCGCGGCCTGCCGACCCGCGCCGCGATCGCCCACGGCATCCGCTCCACGGCCGGGGTGGTCACCAGCGCCGCGGTGATCATGGTGGCGGTGTTCGCGGTCTTCGGGACCCTCTCGATGCAGGCGATGAAGCAGATGGGCGTCGGCCTCGCCGTCGCCGTCCTGATCGACGCCACCGTGATCCGCGCGGTCCTGCTGCCCGCCGTGATGACCCTGCTCGGCGAGCGCAACTGGTACCTGCCGCGCTGGCTCCGTCGGCTGCCGGACCTCTCGCACGGCGAGCCCTTCCCGCCGGTCGGCACCGGCGGCGCAACGGCCGGCCCGACCCCGCACCGGCCCCGGGTCGGGGTCTGAGCCGGGCCCCGGACCGGCCCGCGGACGGCGCCGGGCTCCGCATCGCGCGGGGCCCGGCGTCCGTGCGTCATGATGATCACCGTCCGGAGGCCTCCGGACGAACGCCGGCGGAACGGAGCCAGGTCATGACCCCCTTCGACGAGGGCCGCGCCCGGCTCCTGCTCACCGACGCCTGCGCCTCGGCCGGCCTGCCGGACCCCGGCGACGCGCGGCTGCTCGCGTTCGGCGAGAACGCCGTCTTCGACCTCGGCGAACCCGCCGTCGTCGCCAAGGTCGGCCGCGGCCCCGGGCTGCGGGAGCGGGCGCGGCACGAGCTCGCCGTCGCGAACTGGCTGGCGGGGCAGGGCGTCCCGGTGGTTCGCCCGTACGGGGCCGTCGCACCCGGACCACACCTCGCCGACGGGCACCCCGTCACCTTCTGGCACCGGCTCGCCCCCGCCGTCCGCCCCGCCCGGCCCGCCGACCTCGCCCCGCTGCTGCGCGACCTGCACCGGCTGCCGCTGCCGCCCTTCCCGCTGGCCCGGCGCGACCTGCTCGCCCCGGTCGAGCGCTGGCTGGCCTCCGCCGAGGGCCACGTCGACCCGGCCGACGTCGCGTTCCTGCGCCGCCGCCGCGACGCCTTCGCCGCCGCCCTGCCCGACCTCACCCCGCACCTGGAACCCGGGCTGATCCACGGCGACGCGCTGCCGCGCAACGTCCACGTCGGCCCGCAGGGGCCCGTCCTGCTCGACCTGGAGAACGTCTCGCAGGACCTGCGCGAGCACGACCTCGTGGTGCTCGCCCTCAGCCACGACCGGTACGGCGTGCCGGGCGAGGAGTACCTCGCGTTCACCGCCGCGTACGGGTGGGACGTGCGCGACTGGCCGGGGTTCGCGGTGCTGCGCGGCGCCCGCGAGACCGCCAGCGCCTCGTGGGTGGCGCAGCAGGCGGCGGGCAGCCCGGCGGCGCTGGCGGAGTTCCGGCGGCGGGTCGACTCGCTGCGTGACGGGGCGACGGACGTGCGCTGGTACCCGTTCTGAGGGGCCCGGAGGGGCTTGGCGGGACGGGTGGGACAGCCGTGGCGGCGGCCGGACGCCAACCCGGGCGACTGTGAGAAGACTCCTACGACGGAGCGGTCCGGCACGCAACCGGGGCAACTACGATCGGCGTCCTATCGGACAGTCATCCTGACCGAGAGGATCGGCACCCGCCCCCAGTTCCCCAGGAGCCGCCGCCATGCCCCAGTCAGCCGCCCGCCGGCCCGCCTCCCCGAACCCCTCGGCCCGCCTCCGCCGCCGGCTGGTCATGGGCAGTGCCGCCGTCGCCGCCGCGCTGGGCGTCGCCGCTTGCGGGACGGCCAGCGGGGCCCTCCAGCCGAGCACCTCCCCGTCCGCGAAGGGCGCGATCACGATCTCGCCGAGCACCGACCCGGCGCCGGGCACGCCGGGCACGCCCGGTTCGGACGGCGTGCCCGCCACCGCGGGCGCGAGCGGCCGGGCCGCGCCGCCGGTCACGCCGCGCACGCCGAGGACGCCGGGCACCTCTCCCGGGACGAGCCCGTCCACCGCGAACCCGTCCGCCGCCGCTGCCGCCCCGGCCGTGCCCACCACGCCGCTGTCGACGACCAGCGTGATCGGTTCGACCGCCTCCGGCGGCCGGAGTGTCGCCCTCACCTTCGACGACGGCCCCGGCCCGGCCACCCAGCAGATCCTCGACCTGCTCGCCCAGTACAACGTCAAGGCCACCTTCTGCGAGATCGGCCAGAACGCCGCCGCGAACCCGGGCCTGGTCAAGAAGGTCCTCGCGGCCGGGCACCGGCTGTGCGACCACAGCGTGCACCACCCGCAGCCGTTCCAGAAGCTGCCGCACGACAAGGCCGTGGCCGAGATCTCCGGCGCGAAGGACATGATCGTCAAGGCCGGCGGCCCCGGAACCCAGGTCACCTGGTTCCGCGCGCCCGGCGGCGGCTTCAACGCCGACAACGAGCACATCGCGGCGGGCCTCGGCATGAAGTCCCTGGGCTGGTCGGTGGATCCGCGCGACTGGTCCCGCCCGGGCGTGCCGGCGATCGTCTCCACCGTGCAGAGCCAGCTCAGGCCCGGCGGTGTGATCCTCATGCACGACGGCGGCGGCGACCGCAGCCAGACCGTGGCCGCGCTCAAGCAGCTGCTGCCGTGGCTGGTCGCCCAGGGCTACACCTTCGACCTCCCGGCGGCCTAGGCCTGTCGGCCCACGGCGACGGACGGCGCACCGGGCGACCGGGGCGCCGTCCGCTACGGTGAACCGCGTGACGGACCCCACGCCCGCCGGCCTCGTCGACGCCGTGCCCGCCCTCGCGCCCTACCTGCGGCCGGCCACCCTGCTGCACCCCGAGGCCGGAACGCCCACCGCACACGGGAGTTCGCTCGGCGGGCCCGCGCTCTGGCCCGACGGCGCGCCCTGGCCGCACTGCACCGCCCAACACCTCGACGACGCCTACGAGGACGTGCTCCCGCGAGACCGGGAGATCATGACGGCGATCGTCACGGCCGTGCGCGACCGCGCCCGCGGGAACGGCGGCGCCCACACCCTCACCGACGACGAACTCGCCGAGACCGAGCGGATCACGGCCGGCGCCGACTCGCTCGACCACGTCAACTGGCGCACCCACCGCACCGTCCCCGAACCGCCCGCCGGCGCGATCGCCCTCGTCCCGGTCCTGCGCGTCCGCGCCGCCGACGCACCCCACCTGCCCTGGCCCGACGGCGCCGACGTGCTCCAGGTGCTCTGGTGCCCCAACGACCACGACGACATCCAGGGCGAGCGCTACTACTACGGACCCGCCGTCGAACTCCACTGGCAGCGCGCCGACGGCCTCGCGCCCCGTACTCCCCCGCGGCCCCGGCGCTCGGACGACGAGTACCTGCCCACGCCGTGCGTGCTGCGCCCCGAGCAGATCCGCGACCTCCCCGACCGCGACGAACTTCCCGGCGAACTCCACACCGCCGCCGAGGAGTTCGCCGAACGGCACGGCACCGAGTACCACCGCGGCCTGGCCTGCGCCGGGGGCTGGAAACTCGGCGGCTGGCCGTCCTGGCGCTCCACCGACCTGATTCCCGTCGACTGCGGCGCCTGCGGCGCCCGGATGCGGCACCTGCTCACCGTCGAGAGCGGCGACGACCCGGACCTCAGCGTCGGCCGCCACGGCGAACTGCACGTCTTCGTCTGCCCGCAGGACCTCGGCCACCCCGTCGGGCTCGACCTCCAGTAGGCCTCCGGCCGTCAGGCCAGGTGGAGCCGGTACACCTGCCGGGAGCCGCCCTCCGGCCCCGGCTCCGCCGCCTCGGCCGGCGTGAAGCCCAGCCGTTCCCAGAACACCCGGGCCCCGCTCACGACCGCCCCGGGGTGGTCCGCGCCGAACGTCACCACCTCGACGGTCGCCGGGCGGACCCGGACCCGCCGGCGCAGCACGTCCTCGACCAGCGCCCGGCCCACGCCCGCTCCCCTGGCCCGCTCGGCGACCGCCAGCCAGTGCAGGTGGTGCACCGACGGCGCGCCGCCCACCGGCGGACCCCCCACCAGCAGACCGCCCAGCAGGCCGCCGTCCGGGCCGTCCACCACCGTGGCGCGCCCGCGGTCGATGTTCCTGACGACGGCCCGGCGGAACCCGGGGTCGTCCACCATCGGCCCGAACCAGTGCTCGACCTCGGCGGCGAGGGCGAGGAAACCGGGCAGGTCGGCGGGCCGCGCGGGTCGTGTGATCATCCGGGACTCCGGCAGGCCGCGCCGCCCGCTACCGCAGCGGCCAGCGGGGGTCCACCACCGCCTGCGGGTCCTTGCCGCGGCGCAGCCAGGCCTGGAGGCCCTCGGCCCACTCCCGGTACCAGTGGACCTGACGCTCGTGCAGGTCGGCCGGGGCCACGTCGCCGACCTCGGAGCGGTAGCGCTCGGCGAGGGCGACGGCGACGCGGACGGCTGCCAGGGCGTCACTGCCGGCCTCGTGGGCGTCGGTCAGCTCGACGCCGTACACCTCGCAGACGCGCTGCAGGGTGCGGGAGCCCTTGCGGTACTTGTCCACCGCCCGGTCGATCACCAGTGCGTCCAGCACCGGCCCGACCGGACGGCCGAGGCGCTCGGCGAGCGTCGCCAGCCCGTGCCGGCGCAGCTCGGCGTCGAGGAGGGAGAGGTCGAAGGGCGCGTTGAACCCGACCACCGGCCGCCCCGCCGCGAGCCGCTCGCAGAGCGCCGCGGCTATCTCCTCCACCGCCTCCTTGGCCGGCCGCCCCTTGCGCCGGGCGACGTCGTCCCCGATCCCGTGGATCGCCTCCGCCTCGGCGGGAATCGGCACCCCGGGATCGAGCAGCCAGCCGGCGACCTCCACCCGGCGGGCCCCGACGGTGTCCACGAGCGCGGCCGTGACGATGCGGTCCACGGCCGGGTCGGTGCCCGTGGTCTCCAGGTCGAAGCCGACCAGTGGCTGCTGCCACCAGCTCATGCGCCTGCCTCGCTTCGCTCGACAGAGGCACTCGCCCACGCGCGCCCCTCAACGACTCGCTCACTCCGCTCGCTCATGCGCCCGCCCCGCCTCGCTCCACAGGGCCACTCGCCCACGCGCGCC
>NZ_JBEZGX010000011.1:36112-154554 GCF_040650235.1 Kitasatospora sp. NPDC048722
GCCACTCGCCCACGCGCGCCCCTCAACGACTCGCTCACTCCGCTCGCTCATGCGCCCGCCCCGCCTCGCTCCACAGGGCCACTCGCCCACGCGCGCCTCTCAACGACTCGCTCACTCCGCTCGCTCATGGGGTGCGTCCTTCCGTCCTGCTGTGCGAAACAGCCCCTATCATCACCCGCCCCACCGACAACCCGGCCGCCCAGGGGGCCGGTCCGGCGGTCCGCCTGGCCGGGCGGGGCGGTTACCGGGCCGCGTGGGTGAGGGCGAGGCGGCTGGGGATGGTGCTGGACAGGACGGCGAGGACCAGGCAGACGACAGCCGATCCGGCGAGCGGGGTCCAGGGGAGGCGGAAGGCGATCTCGGTCTGGCCGGCCAGGATGCGGTGGTCGATCAGCGCCGTCGCGCCCCACTGGGTGAGCACGGTGACGGCGAGGGCGAGGAGGGCCGCGGTGGCGACGACCAGGACGGCCTCCAGGGCGACCATCGACAGCACCTGCCGGCGCACCGTCCCGGCGAGGCGAAGGACGGCGAAGTCGCGGCGGCGGTCGGCGGCCGACATCACCATGGTGTTGACGATGGCGATGAGCGCGTAGAGCAGGGCCGGGCCGAGGATCGTGCTGGTGGCGATCCACGCGTAGTGGGCGCCGGGGTCGGGGCCGGGCGTGCGGGCGTCGGTGAGCGTGCCGCCGAAGGTCGCGGCCGGGGCTTCGGAGAGGTGGACGGCACCGGGGCGGGCGCCGTCCAGGTGCGCGGAGACGGCGTCGCCGCTGAGCAGCACCTCGTCGAGGCCGAGCTGGGTGCGGAAGACCAGGGCGAGCCGCAGGCTGGTGACGGTGCCGTCGGCGAGCCGCAGGTTGACCTGGTCGCCGAGCTTCCAGCCGTGGCCGCGCACCTGGTGGACGGAGGCGGCGAGGGTGGCGCCGTGCAGGTCGGCGGCGCCGCCCTCGACGGCGGGCAGGGTCCAGGCGGTGGTGAGGTCCCCGGTGACGACGGTCGCGGCGGACGGCGCGGAGGCGGCCGAGTCCTCACTGTGGTCGGCGAAGGACGCGGTGTCGGCGCCGAGGCCGGTGATCACGGTGGGGGTGGTGGCGGTGGCGCGCAGGCCGGGCCGGTCGGCGGTGAGCCGGGCGAGGGTGTCGACGGGCAGCGGGACGGCGCCGGGGCGCAGCACGTAGCGGGCGGCGGCGGTGGCCCGGCCCTGGGCGGTCATGGCGTCGGCGAAGGCGGCGGTGGCGCCGACGGCGGTACCGGTGAGCGCGATGGTGAGGAAGGCCGGGGTGGCGGTGGAGACGGTGCGGCGGACGGCGGTGAGCGCGTTCTGCCGGGCGAGCAGGGGTGCGGCGGCGACGGTCCAGCGCAGCGGGGCGCTGAAGGCGCGGACGAGCAGCGGGACGAGCAGCGGCGCGAACAGGGCGAGCGCGGCGATCGTCATGAGGTCGGCGGCCATGACCCACTGGGAGGCGAGCTGCGGGTCGTCGGGCTGGTCGCCGGGGGCGGGGGGCATGCCCGGGGCGGCGAGGTAGTAGCCCACCGCACCTGCCAGGGCGAGGAGTTGGGCGACGGCGCAGGCCCAGCGCAGCGGCGTCATGACCTTGCGGTCGACGGCGGCGTCGCCGAGGGCCTCGACGGCGCGGACGCGCCCGGCCCGCAGGGCGGCGCTGACGGCGCCGAGCAGGGCGACGAGCAGGCCCACCCCGGCCGCGACGAGCATCGGGGTGAGCGCGGGGTGGGAGGTGAAGCCCGCCTGGGCGGCGCCGCGGGCGACCAGCCAGGCGGCGAGCGCGGGTGCGGCGGGCAGGGAGAGGAGGCAGCCGGAGACGGCGGCGGCGAGGGCGACGGCGGCGGCCTCGCCGGTGATCAGCAGCACGACCTGGCGGGGCGTCGCGCCGACGGCGCGCAGCATCGCGATCTCCTGGCGGCGCTGGGCGACGGCGAAGGCGAAGGTGCCGGCGACGACGAAGACGGCGACGAAGGCGGCCATGCCGGCGGTGAAGGTGAGCACCTTGTGCAGGGAGGGCGCGCCGAGCGGGGAGTCGTCGCCGGCGGTGTCGTCGAGGAGGGTGCCGGTGGTGGCGACGAGGGTGACGCCGAGGGTGAGCGCGACGTAGGAACCGGCGAAGGCGGCCTTGCGGCGGCGCAGGCTCGCGGTGGCGACGGGCAGGAGCGTGGCCATGGTCATGCCGCCGTCTCCAGGGCCGTCATCCGCTCGGCGACCTGCTGGGCGCTGGGGCGGGCCAGGTCGTCGGCGAGGCGGCCGTCGGCGAGGAAGAGCACGCGGTCGGCGTAGGAGGCGGCGACCGGGTCGTGGGTGACCATGACGGTGCTCTGGCCCTCGCGGTCGACGAGGTCGCGCAGGAGGGCGAGGACGTCGCGGCTGCTGGCACTGTCGAGGGCGCCGGTGGGCTCGTCGGCGAACAGGACCTGCGGGCGGGCGATGAGGGCGCGGGCGATCGCGACGCGCTGCTGCTGGCCGCCGGAGAGCTGCGAGGGCAGGTGGCCGGTGCGCTGACCGAGGCCGACCTGGTCGAGGGCGCGGTGGACCTGCTCGCGGTCGGGGCGGCGCCCGGCGAGGCGCAGGGGCAGGCCGACGTTCTGTTCGGCGGTGAGCGAGCCGACGAGGTTGAAGGCCTGGAAGACGAAGCCGAGCTTCTCGCGGCGCAGCACGGTGAGCCGGGTCTCGGTCAGTGTGGCGAGGTCGGTGCCGTCGAGGGTGACGCGGCCGGTGTCGGGCCGGTCGAGGCCGGCGGCGCACTGGAGCAGGGTGCTCTTGCCGGAGCCTGAGGGGCCCATGACGGCGGTGAAGGTGCCGCGCGCGAACTCGACGTCCACCCCCCTGAGCGCGTGGACGGCCTCCGGGCCGGTTCCGTAGGTGCGGTGCAGTTGTTCGAGGCGCAGGACGGCCTCATCCCCCGTGATCATCACGGGGGCTATGCCTACCACGCGCGGAGCTGCTGAGGCCATCTCAAGTAGCGAAACGATTCTGCTGCATCCGGGGTTCACGGACGAGGAGGACGTCGACCGGGTCCTCGCGTTCGAGGACGAAACCGTGGCGCTCGTACAGGCGCCGCGCGGCACTGCCCCGCAGGACGTCCAGGCGCACCGGCTCGCCGGCCGCGTCCGCCTCGGCGAGGACTCGGCGCAGGACGGCGCTGCCGAGGCCGCGGCCCTGGTGCTCGGGGGCGAGGTAGAAGTGCTCCAGCCGGCGGCCGCCGCCCTCGGCGGGGCGGACGGTGACGGATCCGGCGAACGCACCGCCGACCAGCACGATCGCCATGTGCCCCGCGGGGAAGCCGTCGCGCAGCCGCTGGCGGACCCGGTGCTCGTCGTAGCGGCCGAGGCGTTCGAGGTCGGCGCGCAGGACGCGGGCCCTGAGCTCGGCGACGGGTCCGACGTCGGCGGGGGTGGCGGGACGCAGGCTCCAGTCGGGCTGATCGTTCACGGCGCGCAGTCTCGCAGCGCTCGCAGCCGCTCCACCAGCGGTGGTCTCACGATACGGGCCGGGAGTCCCCCCAGACCCCTTCGAACTCCTCGCGGTAGACCTCCAGCAGGCCCGCCTCCGTGCCGCCCGGCTGCTGGCCGGCGCCGCCGCGCAGCACGAGCGCGGGGGACTCCATGCCGCGGGCGCGGCGCAGGTAGGGCTGGACGACGCCGAGGTCGCGGCCGGCCCGGCGGCCGCCGCGGCCCTCCGGGCGCGGACCCTCGACGAGGTAGGCGGTGAAGCGCGGGGTCTCGTCGAAGACCCGGATCTCGAAGCCGCCCGGGTCGCGCAGCCGGGCCCGCACCCGGCGCACGTGCATGATGTTCATCTCGATCGAGCGGGACAACTCGCCGCGCCCGAGACCGAGTTCGCGCTCGCGCCGACGCACGGCGCTGCTCGCCGGGTTGAGGAACAGCAGCCGCATCCGGCAGCCTTCGCCGGCCAGGCGCACCAGGCGCTTGCCGGTGTAGTTCTGGCAGAGCATGCCGAGGCCGATGCCGAGCGCGTCCAGCCGCCGGGCGCCGTCCAGGAGGTCCTCGACGGGCAGGTCGCGCTGGAGGCGGACCCGGTCGGCGTGCACCGCGACGACGTCCGCGTACCGGCCGGCGACCAGCGACTCGACGACGTCGGCCGGCACCCCGCCGGCTCCGCCGTCGAGCAGGGCGAGCAGGCGGGCGGCGGCCCGTTCGGTCTGGGCGAGGACGGTCTGGGTGAGGACGCGGTTGCGGGAGACCACGTGCCGGGCCACCTCCAGCTCGTCCAGGGCGAGTTCGATCTCGCGCCGGTCGGCGAGGTAGGGCTCGAAGCACGGCCAGTGCTGGACCATGAGCTCGCGCAACTGGGGCAGGGTGAGGAAGACCAGCGGGTCGTCGTCGGCGGGGTCGAGCAGGTAGCCCTTGCGGCGGCTGACCTCCCGGACGGCACCGGCGCGGTGCGCCCACTCCTCGCCCGCCGGGCCGGCGGCGGCGGTGACCCAGTCCTCGCCGTGGGCGGGGGCGTAGATGGGGTGCAGGACCTCGTCGACGAGGGAGCGCAGCCGCTGCTCGACCAGGTTGAGCCAGACGTAGGCGCGCCCGGACAGGCGCACGCGCTGGTAGGCGTCCTCCCACTCGGCGCCGGACCAGGCGAGGGCGGGGATCTCCACCGGGCCGCTCTGGGCGGGCACCAGGGAGCGGCCGGTCAGGGTGGGGCGCATGACCACCGTGGGCGCCTCGCTGCGGGCGCCGCCCCGATCGGGGCCGTCGGGCCCTGCGCCACGGCCGCCGGCGGGGAACACCATGCGCCACCTCATCTGGTTGTTTCCGCGTACTGCCTTCGGTCCTGCCGGGACCCCGCGGGGGCTACGGTCCCGCCGCGACCCCGCCCGCACCACCGCCCGCGTCACCGACCGGCCGGCTGACGGTCCACCACGAGCGCCGGGGCGGCCCGACGATCAAGGGTACTGCCCGCCGAGAGCCGTCCGCAGCCGGTTGCCCGAGGGGGCTCGGACGCACCAGTGGACCCACCCGTCACAGCGCCGCGCTTAATCGGAGGAATACCGCCCGGACGCCCGTTCGGGCTAACGCAGGGCACGGGTCCCGGCGACCGGGGGACGGGTCGTGGAGTATGCGGACTGTGCCGTGCGTCACGGCGCGCGAACGCCGCACATGCCCGGCCGCACGGCCGGGAAGACAGCCGCTGATTCTTGGACTTGACGTCAGTTAACTTGTTTGACCAGGAAGTTGAGGACTCCATGCAGGTCTGGCCCGGCAAGCCCTACCCCCTCGGTGCCACCTACGACGGGGCCGGCACCAACTTCGCGGTGTTCTCCGAGAGCGCCGACCGGATCGAGCTGTGCCTGATCGACGAGGACGGCTCGGAGAGCGCCGTCGAGCTGCGCGAGACGGACGCCTTCGTGCGCCACGCCTACCTCCCGGGCGTCCAGCCCGGCCAGCGCTACGGCTTCCGCGTCCACGGCCCGTACAACCCCGGGCTCGGCCAGCGGCACAACAGCGCCAAGCTGCTCCTGGACCCGTACGCCAAGGCGATGAGCGGGCACATCGACTGGGACGAGTCCGTCTACGGCTACCACTTCGGCGCCCCCGAGCGCCGCAACGACCTCGACTCCGCCCCGCACACGATGCACTCGGTGGTCATCAACCCCTACTTCGACTGGGGCACCGACCACCCGCCGCGCACCGACTACCACCGGACCGTCATCTACGAGGCGCACGTCAAGGGCCTCACCCGGCTGCACCCCGGCATCCCCGAGGAGATCCGCGGCACCTACGCGGGCCTCGCCCACCCGGCGGTGATCGAGCACCTCGCCAAGCTCGGCGTCACCGCGATCGAGCTGATGCCGGTGCACCAGTTCGTCCGCGACCACCGGCTGCGCGACCTCGGCCTCGCCAACTACTGGGGCTACAACACGATCGGCTTCTTCGCCCCGCACTCCTCCTACTCCTCCACCGGCGACCGCGGCCAGCAGGTGCAGGAGTTCAAGTCGATGGTCAAGGCGCTGCACGCGGCCGGGATCGAGGTGATCCTGGACGTCGTCTACAACCACACCGCCGAGGGCAACCACCTCGGGCCGACGCTCTCCCTGCGCGGCCTGGACAACGTCTCCTACTACCGGCTCGCCCAGGACCAGCGGTTCTACGAGGACACCACCGGCACCGGCAACAGCCTGCTGATGCGCAGTCCGCACGTGCTCCAGCTGATCATGGACTCGCTGCGCTACTGGGTCACCGAGATGCACGTCGACGGCTTCCGCTTCGACCTCGCCGCCACCCTGGCCCGGCAGTTCCACGAGGTCGACCGGCTCTCCTCCTTCTTCGACCTCGTCCAGCAGGACCCGGTCGTCTCCCAGGCCAAGCTGATCGCCGAGCCCTGGGACCTCGGCGAGGGCGGCTACCAGGTCGGCAACTTCCCGCCGCTGTGGACCGAGTGGAACGGCATGTACCGGGACACCGTGCGCGACCTGTGGCGCGGCGAGACCGCCGCGCTCGCCGAGTTCGGCTCCCGCCTCACCGGCTCCTCCGACCTCTACCAGGACGACGGCCGCCGGCCCATCGCCTCCATCAACTTCGTCACCTGCCACGACGGCTTCACCCTGCGCGACCTCGTCTCCTACAACGAGAAGCACAACGCGGCCAACGGCGAGGACAACCGGGACGGCGAGTCCTTCAACCGTTCCTGGAACTGCGGCGTCGAGGGTCCGACCGACGACCCGGCCGTCGAGGAGCTCAGAGCCCGCCAGCAGCGCAACCTCATCGCCACCCTGATGCTCTCCCAGGGCGTGCCGATGCTCTCCCACGGCGACGAGCTCGGCCGCACCCAGCACGGCAACAACAACGCCTACTGCCAGGACAACGAGCTCACCTGGGTGCACTGGCCGCAGGAGGACGGGCCGCAGGCACGGCTGCTGGAGTTCACCCAGAGGATGATCTGGCTGCGCCGCGACCACCCGGTGTTCCGCCGCCGCCGCTTCTTCCACGGGCGGCCGGTCTCCGGGCGGCCGGCCGCCGGCCGCGCGGCGGCGGAGGCCGGCGGCTACGACGACCTCACCGACATCGCCTGGTTCACCCCGAGCGGGGAGGAGATGACCAAGCGCAACTGGGGCGCCAGCTACGCCAAATCGCTCACCGTCTTCCTCAACGGCTACGCGATCTCCGAGCCCGACCGGCGCGGCGGGCGGATCGTCGACGACTCGTTCCTCCTCATGTTCAACGCTCACTTCGAACCGCTGGAGTTCACCGTCCCCGCCGGCCACGGGCAGGAGTGGCAGGTCGTCGTGGACACCGCGCAGCCCCGGCTGCCCGCCCCCGGCACCGGCCCCCGGGTCAAGGCCGGGGACGCGCTCTGGCTCACCGACCGGTCGCTCATGGTCCTCCAGCGCCCGGCGTGAACCCACAGGCGGTCACCTGTTCGGGTCAGCAGCGGGTCTTGGCGGCGGGCTCCCCCGGGTACTCATGGAGCTATGACCTCCGCCGCCGAGCCCGCGCAGACCCGCCCGGCCGCCAGTGTCCCGCCGTCCTGGGCGCCGACCGCCAGCTACCGCCTCCAGCTCCAGCCCGGCTTCACCCTCCGCGACGCCACCGCCGCCGTCCCCTACCTCGCCGCCCTCGGCGTCTCCCACCTCCACCTCTCCCCGCTGCTGGAGGCCGCCCCCGGCTCCACCCACGGCTACGACACCGTCGACCACGGCCGGATCAGCGAACAGCTCGGCGGCGAGCCCGCCCTGCGCGAGCTGGCCGCCGCCGCGCACCGGCACGGCCTGCGACTGCTCGCCGACGTCGTGCCCAACCACATGGCCGTGCCCGTCCCCGAGCGGCTCAACCGGCAGTTGTGGGAGGTCCTGCGCGACGGGCCCGACTCCCCGTACGCGCGCTGGTTCGACATCGACTGGGCCGCCCAGCCCGGCCCCGCCGACGCCCCCGGACGCGGCCGGGTGCTGCTGCCGCTGCTCGGCGGGCGGCTCGGCGACGAGCTCGGCCGGATCGGCGTCGACGGCGACGTGCTGCGCTACCACGAGCACGTCCTGCCGCTGCGCCCCGGCACCGCGCACCTGCCGCTCGGCGAACTCCTCGCCCGCCAGTGGTACCGCCTCGCCTGGTGGCGCCTGGCCCGCACCGAGCTCAACTACCGGCGCTTCTTCACCGTCAACGAGCTGATCGCCGTGCGGGTCGAGGAACCCGAGGTCTTCGACGCCACCCACGCCGTGCTGCTGCGGCTGCACGCCGACGGCGTCCTCGACGGCTTCCGGATCGACCACCCCGACGGGCTCGCCGACCCGCGCGGCTACCTGGCCCGCCTCGCCGCGGCCACCGGCGGCGCCTACACCGTCGTCGAGAAGATCCTCACCGGGGACGAGCGGCTGCCCACCGACTGGCCGTGCGCCGGCACCACCGGGTACGACGCTCTGCGCCGCATCGACGGAGTGCTCACCGACCACGCGGGCGCGGGCCGGCTGGCCGCGGCCTACGAGGCGTTCCTGCACGGGCCCGCCACCCCCGCCGACCTCTGCCGGGACCCCCATCCGGCGGTCGCCGCGGCCCTGCGCGGCCGGGCCGAGATGACCGGACCGCGCGGCGAGCTCGCGGCCGAGGTCGACCGGCTGGTCCGGCTCGCGCTGCGGATCGGGGCCGCCGAGCCCGAGCACGCCGACCACGCGCCCTGGCAGCTGCGCGCCTCGCTGGAGCGGCTCCTCACCGGCTACCCGGTCTACCGGCCGTACGTGCGGCCCGGCGAGACCGCCGACGACGGGTACCTGCGCGAGCTGCTCGACGGCACGGCGGACCCCACCGATTCCCTCGTCGCCGCCCTCGCCCTCGGCGGGCTCGGGCGCGGGGCGGAGAAGGACGAGTTCTGCGCCCGATTCGCCCAGACCGCCGCCGCCGTGGCCGCCAAGGGCGTCGAGGACACCGCCTTCTACCGGTGGAACGCCCTGCCCGGCCTCAACGAGGTCGGCGGCGAACCCGCGCGCCCCGGACTGCACCCCGCCGGCTTCCACGACTGGTGCCGGTACCTGGAACGCGCCTGGCCGCACAGCATGACCGTGCTCTCCACCCACGACACCAAGCGCAGCGCCGACGCCCGCGCCCGCCTCGCCGTGCTCGCCGAGCAGCCCGAGGCGTGGGCCGCCGAGGCCGCCGCGTGGTCGGCCGCGGCCGGGCCCGGCGGCGACCGGGACAGTGACTGGCTGCTGTGGCACACCCTCGTCGCCGCCTGGCCCGTCGACCCGGACCGCCTCGTCGCGGCCCTCCTCAAGGCCGCCCGCGAGGCAAAGCTGCACACCTCGTGGACCACCCCCGACGCCCGCTTCGAACGCGCCCTGGAAGACCGCGCCCGCGCCGTGTACGACAACCCCGGGCTGCTCCCCCGCGTCGAGGGCCAGGTGCACGCGCTCGCGCCGTACGCCCGCTCCAACACGCTCTCCGCCGCGCTGCTGCACCTCACGGTGCCCGGCGTGCCCGACCTCTACCAGGGCAGCGAGGAGCCGCTGTACACCCTCGTCGACCCCGACAACCGGGGCGTCGTCGACCTCGGCGCCCTCGCGGTCCGGCTCACCGACGCCGCCGCCCCGCGCCCCGGCGACCTCGCCCGCGAGAAGCTCCACCTCACCGCGACCGCCCTGCACCTGCGGCGCTCCCGCCCGCTCGGCCCCTACCGGCCGCTGCCCGCCGCCGGCCTCGCCGCCGACCACCTGCTGGCCTTCGCCCGCGGCGACGACGTGATCACCGCGGTCACCCGCCTCCCGTACGGCCTGGAACGCGCCGGCGGCTGGCGGGACACCTTCCTCGACCTGCCCGCGGGCGGACCGTGGACCGACGAGCTGACCCACCGGACGCACCCGGCGGGACCGGTGCCGGCCGCGGACCTGCTGGCGACGTACCCCGTGGCACTGCTGACGAGGAGGAGTCCGGCGTGAGGCCGTACGAGGTGTGGGCGCCGTTCGCCGCCCACCGGGTCGAGGTCGAAGTCGACGGCGTCCCCCACCCGTTGGACCGGCTTCCCGACCGGGACGGCTGGTGGGGCGGCGAGGCGCCGGAGGGCGACTACGCGTTCCGCCTCGACGGCGGCCGCCCCATGCCCGACCCGCGCTCGGCCCGGCAGCCGCACGGCCCGGACGGACCCAGCCGGGCCGTCGACCACGCCGCGTTCCGCTGGTCGCGCACCGGCTGGCGCGGACGCCCGCTGCCCGGGTCCGTGGTCTACGAGCTGCACGTCGGCACCTTCACCGCCCGCGGCACCTTCGACGGCGCCGCCGAGCACCTCGACCACCTCGTCGAGCTGGGCGTCGACTTCGTCGAGCTGATGCCCGTCTGCCCGTTCCCCGGCAAGCACGGCTGGGGCTACGACGGCGTCTCCCCGTGGGCCGTCCACGAGCCCTACGGCGGGCCCGAGGGCCTGAAGCGCTTCGTCGACGCGGCACACCGCGCGGGCCTCGGGGTGATCCTCGACGTCGTCCACAACCACCTCGGCCCGTCCGGCAACTACCTCCCCGCGTACGGCCCCTACTTCACCGACCGGCACCACACCCCGTGGGGCTCCGCGGTGAACCTCGACGCCCCCGGCTCCGACGAGGTGCGCGGCTACCTGATCGGCAGCGCGCTCTCCTGGCTGCGCGACTACCGCATCGACGGACTGCGCCTGGACGCCGTGCACGCCCTCGTGGACGACCGGGCGGTGCACTTCCTGGAGGAACTGTCCGGCGAGGTCGAGAAGCTGGCGGTGGCCACCAACCGTCCGCTGTTCCTGATCGCCGAGTCCGACCTCAACACCCCGCACACCACCACCCCCCGCGAGGCCGGCGGCCAGGGTCTCGACGCGCAGTGGAGCGACGACTTCCACCACGCCCTGCACGCCGCCCTGACCGGCGAATCCCAGGGCTACTACGGCGACTTCGCGCGGGCGCCGCTCGCCTCCGTCGCCAGGACGCTCACCCGGGGGTACTTCCACGACGGCACCTGGTCCGGCTTCCGCGGGCGCAGCCACGGGCGCCCGTTCGCGCCGGCCGGCGCCGGACACCGGCTGCTCGGCTACCTGCAGACCCACGACCAGGTCGGCAACCGGGCACTCGGCGACCGGATCTCCGCCGCGCTCACCCCCGGGCGGCTCGCCGCCGGCGCCGCACTGGTGCTCACCTCGCCGTTCACGCCGATGCTGTTCATGGGCGAGGAGTGGGGCGCCGCCACGCCCTGGCAGTACTTCACCGACCACACCGACCCCAACCTCGCCGAGGCCGTCCGGCGCGGCCGGCGCCGGGAGTTCGCCGAGCACGGCTGGAGCGCGGAGGCCGTCCCGGATCCGCAGGAGCCGGCCACCATGCTGCGCTCGGTGCTCGACTGGACCGAGCCGAGGCGCCGGCCGCACGCCGAACTCCTCGACTGGCACCGGCGATTGATCCGGCTTCGGCGGGAGCGGCCCGCGCTGTCCGATCCGGACCTGGGCGCGGTGCGGGTCCGATTCGACGAGGCGGCGCGGTGGCTGGTCGTCCATCGGGGGCCGTACCGGGTGGCGGTCAACCTCGGGCCCGGCGAGGCCGTGCTGCCGCTGGGCGGCGAGGGGCGGGAGGTGGTGGCCGCGTTCGGGCCCGCCGTGCCGGAGGGCCCGGCGGTGCGACTGGGGGCGGACGCGGTGGCGATCGTCGCGGTGTGACGCGCCGGAGTCACCGGCTGCGGCTACCACAGGAAGGTGGCGATCCGCTCCCGCAGCGAGGCCGCGTCCAGGCCGTAGGCCGCCAGGTGCTCGGGGATCGAGCCGTAGTGCCGGTGCTCCTCGCGCGGCACGCCGAGGCCCAGCACCCGGTGCGGGCGGTCGGCCAGCGCCGCGTGGGCCTCGTTCGCCGACGTCCCGGCCAGGTACGGCTCGACCAGCACGACGTCCGGCCGGTCGCCCAGCGCCGCGCGCAGCCCGGCCGCGTCGAACGGGCGGACGGTGGCGGCGTACAGCACGGTCACGTCCAGGCCCTCGGTGGCCTCCAGCACCGCGTCCAGCATCGGGCCCACCGCGACGACGACCCCGCCCGAGCCCTCGCGCACGGCGGTGAACCGGCCCGGCTCGACGGCCACCGGCGCCTCGTTCCGGTGCGCGGACAGGCGGACGTACACGTTGCGGTCGCCGTCCGCGACGGCGTGGCGCAGCAGCGTCTCGGCCTCGTCCGGGTGCCCCGGCACGTGGACGGTCCAGTCCGGCAGGGTGTCCAGCAGGGCGACGTCGCCCGGCGACATGTGGGTGCGGCCGCCGGCCGGCCAGTCGTACGAGCCGGCCGCGCTCACCAGGACCGCGCCGACGCCCTGGTGGACCAGGTCCAGCTTGACCTGCTCGAAGGGCCGCTCGACGAGGAAGCTGGCGAAGGTGTGGGCGATCGGGCGCATCCCGGTCAGCGCCAGGCCGCCCGCCGCGCCGATCAGCAGCTGCTCGCGGATGCCGACGTTGATCACGCGGTCCGGGTGGCGCCCGGCCGCCGGGGCGAAGGAGGCCGCGCTGATGTCGGCGAGGACGAGGGCGACGCGCGGGTCCTGGTCGAGGAGGTCGGTCGTGACGTCGAAGAAGCGCTCGCGCATGGTTTCCATCGGTGAAGTCCCCTTGTGTGTCGGCAGGTTGTGCGTGACGGCGGTGGCGCTCGGCGTGCTCGGGTGTGCTCGGAGTGCTCGCGTGTGCTCGGGAGTGCTCAGGAGTCCTTGGGCTCGACGCGGGCCACCACGACCCGCGGACGGCCCGGGTGCGCAGCCGTGTAGGCGGCGTGCAGCGCCTCGTGGTCGCGGCCGTCGACGGTCTCCGCCGACCAGCCCTCGGCCGCGAACCGGGCCGCGATGCCGCCCTGCCAGCCGTGCGTGGCCGAGGAGTTGTCGATGACCACGGCGTGCAGCCGGTCCAGCCCGTACGCGCCGGCGAAGGCCACCGCCTCGTGGTTGGAGCCCTCGTCGAACTCCGCGTCCCCGAGCAGCACCCACACCGCAGGATCGGCCAGCCCCTGGGCGCGCAGTCCGAGCGCCGTGCCGACGGCCAGCGGCAGGCCGTGGCCGAGCGAGCCGGAGGCGATCTCGACGCCCGGGACCAGCATGCGGTCGGGGTGGTGACCGAGCGGGGAGTCGTACGCGCCGAAGCTCGGCAGCACCTCCGGGTCGATGAACCCCTTGGCGGCGAGTACGGCGTAGTACGCCATCGGGCCGTGGCCCTTGGAGAGCAGGAAGCGGTCGCGGTCCTGGTCCTCGGCCGTCTCCGGGGTCACCCGCAGGATCCGGTCGTAGAGCACCCAGAGCGCGTCCAGCGTGGAGGTGGCGGCGGGGCCGTGCTTCTCGTCGCCGGTCATCAGCGCCATGAGGGCCGGGAGGTCCTCGAAGCGGGCGCCGGTCCGGGTCTCGTTCGTCGTCTGCGTCGTCTGCGTCGTCATGACGATGATGGTGCAACTTAAAGCCAGCTTGAAGTCAAGCGATCGCCGGCGGTGTCCGCGGCCGCGGCCGGAAAACCACTTGCCGCAAGGCCGTTCGCACGCCTAGCGTCCTGTCGTGCTGCCTGTGGTGGAAACGGACGAGCAGTGGGACGCGGTCGTGCCCGACGAATCGGTGATGCGGCCGGGCGCCGCTGCGCTCTGTGACCGGCTCGGCTTCGGCGGCCTCCCGCTCGAACGGTTCCCCGAGGGCTCCGTCCCCGTCTACGCGGTGGGCCGCGAGCACGTGCTCAAGCTGTTCCCCGCCGCGAGCGCGGAGGACGGCGTCACCGAGAGCCGCGTCCTGCGCCACCTCCAGGGCCGCCTGCCGATCCCCACGCCCGACCTGCGGGCCACCGGGCAGTACGTCAACGGCTGGCGGTACGTGCTGATGTCCCGGCTGCGCGGCGAGGGCCTCGCCCCGGCCTGGCCGCGCGTGCCGCGGGCCCGCCGCGCCGGCATCGCCGCCGAGTGCGGCGAGGCCCTGGCCGCCCTGCACGCCCTCGACGCCGCACCGCTCGCCGACGCCCTCGGGCCCACCGACTGGCCCGCCCTCCTCGACCGGCAGCGGGCCGGCGCGGTGGCCCGCCAGCGCGAACGCGGCCTGTCCGGGGCCTGGCTGGAGCAGATCCCGGACTTCCTCGCCGCCACCCGGCTCCCGTCCGGACCGCAACGCTCCCTGCTCCACACCGAGTTCATGCGCGAGCACCTCCTCGTCGACCCGGCGGCCGGCTGGCGCCTCACCGGCCTGCTCGACTTCGAACCCGCGATGATCG
Organism: Kitasatospora sp. NPDC048722; assembly: GCF_040650235.1. NCBI lineage: Bacteria > Bacillati > Actinomycetota > Actinomycetes > Kitasatosporales > Streptomycetaceae > Kitasatospora > Kitasatospora sp. NPDC048722. Next base: position 50,280 of record NZ_JBEZGX010000011.1, read on the forward strand.
GGGACCCGGCCTACGACTTCGTCGCCGTCGGCCTGTTCACCACCCGCGGCGACCGCGCCCTCCTGCGCCGGCTCTCGGCCGCCTACGGGCGGTCCTTCGAGCCCCGCCTGCTGATGGCGTACACGCTGCTCCACGTCTACAGCCACCTGCCCTGGTACCTGAGGGAGCTGGCGCCCGCGAGCCGCACGCTCGACGACCTCGCCGAGGAGTGGTTCGGCACCGACTGACCGGGCCTCCGAAGCCGCCCGCAGCCCGCCGAAGCCCCTTGGAGCCCTCCGGAGCCCCTTGAAGTCCGCTTGAAGTCCACGGATAGAGTGGGCCGCATGACCGCAGCGCCCGGCCACGGCCCCACCCGCCACGACCTCCTCACGATCGGCCAGCTCGCCGAACGCAGCGGCCTCGCCACCTCCGCCCTGCGCTACTACGAGAGCCTCGGCCTCATCCACGCCACCCGCACCGCCGGCGGCCAGCGCCGCTACACCCGCGCCACGCTGCGCCGCGTCGCCTTCGTCCGCGCCGCCCAGCGCGTCGGCCTCTCCCTGGACGAGGCCCGCGTCGCCCTCGACCGCCTCCCCGAGCACCGCGTCCCCACCGGCACCGAGTGGGACGCCGTCGCCACCTCCTGGCAGAGCCGGATCGACGAGCAGATCGCCGAGCTGGAGCGCCTCAAGGCCAAGCTCACCGGCTGCATCGGCTGCGGCTGCCTCTCGCTCTCCCGCTGCGCGCTCTACAACGCCGCCGACCGCGCCGCCGCGTCCGGCCCCGGCGCCCGCTACCTGCTCACCCGCGACCCCGGCACCGGCCCGGAGCCGGTCGGAGCGCCCTAGGGTCGCGGATCCGTCCGCAGGATGCTGTAGCGCACGACGTCGCGCCAGGCGCCGTCGCGGAAGGTCAGGGCCCGCTGGACGCCCTCCCGCGTGAAGCCGCACTTCTCCAGCGCGCGTTGCTCGGCGACGTTGGTGTCCTCGGTGTCCGCCTCCAGCCGCATCACCGGGGTGTGCGCGAACAGGTAGGCCACGAGCTGCCGCTGGGCCTCCGTGCCGACGCCCCGGCCGCGCGCCTCCGGGCGCAGCTGCACGCCGATGTTCCAGTACGCCGACGCCGCCCGCGGGCTCGCCTGCCGCCAGGAGACGAAGCCCGCGAACGAGCCCCCGCACTCCACCGCGAGCACCGAGCGGTGGTCCGCGAGCAGCCCGTCCTCGGCGAACTGCCGGCGGACGGGCCCGAAGTCACGCCAGCCGTACCACTGGAACTCGCCGAGCGCGTCGGGGTCGTTCGTCATCGCGCGGAGGACCGGCAGGTCCGCTTCGTCGATCGGGCGCAGGGTCACCGGTTCATCGTCCACGCCCGTCCGAACGCACGGATGTCCCTGACCGTTCCTCATATCGTTTCCGTGGGCGCGAAGATGGTCGAGAACGCACGAGGACCGGCGACGAAGGGAACAGCCATGGCGGGGACCACGGTCAGCACGGTGGTGGAGGCTCCGGCCGGCAAGGTGTGGGAGCTGATCGGGGACTTCCACGCCCTCGGTGCGTGGCACCCGGATCTGCCCCCGAGCCGGCGCGGCAACGACCTCGGCGGCACGGCCGTCGGCGCCGTCCGCCTCTTCGAGCTCGGCGACACCGAGCTCGGCGAGACGCTGCTCGCCTACGACGACGAGGCCCGCAGCTACACGTACACCTTCGCCGACGGCACCTTCCAGCTGAGCACCTACCGGGCGACCCTGCGGGTCGTGCCGGTCACCGAGTCCGACGCCGCGTTCGTCGAGTGGAGCGCGACGTACGACGTCGAGCAGGAGCACCGCGAGGCGTCGACGGCCCTGGTGCACGGCGTCTTCACGGCCGGCCTCGGCGCCCTGCGCGAGCGCTTCGCGGGCTGACGCGGTCCGTCGCGAAAGCGTTATCCGGGGCCGTTCCCGGGCACCTCCCGACCCCGCCCGGAAGCGGCCCTCCCCGCCCCCTGGCGCCCGCACCGCCACCCGCACGCCCCTCGCCCGGCACGTCCCGACCACCCCCCTCGGCAGTCCGCCACCAGGAGCCTCTACGCCCCTTCCCGCCAGGGGAGTTGATTCTGTCAAAGCCTCTCGCGGCGGCCTAGGCTCCACCCCATGAACCGCACGATCCGCACCACCGAAGACGTCCTCGCCCTCCTCGACCGCCTCTTCCCCCCGGCCGCCGACCGCTGGACCTCCGACGCCTCCGCCTGGTGGGACGGCTTCTACGCCGACCGGAGCGCCGGGCGCCCGTTCTTCGTCCCGAAGCCGGACGAGCACCTCGTCTCCTACCTCGACCGCGGCCTGGTCGCCACCGGCGGCCGGGCGCTCGACCTCGGCTGCGGTCCGGGGCGCAACGCCCTGCACCTGGCCTCGCTCGGCTTCGACGTCGACGCCGTCGACCTCTCGCCCGCCGCCGTCGCGTGGGCCGAGGAGCGGGCGGCGGAGGCCGGGCTCGCCCCGCGCTTCCACCGCGGGAACATCTTCGACGTCGAGCTCCCGCACGCCCGGTACGACCTCGTGCTCGACTCCGGCTGCCTCCACCACCTGCCGCCGCACCGCAGGGTCGGCTACCTCGCCCTGCTCGACCGGGTCCTCGCGCCCGGCGGCCACTTCGTCCTCAGCACGTTCGCCGCCGGCGCGATGGGCTCCGAGCGGCCCGACGAGGACCTCTACCGCGTCGGCGGCCTGGAGGGCGGCCTCGCCTACGCCCCCGAGGAACTGCGCGCCCTGTTCGCGGACTTCGAGCCGGTGGAGATCCGTCCGATGGCCGAGCACGCTGCGGACTCGCCGCTCTTCGGCGTGCCGTTCCTGCTCACCGCGCTGTTCCGCCGCCCCTGAGGACCCGACGGGCTCCCAGCCACCTCCCAGCCGGCAATCAGACGATCACCAGCCTTTAAGCGCCCTCTCATGTCGCCGCCCTAGCCTCCGCCGCATGAACGTCTCGCTGCTCGGCGGCTGGTTCCCGTGGACCGTGCAGGCCGTCGCCGTCGTCCTGTTCGTCACCGCCGTCGGCTGGCGGGACCGGACCTGGCGCGTCACGTGGGGCCCGATCGCACTCGGGACGGCGGCGGCGCTGACCGCGCTCGCGGCGGTCGGGGTGCTGACCCTGTCCGGCATCACCGACCCGATCCCGTTCGGCGTCTGGCTGTGGAGCGGCGTGGCGGTCGCGGCGTTCAGCGTGCTCGGCTTCGGCTGGCGCAGCGCCCGCTGGTGGCGGCGGGCGCTGGCGCCGCTCGCCGCCGTCCTCGCGCTGTTCGCGGCGGCCGACACCCTCAACGTGGCCACCGGTTACTACCCGACCATCGGCGACGCGGTCGGCGAGCTGAGCGGCGACCCGCTGCCGGACCAGATCACGCTCGCCCAGCTCGGCTCGATGCACGGGAAGACGAAGACCGGCCGCATCGTCCAGGTCGACATCCCGGACACCGCCAGCGGCTTCGCACACCGACAGGAGCTGGTCTACCTGCCGCCCGCGTGGTTCCGCAGCCAGAGCCGGCCCAAGCTGCCGGTGCTGGAGATGATCGGCGGCGAGTTCTCGGCGCCGGACAACTGGATCCGCTCCGGCGACGCGGTGAAGACGGCTGACGCGTTCGCCGCCAAGCACAACGGCTTCGCGCCGATCCTCGTCTTCGTGGACGCGACCGGCGGCTTCCGGGTGGACACCGAGTGCGTGGACGGCCCGCACGGCAACTCCGAGAGCCATCTGGTCAAGGACGTGCCGCCGTTCGTCCAGAAGACCTTCAACGCCGCCACCGACCCGCACAAGTGGGGCGTGGCCGGCTGGTCGATGGGCGGCACCTGCGCCTTCGACCTCACCGTCGAACACCCCACGGTCTTCACCCACTTCGGCGACTTCTCGGGCGACAAGGGCCCGTACATCGGCGACAAGGACCACACCGTCCAGGAGCTCTACGGCGGTGACGCCGCCGCGTGGTCCGCGCACGACCCGGTGACGGTCCTCGCCCACCACCCCAAGTACCAGGGGGTGTCCGGCTACTTCGGCCAGGGCGACGAGGAGCACGGCCAGATCGAGTCGGCCAAGGTGCTGAACGACGCGGCGAAGAAGGACGGCATCCGCACGACGACGGCCGTCGGCTCCGGCAAGCACACCTGGCAGACCGGCGCCGCGACCTTCGTCCGGGCCCTGCCCTGGCTCGCCGCCCAGCTCGGCGTCCCGGGCACCCGGGCGTAGCGGCGCCCGCCCGGGCAGCTGGTCCCCACACGAACTTCGCCGGGGAAACCCTTGACACCCCCGACCCCGCCCTCCCCTCCCCGCAACGGCCCGTCACCAGGCGGTAGAAGGCCCGCCCGGCCGTGACGGGCCGCCGGACGGCGGTGCCCATCGCCGGCCCGCCATGGCTTCTTCCGCGGGCGCACACACGTTCGGCACCGGGCGGGTGCAACTGCCGGGCAGGCCCGGCTACCAGCCGGTACCCCACTTTGCAAGGGATGGCTGGATAGCACTAAGTTTCGACCGCCGTCGGCGCCGCCCCCGAGCTGAGCACCCCTCAGTCCTCGGTCGGGCACGGTGCCGTCCGGCAGGACGTCCGGGGGAAGGACCAGCCGTGCCGCGTGCCCGCCAGGGCCGGGAGCCACCGGGTGCCCGACCCCGATCCAGTACACCGGACACGTGAGGACCGTCAGTTGCGCACCACCCGCACGGCCACCGCCGCCTTCACGGCCCTGCTCTGCCTCGGCGCCCTCAGTGCCTGCGGTCCCGACAACGGCGGCCAGGACGCGGCCAAGACGACCGCCCCGGCCCCGGCCTCCACCGCCGCTCCGGCGACCGGGAGCACCACCGCCGCGACTCCCGCCGACGGTGCCACGGGAACGTCGACGGGCAACCGGATCCCGGCCAAGGCCTGGATGGACGCCAGGAGCGTCCCGCTGGACGACACCCTCCACTGGGCCCCGCTCGCCGCGAACGCCAGCCCCGTCCCGCGTCCGGTCGTGTTCAAGGGCATGGAGCTGTGCCACGCCCAGGTCGCCAAGGACGACACGTCGACGTTCACCGGCTCGGCGGCCGCCAAGGCCACGGTCGGCTTCGGCGGCGAGCACTGGACGGCCCAGCAGACCCTGCTCTTCGAGGGCGACCCGACCCACAGCAGCGGCACCAAGCAGCTCACCAACCTGGCCGAGGAGCACCTCACCGCGGCCGTCAAGGACTGCGCCAAGACCGCTCCGAACGCCACCGTGAAGGTGACCGCCCCGGGCGGGGCCGACGTCCCGTACTTCGCCGCGGCCGTGACGGTCCCGCAGCCCGACGGCACCGTCGTCACGCTGCACGAGTACGTCGTGGTGGCCGGCGGCACGGTGAGCGAGCTGTCGGTCTGGGCCACCGCCAAGGCCGGCGCCCAGCCGAAGGAGGCCTGGACGGCCCCCGACGACAAGTACGTCGCCACCGGCATGACGGCCCCGCTCTGCGAGGCCCTCCCGGGCTGCTGAGCAGCCCACGAAGACCGCCCCGGGCGCGATCCCGGGGCACGACGGGTCGGCCCGTCCGGCACAGGGGACCGGACGGGCCGGCCCGTCACCACGTGCGGCCGGCCGTCAGAGACCGAGGCGGCTCAGCGCGGTCGTCCAGTCGGAGGCGATCGCTCTGCGCGCGGCGTCGAGCGTGACCTGCCCGCCGCACACCGCCTTCTTCAGCCGGTTCTCGACGGTGTCCTTGCTCTGCGCCGGCTCGTTGCCGTACCGCGGCTCGGGCCACAGGTTCCGCGGGTCGCGCGGGGCGCCGCCGAGCTCCAGGGGGACGAAGTGGTCCTCCTCGTAGTCGGCCGGATCGGTGTCCGAGAAGCCGTACTGCGCGATCTGCTGCACCTTCAGGGCGTTGGTGTAGCTCGCCGGCGGGCGCACGGTGGCGGTCCAGCCGGAGACGCAGATCGTCTTCTGGATGGTCGCCTGGGTGACGGCCGGGTTGTACGCGCCCGGCGTGCAGGACGGGTCGGGCAGCGGCAGGTAGGCGCGCGAGCAACCGGCCGCACGGGCACCGGACTCGTGCGCGGACGGGTGCGAAGCGGCCTGCGCGGTCCCGGTCCCGGCGGCGATCCCGGCCGCGGCGAGGGCGGTGGCCGCGGCGACCACGGTCAGGCGCTGACGAATGATCATGGAGGCTCTCTCCTGGGGCCGGCCCGGCCGGCTGCCGGGCGACTGTGCCCATGACAGCAGCGCCACCACGAACACCGTCAGCCCCAGGACGTGAACTACTCGGTAAGAGTTTGCCGGCTCGTCAACTCGCGGGCCAGCAGTGCCGCCGGGCCCTCCGGCAGGCTGCCGTGCACGAGTTCGGTGCGGTGCACCAGGCGCGGCGCCGTGACCGGCACCCCGACGACACCGGGGGCGGCGGCGAGGGCGGACGGCGGCAGCAGCACCAGGCCGTGGCCGGTGGCCACGAGCGCGAGCAGGGCGTGCACGTCCGTGCCGCGGTAGCGGGCGGCGGGGCGGAAGCCGTCGGTGCCGGTGGCCGCCCGCAGGCGGGCGGGCGGCGGGGTGAGGTCGGGGGCGTCGAGCCAGCGGGCGGCGGACAGGTCGGCGAGCGCGACCCCGGGCCGGCCGGCCAGCGGGTGCCCGGCGGGGAGCGCCACGACGACCGGCTGCTCGGCCACGGCGACGGTGCCGAGCGGGCCGACGTCGGGCAGCGGCAGCGGGTCGCTGGGCGCGGCGAGCCCGTCGACGAGGGCGAGGTCGACGTCCCCGGTGGCGACCAGCGCGGGCAGCGCGTCCTGGGCGAGCACCCGCACGTCCACCTCCGCGCGCGGGTACGTCCGGCGCACCTCACCGAGCGCGCGCCCGACCGCGGTGTCGAGCGCCAGCGGGGTGGCGCCGATCACCAGCCGGGCACTCGCGGCACCGGCCAGGCGCGCGACGTCGGCGCGCGCCGCCTCCAGCCGCACGAGCAGCGGCGCGGCGTGCTCCAGCAGTCGCCCGCCCGCCTCGGTCGGCCCGACCGGGCGGCGGACGAGCAGCGGTGCCCCGAGGTCCGCCTCCAGCGCGGCGATCTGCTGCGAGACGGCGGACTGCGTGTAGCCGAGCTCGCGCGCCGCCTCGGAGAACGAGCCGAGGCGGACGACGGTGACGAAGGTGCGCAGCTGCTGGGGATCCACAGTCTCATCAGCCGATCTGATCGAGAGGTAAGAAATCATCGTTGGCGCTGATCTCGGGTGCCGGGCCAGGATAGCCGCATGACCTACCAGACCCCGCGCATCGCCCTGGTCGGCGACCGCTCCCCCGCCGTTCGCTCGCACGCCCGCATCCCCGGTCTGCTCGACGCCCTCGCCACCCGCGACCAGCTCGACCTGGACGCCTACTGGATCCCCACCGAGGACGCCGGGGCGCCCGGCGCCCTCGACGGCTTCGACGCGATCTGGCTGCTCCCCGGCAGCCCCTACCGCAGCGAGGACGGCGCCCTGGCCGCCGTCCGGACCGCCCGCGAACTCGGCATCCCGTTCCTCGGCACCTGCGCCGGATTCCAGCACGCGGTGCTGGAGTTCGCCCGCCACGTCTGCGGCATCGGCGACGCCGTCCACGCCGAGCAGGACCCGGACCGGGACGAGCAGGTCATCGCGCCGCTCGCGTGCTCGCTGGTCGGCCACGAGGGCGCGGTCACCGTCACCCCCGGCACGCTCGCCGAGCGCGTCCTCGGCACCACCCGCACGCTGGAGCGCTACCACTGCGCGTACGGGCTCAACGCCGACTACCTGGACCGGCTGCGCGAGCACGGGCTGCGGTTCAGCGGCACGGACGACGCGGGCTCGGTGCGCATCCTGGAGCTGACGGACCACCCCTTCTTCCTGGCCTCGCTGTTCCAGCCGGAGCTGTCCGGCGACGGCACCCGCCCGCACGCGATGATCCGCGCCCTGGCCGCCGCCGCGGTCGAGCGGGCCGCCGCGGCCGAGCGCGCCGGGGCCGGGGCCTGACGCCCGCCCACCCGGCGCCGGCCCGTCACATCGGCAGCGACCGCAGCCGCACCGCCCCCTCCGGCCAGGCGGCACCCGCCCGCAGCGGCGCCCACATCGTGCGCAGCGGCATCACGGCGAGCCGCCCGCCGGGCTGCTCGACCGTCACCTCGCCGGGCACCTCCCGGAAGCCCAGCCGCCCGTAGAGGCCGACGAGCGGCGGGCGGCAGAACAGCAGGGCGTACGCGGGGCCGAGCGTGCGGGCGTGGTCGAGGGCGGCCCCGACCACGGCGCGCGCGAGGCCGCCGCCGCGCCGGTCGGCGGCGACGGCGACGCCCCCGACGCCGACGGCCGGCACGTCCGCGCTCCCGATCGTGAGGGGCAGCGGCAGCAGGCCGGTGTGCGCGACGAGCCGGCCCCCGGCGGACCGGACGCCGAAGTGGATCTCCTTGGGCAGGAACGTCAGCCCGGTGTGCGCCACGCCGTAGGGGTCGTCGCCGGGCCCGAGGATCTCGTCCTGGTCGGCGCGGGTGTACTGCGGCAGCCGTACGACCTCGACCGGCGCGGCGGGGCTCCCGGAGGGAAGATGATCAGTCATCCCCCCATGGTCGCTTCCGGGGCGAACGCAATCCAGGGCCCGCCGGAACCCCGGTGTGGAAGCATGCCCCCATGCGCCAGCCCACCGACCAGCAGCCCGGGGACCACCCGGTTCCCGGCCTGCGGGCCGCCCACCGCTCCACCATGCTGGTGAGCCTGCCGGTCCGGCTGCCCGCCCCGGTCGTCGCGCTCGCCCCGACCGTCCTCGCCCTGCTGATCCTGGTCCCGCTCGCCGCGGGCGACCCGGAGGTCGGGCCGACCTCCTCCCCCGGGCTCAACGCCGGCCTGCTGGCGATCGGCGCGCTCGCCCTCGCCTTCCGCTGGCGCGCCCCGGCCACGGTCACCGCGCTCACCCTGCTGGGCGGCCAGCTCCCCCTCGCCGTCGCGCTCTACGGGTTCTCCGCCCGGCGCGGCCGGACCCACGCGCTCCTCGTGATCGCCGTCCTCGCCGAGATCCGCCTGCTCATCCCGTTCGACCTCGGCGACCTCGGCACGCTGAACGACTTCGCCAACATCATCGAGGACCCCCTCGTCTACGGCGCCGTGCCGCTCGCCCTCGGCCTCACCGCCCACCAGCGCGCCCGCGCCGTCGACCTGCTCGCGGACCGCAACCGCCTCCTGGAGGCCGCCCGGCAGCACGCCGAGGAACGCGCCGCCGCCGCCGAACGGGCCAGGCTCGCCCGGGAGATGCACGACGTCGTGTCCAACCGGGTCTCGCTGATCACCCTGCACGCCGGCGCCTGCCAGGTCGCCGCGCCGAACGATCCGGCCGTCGTCAGGGAGACCCTCGGGCTGATCCGCGCCCTCGGCCTGCAGGCCCTCACCGAACTGCGCGGACTGCTGGGCGTGCTGACGCCCGCGTCCGACGAGGGCCCGTCCCTGGGCGGACTGCCCGCGCTCGTCGGGGAGTCCCGCCGGGCCGGCCTGTCCGTACGGCTGAACGTCGACGGCCCGGCGGACGGCGGGCCCGAACCGAGCCCCGCCGTCCAGTACGCCGCCTACCGGATCGTCCAGGAGGCACTGACCAACGTGCACAAGCACGCCCCCGCCGCCACCGTCGCCGTCACGGTCGGGATCCGCGCGGACGGGCTGCGCCTGTCCGTCGTCAACTCCCCCGGCGACGGCGCCGAGGACCCCCGTCTGCCCTCCGGCGGGCACGGTCTGGACGGCATGCGCACCCGCGCGGACGACCTCGGCGGCACCCTGGAGGCGGGCCCCACCCCGGAGGGCGGCTTCGCCGTCCGGGCCCGTCTGCCGCTCACCGCCGACGTGCCGGCCGAGGCCGTCTGATCACCGGAGCCGTCTGATCAGCCGCGGGGCCGCAGCCGCGACCACACCTCGGCGACGCGGGGCGCCAGGTCCTCCAGCGGGCCGCTGTTGTCGATCACGATGTCCGCGATCGCGAGCCGCTCCTCCCGGGTGGCCTGCGCGGCCATCCGGGCCCGGGCCTCGTCCTCGGTCATGCCTCGCAGCTCCACCAGCCGCGCGACCCGCACGTCGTCCGCCGCGTCGACCACGACGACCAGGTCGTACAGCGGGCCGAGCCCGTTCTCCGCGAGCAGCGGCACGTCGTGCACGACGACGGCGTCCGGCGCGGCGGCGGCCTCCAGCTCGGCCGAGCGGGCCCGCACCAGCGGGTGGACGATCGCGTTCAACGCCTGGAGCCGGTCCGGGGCGCCGAACACGATCGCACCGAGGGCCGGGCGGTCCAGCGAACCGTCCGGCCGCAGCACCGCGGAGCCGAACTCGGCCACCACGGCGGCGAGTCCGGCCGTCCCGGGCGCGACCACCTCGCGGGCGATCACGTCGGAGTCCACGATCACCGCGCCGTGGGCGGCGAGCAGCCGGGACACCTCGCTCTTGCCGGCGCCGATGCCACCCGTCAGTCCGATCTTCAGCATGGCGCCAGGCTACCGGCGCCATGCTCCCGGCGGTCAGCCGAGGTCGAGGCTCTCGCCCTCGCCCAGCGCTCGCAGCCGGGCACCGCCCGGCCCGTCCTCGCCGACCAGGCGGGTGTGCACGGCGAGCCCGATCGGGCTGAGCACCGCGTCGTGCACGGGCACCGCCACGCGCGGGGCGGCCTCGCGGACGTAGTCGACCAGTTCGCCCACCTTGCTCCAGGGCGCGCCGATCGGCAGCAGCAGCGTCTCGACGGCGTGCGGCGGCACGGTGAGCGCGTCGCCGGGGTGGAAGAGGCGGCCGCCGAACAGGAAGCCGATGTTCTTCACGAGCGGGACGTCCCGGTGGATCTCCGCGTGCCACTCGCCGTGCACGGACACCTCCAGCCCGCCGAGCTCGAACGCGTCGCCCTCGCCGACCACGCCGACGCGCTGCGCCACGCCGTCGAGCTGGGCGGCCACCGCGCCGTTGGTCCACACCCGCAGGGCGGGGTCGGCCTCCAGGGCGGCGCGCAGCCGGGACTCCTCGAAGTGGTCCATGTGCTCGTGGGTGATCAGGACGGCGTCGGCCCCGGCGAGGGCGCCGGGGTCGGTGAACATTCCGGGGTCGATGACGACGGTGGTGCCGTCGTGCTCCAGGCGTACGCAGGCGTGTCCGAACTTGGTGATTCGCATGGAAAAACAATACAGCGAAACTACACAGCACGGCTACACAGTTTTGCTGCACAGATTCCCGGTAGGCTTGTGCCATGAACAGTCCGGCCCCCGAGACCCTCGAACTCGCCGCCGACCTGCGCGCCGCCCTCGGCAGCCTGGTCCGCTCCCTGCGCGACAACGACGAGCTGCCCCAGAACCAGGCCGCCGTCCTCGGCCTCCTCGTCCGCGACGAACGCGCCTACACCGTCGCCGAGCTCGCCGAGCACCAACGCGTGCGCCACCAGTCGATGGCCCGCACCGTCGCCCTGCTCACCGAGGCCGGCCTGGTCACCCAGGGCCCGCACCCCACCGACGGCCGCAAGCTGCTCGTCACCGCCACCGGGGCCGGCCGCGACGCCCTCCTCGAACAGCGCGCCCGCCGCGAGGCGCAGATCGCCGCCGCCATCGAGGACCGCCTCACCCCCGAGGAGCGGCAGACCCTGCGCGCGAGCGTCGCCCTGCTGAGCCGGCTGCGCTGAGACCCCGGCACCGGGCCGGCCACGCCGGGCCCGTTACTGCGCCGCCGGCGCCGGGCCCGTCCCCGAGCCCACGAGCTCCGGACGCTGCGCCGGGATCACCGCTGGCGCGATCGGCGGCAGCTCGACGTGCTCACTCAGCCCGAAGCGTCGGTGCAGCCGCCGCAGCGGCGCCGGCGCCCACCAGTTGAACTCGCCGAACAGGCTCATCGCAGCCGGCACCAGCAGGCAGCGCACCAGCGTGGCGTCCACCGCGACGGCGACCGCCAGCGCGATGCCCATCTGCTTGACCATGAGCATGTCCCCGAGCGCGAACCCGGCGAAGACGATCACCATCAGCAGCGCCGCCGAGGTGATGATCCGCCCGCTGCGCTGCACGCCCAGCTCCACGGCCTTCGCGCAGCTGTAGCCGCGCGAGTGCAGCTCCTTGATCCGGGCGAGCAGGAACACCTCGTAGTCCATGGACAGCCCGAACGCGAACGCGAAGACCAGCACCGGGATGAAGGTCTCCAGCCCGCCGGTCGGACTGAACCCGAGCAGCCCGCTGAAGTAGCCGTCCTGGAAGATCAACGTGAGCGCGCCGAGCGAGGCGCCCAGCGAGAGCAGGTTCATCAGCAGCGCCTTGACCGGCATCACCACCGAGCCGGTCATCAGGAACAGCAGCACCAGCGTCCCGAGCGCGACCAGCCCGAGCGCCCAGGGCCCGCGCGAGGTCAGCTCGTTCGAGAAGTCGACCACCGAGGCGGCGCCGCCGGTCACGTAGGTCTTCAGCCCGCCGCGGTCGGCCCGCAGCTCGTCGACGACCTGCTTGGCCGTCCCGCCCTGCGGGTCCCCGTGGACGAGCACGTCGATCGTCGAGACGGAGTCGCTCACCGGCGTGACCGCCCGCACCCCGCTCACCCCGGGCAGCTTGGCGACGACCTCGTCCGCGTACGCCTGCGCCACCGGCGCCCCGCCCTCGACCACCACCGTGATCGGCGCGGCGGCGACCTGCGGGAAGCGCTGGTCGATCACGTCCGCGACCTGCCGCCCGGCCGAGGAGGCGGGCAGCACGGCCGCGCCGGAGTTGCGCATCTCCGCGTGCAGGAACGGCGCCCCGGCCGCCATCAGCAGCGCCGTGCAGGCGAGCGCGACGGGCACCGCCCGCTTGCGGACCCGTCGGACGGTCCGGCTGAAGAAGCCCTCGTCGGGCACCGGCGCGGCGGGCGCCTTGATCCGCGAGCCGGCGAAGCCGAGCAGCGCGGGGATCAGGGTGAGCGCCGCGGCGACGGCGATCACGACCACGCTCACGCCGGCGGCGGCGACGGCCCCGAGCACCGGGCTGGTGAAGACGAAGAGGCCGGAGAGCGCGACGGCGACGGTCAGCCCGGAGAACGCGACGGTGCGCCCGGCGGTCGCGGCCGTGCGTTCGACGGCGGCGGCGATGCCGGCGCCGAGCCCGCGTTCCTCGCGGAAACGGTTCACCATGAGCAGCGCGTAGTCGATCGAGAGCCCGAGCCCCAGCACGGTGGCGATCGGCAGCACGCTGGTGTCGATGTCCATGATCCGGCTGAAGCCGAACATGGCCAGCAGCGCCCCGCCCACCGAGGCGACCGCGCCGATCACCGGCAGACTGGCCGCGGCGAGGCCGCCGAAGACCAGCACCATGACGACGAGGGTGAGCGGCAGGGTCACGATCTCGCCGAAGCGGGTGTCCCGCTCGGTCTGCTTCTTGACCTCCTGCTGGAGCACGAGGTCACCACCCACCGTGACGTGCGCGCCGCCGGTGCCGTTCAGCGCCGCCAGCCGCTGCGTGACGGCGCCGGCCTGGGCGCCCGTGCTCGTGTCGGCCATGCGGACGGTCACCAGACTCGCGTTCCCGTCGGCGGAACGCAGCGCGGCGGCGGCCGGCCCCGGCCCGTAGGCGTCGTTCGCGGAGGCGACGCCGGGCAGGGCGGCGATCTCCTGGGTGGCCTTGGCGACGGCCGCGCGTACCGCCCCGTCGTCCACCGGCCTCCCGTCGACGACGGCGGTGACGACTCCCCGGGCCGGATCGGCCGCGGTGGCGACCGCGCTGCCGCGGTCGGCCTCGGAGCTGGCCGAGGAGGCCCCGGCGACCGACCCCTCGAAGACCCGGCCCCCGATCAGGACCCCGACGACCAGGACGACGGCCCAGAAGCCGAGGACCCAGCGCCGGTGCCGGAAGCAGAACCGCCCGAGGGCGGCGAGCCGCCCGCGGACCCGGAGGTCGGCGGCAGCGGCGGAAGGCTTGTGCATAAAGGAGAGCCTTTCGGGCAGTTCTCCTCAATGTAGGCGCAACCGGGACGCCGGCCTAGGGACGGGCGATGAGCCCCATCTCACAATTTCCTTCACATAAAGCACACTTAAGATCGCGCACTCGAAAGATCACCGGGTCCCGCACGGCAAAAAGCGGAACCCCCGCCCGGTGATCCGAGCAGGGGTCCCGCTTTCGGTATTGCTACCTAGCCCTCAGGCTGCGATCAGCTCTGGCCGCCGGCCAGCTTCTCGCGCAGGGCGGCCAGGGCCTCGTCCGAGGCGAGAGCGCCGGAGCCCTCGTCGCTGCTGGACGAGTAGGAGCCACCGGCGGCAGCGGCGACGGCGTCGCCACCCTCGGCAGCGGCCTCGGCGTCGGCCTCGCGGCTCTTGATGACCTGGGCCTGGTGCTGCTCGAAGCGGGCCTGCGCCTCGGCGTACTGGCGCTCCCACTCCTCACGCTGCTTCTCGAAGCCGGGCAGCCAGTCGTTCGCCTCGGGGTCGAAGCCCTCCGGGTAGATGTAGTTGCCCTGGTCGTCGTAGGAGGCGGCCATGCCGTACAGGGTCGGGTCGAACTCGACCTCGGCCGGGTTGGCACCCAGGGCCTCGTTGGCCTGCTTCAGCGAGAGGCTGATGCGACGACGCTCGAGGTCGATGTCGATGACCTTGACGAAGATCTCGTCGCCGACCTGGACGACCTGCTCCGGGATCTCGACGTGGCGCTCGGCCAGCTCGGAGATGTGGACCAGACCCTCGATGCCCTCGTCCACGCGGACGAACGCACCGAACGGAACCAGCTTGGTGACCTTACCCGGGACGACCTGACCGATCTGGTGCGTGCGGGCGAACTGCTGCCACGGGTCCTCCTGGGTCGCCTTCAGCGACAGGGAGACGCGCTCGCGGTCCATGTCAACGTCGAGAACCTCGACGGTGACCTCCTGGCCGACCTCGACGACCTCGGACGGGTGGTCGATGTGCTTCCAGGACAGCTCGGAGACGTGCACCAGGCCGTCGACGCCACCCAGGTCCACGAAGGCACCGAAGTTGACGATCGAGGAGACGACGCCGGAGCGCACCTGGCCCTTCTGGAGGGTGGTGAGGAAGGTCTGGCGGACCTCGCTCTGGGTCTGCTCCAGCCAGGCACGGCGGGACAGGACCACGTTGTTGCGGTTCTTGTCCAGCTCGATGATCTTGGCCTCGAGCTCCTTGCCCACGTAGGGCTGGAGGTCGCGGACGCGGCGCATCTCGACGAGCGAGGCCGGGAGGAAGCCGCGGAGGCCGATGTCGAGGATGAGACCACCCTTGACGACCTCGATGACGGTACCGGTGACGATGCCGTCCTCTTCCTTGATCTTCTCGATCGTGCCCCAGGCACGCTCGTACTGAGCGCGCTTCTTGGACAGGATGAGACGACCCTCCTTGTCCTCCTTCTGGAGAACCAGGGCCTCGATGTTGTCACCGACGGCGACGACCTCGTGCGGGTCAACGTCGTGCTTGATCGAGAGCTCGCGGGACGGGATGACGCCCTCGGTCTTGTAACCGATGTCGAGGAGGACCTCGTCACGGTCGACCTTCACGATGACGCCCTCGACGATGTCGCCATCGTTGAAGTACTTGATGGTCTCGTCGATGGCGGCGAGGAAGGCCTCCGCGTCGCCGATGTCGTTGACCGCGACCTGCGGGGTGGTGCTGAGGGAGGAGTCGGTGGGGCTCGTCATTAGGAAAAGGGCTCCGGTACGGACATGAAAGTCGTAGGTAATGCCACGCGGAGGGCCCGTATCGCTCCCACCGAAAGCCGGACAGCCAAGAACACGGCGCACCGGGCTTCCCGTAGACAACGAGAACCGGCGTCCGTCTTGCGACCGTGGGGTCTTCGACAGATGCGAGCGCGACCTGCTCCGTCCGAGGCGCGCAGGCCCGCAGCGCAACTTGTAGCATACGGGGACGACCAGGCACGGTCAACGCCAAGAGCGGCAAGACGGTGGAGCCTGGTACGGATCAGGCCATATCCTCCGATTGCGCGCCTCACGGCGGCGCCCGCAGGGGCCCTACTCCCCGGATGCCACCGCCTGGATCCGAACCCTCTCGGGCCGTCTCGCGGCAGCGGCGCTTCCGCACACCACACCCTACGCGATGGGCATTATCACCGTGGCCACCACCCCCCAGTCCGAGCTTCACGATCTTGACGACGACGGCGACGACGCGGTAAGGCGCCAGGCCGGAGCCGGTGAGAGCAGCCGCGCCAGCCGGCACTGGTGGGACCGCAACGCGGACGAGTACCAGGACGAGCACGGCGAGTTCCTCGGCGACGACCGCTTCACCTGGTGCCCGGAGGGCCTGGACGAGGCCGATGCCCGGCTGCTCGGCGAGGTGGCCGGAAAGGACGTCCTGGAGCTCGGCGCCGGCGCCGCCCAGTGCTCGCGCTGGCTCGCCGGCCGGGGCGCCCGGCCGGTCGCCCTGGACATCTCCTTCCGCCAGCTCCAGCACTCCCGCCGGATCGACCTCGGCCGCGGCGGCACCCCCGTCCCGGTGGTCCAGGCCGACGCCGCCGTCCTGCCCTTCGCCGACGGCTCCTTCGACCTCGCCTGCTCCGCGTACGGCGCCGTGCCGTTCAGCGCCGACACCGCCCGCCTGATGCGCGAGGTGCACCGGGTGCTGCGGCCCGGCGGGCGCTGGGTGTTCTCGGTGACCCACCCGATCCGCTGGGCCTTCCCCGACGAGCCCGGCGTCGAGGGCCTCACCGCGTCCGCCTCCTACTTCGACCGCACCCCGTACGTCGAGGAGGACGAACAGGGGCGCGCCAGCTACGTCGAGCACCACCGCACGATCGGCGACCGGGTCCGCGAACTCGTCGGCGCCGGATTCCGGTTGCTCGACCTGGTCGAGCCGGAGTGGCCGGCCGGCCTGGAGCAGGAGTGGGGCGGCTGGTCCCCGCTGCGCGGGCGGCTGATCCCGGGCACCGCGATCTTCGTGGCCGAGCGGGGCTGACGCCTTGGTGAACCCCTCGTGGCGCGAGCTCCCCGTCCGCACCGCGCTGCCGGCACTGCACCACGCACTGGACGACGTCGGCACCGCCGTGCTCGCCGCGCCGCCCGGCACCGGCAAGACGACGCTGGTGCCGCTGGCGCTCGCCGGCCTGCTCTCCGGCGGGCCGGTCCGACGGGTGCTGGTCGCCGAGCCGCGCCGGCTCGCGGTACGGGCCGCCGCGCGGCGGATGGCCTGGCTGCTCGGCTCGTCCGTGGGCCGCGAGGTCGGCCACACCGTGCGCGGCGAGCGTCGCGTCGGACCCTCGACGGTCGTCGAGGTCGTCACCACCGGCGTGCTGCTGCAACGGTTGCAGCGCGACCAGGAGCTCCCGGGCGTGGACGTCGTCGTCCTGGACGAGTGCCACGAACGGCACCTGGACGCCGACACCGCGCTCGCGTTCCTGCTGGACGTCCGGGAGACGCTGCGGCCGGAGCTGCGGCTGGTCTGCGCCTCGGCCACCTCCGACACCGAGGCCTGGGCCGAACTCCTCGGCGGCGCACCGGTCGTGGAGGCGCACGGCGTCTCCCACCCGGTCGACGTCGTGTGGGCACCGCCGCCGCGTGCCGTCCGCCCGGCGCACGGCACGCGGGTCGACCCGGCACTGCTGGACCACGTCGCGGCGGTGGTGCGGCGGGCGTTGAGCGAACAGGAGGGGGACGTGCTCTGCTTCCTGCCCGGAGTCGGCGAGATCGCGCGCGTGGCGGGGCAGTTGGGCGGCCTGTCCGCAGACGTCCTCCAACTGCACGGCCGCGCCCCGCAGGCCGTCCAGGACGCCGCGCTCACCCCGTCCCCGTCGCGGCGGGTCGTGCTCTCGACCGCCGTCGCCGAGTCCTCGCTCACCGTGCCCGGCGTCCGGGTCGTGGTCGACGCCGGACTCGCCCGCGAACCGCGCACCGACCACGCCCGCGGCCTGTCCGCCCTCGTCACCGTCCGCGCCTCGCTCGCCGCCGCCCGGCAGCGGGCCGGGCGAGCGGGTCGCGAGGCCCCGGGCACGGTCTACCGCTGCTGGGCCGAGGCCGAGGACGCGCTCGCCGCCCGCTTCCCCACGCCCGAGATCGCCCTCGCCGACCTCACCCCGTTCGCTCTGCAGGCCGCCTGCTGGGGCGACCCCGACGCCGGCGGCCTGGCCCTGCCCGACCGGCCCCCGGCGGGCGCGACGGCCGCCGCCCGGCAGACGCTCCAGGCGCTGGGCGCGGTGGACGCCGACGGCCGGGCGACGGCGCGCGGCGTCCGCCTGGCCCGGACGGGGCTGCACCCCCGGCTCGCCCGGGCACTGGTCGACGGCGCCCCCGCGGTCGGTGCGCGGCGAGCGGCCGAGGTGGTCGCACTGCTGTCCGAGGAGCCGCCGCGCGCGCTGGGCGACGACCTGGGGGCGGTATGGCGGACGGTCCGTACGTCCGGCGACCCCTACGCGGGCCGCTGGCGCGAGGAAGTCCGCCGCTTGCAGCGCGCCACCTCCGACGAGCCCGCCACCGACCTCCCCGAGGCGACCGCCGCCGGCCTGGTGGTCGCCCTGGCCTTCCCCGAACGAATCGCCCGCGCACGGATCGAGAAGCCGGCCCCCGGCGAGCGCAGCCCCTACCTGATGGCGTCCGGAACGGCCGCCGAACTCGCCCCCGGCACGACGCTGGGCGCCCTCCCCTGGCTCGCCGTAGCCGTCGCCGACCGCCCGGCGGGCTCACACTCCGCCCGCATCCTGCACGGCGCGGCGCTGGACGAGGACACCGCCCGCCTCGCAGGCACGGCGCTGCTCACGGCCCGGGAGGAGGTCCACTGGGACACCCGACGGAGCGAGGTGGTCTCCCGCCGGGTCGAATCCCTGGGCGCGATCGAACTCTCCGAGAAGCCGCTGAACCGCCCCGACCCCGCGCTGGTCCGCACCGCCCTCCTGGACGGCCTGACCCGCGAGGGCGTGAGCGCCCTCCTGACCTGGCCCTCCCCCGGCCTACGCGAACGCCTCGCCTTCCTGCACACGGCGATCGGCACCCCCTGGCCGGACGTGAGCGACGACGCCCTCCTCGAACGCGCGGAGGAGTGGCTGGAACCCGAACTCTCCCGCGCCCGCCGCCGCGCCGACCTCGCGAGGATCGACACGACGTCTGCCCTCCAGCGTCTACTCCCCTGGGCCACCGGAGAAGCAGGCCGCCTGGACGAGTTCGCCCCCGAGCGCATCACCGTCCCCAGCGGCTCGAAGATACGAGTCGACTACACCACCGAACGCCCAGTGCTGGCAGTCAAGTTGCAGGAACTCTTCGGCTGGACGGCTGCGCCCGCCCTGGCCGGCGGCCGCGTCCCGCTGACCATCCACCTGCTCTCCCCCGCAGGCCGCCCCGCCGCAGTGACAGGGGACCTGGCGAACTTCTGGCAAAACGGCTACCACGCCGTCCGAGCAGACCTCAGAGGCCGCTACCCCCGCCACCCCTGGCCGGAGGACCCGACCACGGCGGAACCCACCCGCCGCACCAACGCGAGGAAGTGACGGAGCTACCGCTCCGAGAAGTCGCCGACCTGAAGCCCCGAGAGGAACGACGCCCAAGCGGGGGCCGGAAAGACGAGCACCGGCCCCTGCGGGTCCTTGGAGTCACGGACCGGCACACCACCACGGCCCCCGATCGCCACCTCGATGCACTGTCCCTGCTGAGCGCTGTACGAGCTCTTGCGCCAAACGGCGCTGCGCAGGTCATCCATGATCAAAACCCTTCCGCACTTCTCGAATGAAGTCGACGCTCGCCGCCCGGGACAACGCTTCGACCTGGAGGTGATCGTACTGACTGGCCCAGTCGGCCAACGTCTCCGGATCGCGTTCGAGGAAGCCCCTCTTCTGCGTCTCCCCATAGCCAACCATGGCCCTGTTCGGCATGGTGAGCAACGTAATTGGATGCGCGAACGGCCTGAGTTCACCCAGTGAGAACGGGCTGACTTGAAGGAGGACGCGGGGCCGAGCAGCAAGGACCTCCAGGTGCCGCAGTTGCTCGACCATGACGTCGCTGCCACCGATGGACCGCCGTAGCGCCCCCTCGTCGATGACCGCGTGGATGAGCGGCGCGGGGTCGCGATCAAGAATCTGCTGCCTGTGGAGTAGCAGTTCGGTTCGTTCGTCGGCCCCCTGCTGCGAAGAGGCACCCCGACCGACCAGCGCCCCCTGATACGCCCGAACGTACGCAGCGGTCTGCAGGAGGCTCGGAATGATGTTGATCTCGAACAGCCGCATGGCCGCAGCCTTCGACTCCTCGCGGAGATACTCCTCGAAGCCCTCGAACAGGATTCGCTGGCCCGACTTGCCCCATTCCGCCAGAAGCTGCTCGCCCTGCCCGAACGCCCTGTCCAGTTCAGTTGCAATGCGACGAGTTGCTTTTCTCCGACCATTTTCAAGGGCCGAGATGTGCGACGACGTGCACCCGACAAGCCCTGCAAGGTGCTCCTGCGTCCACCCCCACTGCTCGCGCAACGTGCGGAGGAGCGCCCCGAACTCGGCCGCCGGGGAGGCCTGCGGGTCAAGCTCCCTCTTGTTCACAGCGATTCGCCCTACCAATCAATCAGCTTGGACAAGTTGAACAGCTCGGAAGCCTAAAGGAGAGTGGATGCACTGGGTAGCCGGATCACTACCCATCGAAACGGCGCTGTGGTGCAACCGCCGCATGCGCAGCGTGATTGCGCACTACCCTCGCGCTCCCTCATCCGCCCCCTGAGGAACTTCGCCATGCTCGTCTCCCACCGCCCCCGCACGTTCGCCGCCCGACTGGACTCCCGGGCCGAATCCACGCCCGTCGCACGACAGTTGCTGCGCGCATACCTCTCGGCCCTCCCTTTCGGCGAGCGCTACTCCGACATCGCCGAACTGCTCCTCGGCGAACTCTTCGCGAACGCCGTCCAGCACTCCGACGCGCCCGCCGACCGCCTCGTCGAGGTCCGCTTCGCCCTCATCGGCGACCGCCTGCGCCTCGAAGTCCACGATGCCGGCACCCGCCGCCCGTCGCTCCACTCCCCCACGCCCGACGACGAGCACGGGCGTGGGGTGCTACTCGTCAACGAGCTGGCCGAGAGGTGGGGTTGCTGCCCCCGAGCCGGTGGGGTCGGCAAGTTCGTCTGGGCGCTGATCGCCCCTTACCCCGCTTCCGTCCTCCTCACCGCCTGAAGGCACCTGATGCGCCTCTCCACCCTCGCCCGGCACCTGTTCGACGCCGGCTCCACCCCCGCCGAGGTCTACGCCGCCCTCGCCCGCCGCACCCGCGATCCCCTCCGCGCCGCCCGCGCAGTCTGCGGCGCCCTCGGAGTCCCGTCCGCCGACACCCGACTCCGGCTCGACGACTGCTTCGACGCCCTGCTCGCCGACCCCCGCCCGAACTCCGAAGCCGACACCGGCGAACTCCTCGAAGCCCTGGGCGTGTTCGACATCCCCAAGGAACACGACGCCCGCGAGCTCGCCATCATCGACCTCTTCGTCACGGCGATCGACGCCCTCGGCGGCATCCGCGCAGGCCACCGACACGGCCTGGCCCGCTGGTTCACCACCGGCAACCTGACAGCCGCCTACCTCTCCCTCGCCGCCACAAACCCCCGCCCGGGCACCGGCGACCCCACCCACTACTGGACCACCCTCGTCACCGCCGGCGAACTCCTCACCACCACCCCCACCCCGGACCCCCGCCTCAAACCCGCCCTCACCCACTGCCGCACCCAAGCCGCCACCCACAGGAAGTCGCCCCCACCGACTTCCTGCGCAGCGGCCCGGCCCCCGCTCCGGGACGGGCACGTTCTACGACCGTGACCCGGGATCTCCACAGAACCCCGTTGCCGCGATGCGCCGTTGGGCAGGCCGTGCCATACCGGCCGCCGCCTCACCGCCCACACCGACGCCTCCCGGCCCGGATGCCCACCTCAGACCGCGACCCGGACCTCCGCCAGAATGTCCTCCGCGCCTCGGTCCAGCAGGAGACCGGCCACCTGCACGCCCAGCTTCTCCGGCTCGCTCAACGGGCCGGAGAGCCAGGCCTCCACCTGCCGCCCGCCGTCCACGGAAGTGACCTGCCCGTGCAGGGTCAGCGCGTCTCCATCCGCCTTGCCGAAGGCGCCGACCGGCACGGAACACCCGCCGTGCAGCTCGGCCAGCATCGCCCGCTCGGCCCGTACCTCCGCGTCGGTCGCCGGGTCGCCGGAACCGGCCAGGATCTCGCGGGCAAGCCCGTTGTCCTCGCGGATCTGGATGCCCAGCGCGCCCTGGCCCGGCGACGGGGGGAACAGCCCGATCGGCAGGATCTCGCTGATCTCCTCGTCGCGGCCGAGCCGCTTGATACCGGCAGCGGCCAGGACCACGGCGTCCAGTTGGTGGGTCCGGAGCTTGCCGAGCCTGGTCGGAACGTTTCCCCGGATCTCCACCGGCACCACGTCCGGCCGGGCGTGGAGCAATTGAGCAATCCGGCGCGACGCGGACGTGCCGACCCTGCCGCCGTAGGGGAGGTCGGCCAACCTCGAACCGCACAGCGCGTCGCGCACGTCCGCGCGGCGCGGCGGGGGCAGGAGGACCAGGCCGGGCGGGTTCGCGGTCGGCAGGTCCTTGAGCGAGTGCACGATCACATCGACCTGACCGGACACCAGGGCGTTCACCTGGTTCACCGAGAAGGCGGAGCCGCCGCCGCGCTCCGACACCTCCCGGAGGGCCGACCGGCGGTCCTGGTCACCGACCTCCGTGATCACCCGATGGCGGAAGGCCACGTCGGGAAAGCGCTCCCGCAGCGGCGCCAGGAACTCCCTGACCTGAGCCCGCGCCAGGTGACTGGCCCGCGACCCCACGATCAGTGTGCTCATATGCCAACTCCTGGCACCAGAAGGGACGTTGAGCGCATGCTACCCGCCTCGAACGCGCCTGCTTTCCGACGTTATGTCGGAAACCGCGTCTCCGCCCGCGCCGAGGACCGGCACACGGTCCGATTACTTGACCCGCAGGTCAAATATTCACTACGGTAGCGGCATGGGCAGGCCGAAGAGCTTCGAACCGGACGTGGTCATCGCACGGGCGATGGAGACGTTCTGGACCAAGGGCTACGCCGGCACGTCCCCCGCCGATCTCGCCGAGGCGACCGGAGTGGCCAAGGGCAGCCTGTACCACTCCTTCGGCTCCAAGCGGGAGTTGTTCACCAAGGCACTGGACCTCTACGGGCGGACGGGCTCGGAGGTGACCGAGGAGTTCCTCTCACGGCCGGGGACCGCCAAGGAGCGCATTCACGCCTACCTCGTGCTGCTCGTGGACATGGACCTGGACGGGCCGGTCCGTCGCGGGTGTCTCGCACAGAACACGGTCGAGGAGCTCGGCGGGCGGGACGAGGAGGCCACCCGCACGGTGCACCGCATCGAGGAGCGCATGGTCGAGCTGTTCGCGGCCCGCATCGAGCGAGGGCAGCGGGACGGTGACGTCGACCGGGACGTCGACGCCAGGGCGCAGGCGCTGTTCATCCAGACCACCCTCGCCGGACTGCGGGTCATGGCCAAGACGTTCGACCGGCCGGTCCTGCTCCAGATCATCGACACGGCCCTGGCACGCCTCTGAGCCGCAGCGCCTCGGGGGCGGCTTTTTTGCGCCCTGATTTTAGACCTCAAGTTCAAGAATCCGTCGTACGAGAAACGGGGGAGAGATCATGGATCTCGACATCAGCGGGAAGACCGCTCTGGTCACCGGAGCGAGTCGCGGCATCGGCCTCGCGATCGCTCGGACCCTGACCGCGGAGGGGGTCCGCGTGGTGGGTGCCGCCCGAACCGTCACCCCCGAGCTGGAGAAGGTCGCCGCCGCAGCCGTGTCCGTCGACCTGAGCGCCCGCGACGGCGCACGGTCGATGGTCGATCAGACGCTCGCCGCGGTCGGTGGGATCGACTTCCTCGTCAACAACGTGGGCGGCGACACGGGGAACCTGTCCCTGGCCGGGTTCCTGGACGTCGACGACGAGCAGTGGCGGACGGTCTTCGACCTCAACCTGTTCAGTGCGGTGTGGACCACCAAGGCGGCGCTGCCCAGCATCCTGGAACGCAAGGGCGCGATCGTGAACATCTCCTCGATCAACGCCCGCATGCCCACCGGCGCGCCGATCGGCTACGCGGAGGCCAAGGCGGCGTTGAACCAGTTCGGGAAGCGTCTCAGCGAGGAGCTGGCGCCACGCGGTGTCCGCGTGAACACCGTCTCCCCGGGCCCCACGGCCACTCCGGTGTGGACCGATCCGGACGGTTTCGGCGGCAAGGTGGCCGCCGCGTCCGGACTGGGCCACGGCGACCTGCTCGTGGGCCTGCCCGGGCAGTTCGGCATCGCCTCGGGGCGCCTCACCCAGCCCGAGGAGGTGGCGAACCTGGTCGCCTTCCTGCTGTCCGACCGCGCCGCCAACATCCACGGCGCCGACCACGTCATCGACGGCGGCACCCTCAAGACCGTCTGACGACGTCCGGGCCCGCCGGCTCCGGTCAGTGCACGGAGCCCGGGGTGAACGCCGGGGCCGGGGGGCGCGGGATCGGGATGCCGGTCTGGGTGGGGCTGCACGTGATGACCCGGCCTGCCGGGTCATGGGCGCAGGTTCGGTACGGGTCGGGTTGCTGCGGGGTCGTCGTGCAGTCGGTGCAGGGCACGGGCGGGATGGTGTGGGGGTCCTGGGCGGTCGGGGGCTTCGGGTCCGCGGGCTTCGGCTTCGGGGTGGGGGTGTCGGCCGTTCTGGGGCGCGCCGGGGGGCCCGTCGGCTTCCTTGTGAGGGGGGCCGGGGCCTCGCTCGTGGGTTCTGCTGCGGGGGTCGGCGTCTCCGTCGCGGACGGCTGCGGTGACGGCGAGGCTTCGGTCGGTGTCGGCGTCGGCGTCGGCGTGGCGGTGGCCGTCGCAGTCGGGCTCGCGGTCGGGCTCGCGGTCGGGCTCGCGGTCGCCGTCGCCACCGCCGTCGGCGTCACGCCGTCCGCGCCGGACAGGGCCCACACCGACCCGCCGACGAGCAGCAGTGCCGCCGCGCCCGCGGACGGGATCACCACCCTCGGTCTCCGCAACCACGTCCCCGAATCGGCCACTGCCGCTCCCCCCGCTCCTCGCACGATGATCGCGCAGAGAATAGCGGCGGGCCCGGACGCGTGACGCGTCCGGGCCCGCCGCTAGGGCATCAGTGCGCGGCGGCCTCCCAGTTGGCGCCGACGCCGACGGAGACGTCGAGCGGGGCGCGCAGCGGGTAGGCGCCGGCCATCTGCTCGCGCACGATCGCCTCGACCGGCTCGCGCTCGCCCGGGGCCAGTTCCAGCACGATTTCGTCGTGGACCTGGAGCAGCATCCGGGAGGTGAGGCCGGCCTCGCGCAGGGCGTCGTCGACGCGCAGCATGGCGATCTTGACGATGTCGGCGGCCGAGCCCTGGATCGGGGCGTTGAGGGCCATCCGCTCGGCCATCTCGCGGCGCTGGCGGTTGTCGCTGTTGAGGTCGGGCAGGTAGCGGCGGCGGCCGAGGAGGGTCTCGGTGTAGCCGGTGGCCCGGGCCTCGTCGACGACGCGGCGCAGGTAGTCGCGCACGCCGCCGAAGCGCTCGAAGTAGGTGTCCATCAGGCCCTGCGCCTCGGCCGGCTTGATGCCGAGCTGCTGCGAGAGCCCGTACGCGGAGAGCCCGTAGGCCAGGCCGTAGGACATCGCCTTGATCTTGCGGCGCATCTCGGCGTCCACCGAGCCGCCCGGGACCTCGAAGACCTGGGAGGCGACGGTGGTGTGGAGGTCCTCGCCGGAGGCGAAGGCCTCGATCAGGGCCTCGTCCTCCGACAGGTGGGCCATGATGCGCAGTTCGATCTGGGAGTAGTCGGCCGTGAGCAGCGACTCGTAGCCCTCGCCGACGACGAAGGCGCGGCGGATGGCGCGCCCCTCCTCCGTCCGGACGGGGATGTTCTGCAGGTTGGGGTCCTGCGAGGAGAGCCGGCCGGTGGCGGCCACCATCTGGTTGAAGGTGGTGTGGATGCGGCCCTTGGGCGAGACCGTCTTGAGCAGGCCCTCGACGGTGGTGCGCAGCTTGGCCTGGTCGCGGTGGCGCAGCAGGATGACCGGCAGTTCGTTGTCGGTCTGGGTGGCGAGCCAGGTGAGGGCGTCGGCGTCGGTGGTGTAGCCGGTCTTGATCTTCTTGGTCTTGGGGAGGGCGAGCTCGCCGAAGAGGATCTCCTGGAGCTGCTTGGGCGAGCCGAGGTTGAACTCGTGCCCGGCGGCGGCGTGCGCCTCCTCGACGCAGCGCTGGATCTCGGCGGCGAACTGCGTCTCCAGCGTGGTGAGCCAGTCGCGGTCGGCGGCGATGCCGTAGCGCTCCATGCGGGCGAGCAGGGCGGCGATGGGCAGTTCCATGTCGCGCATGAGCTCGACGGCGCCGACCTCGGCGAGGCGGGTGTCGAAGAGGGCGGCGAGGTCGAGGACGGCGCGGGCCTGGAGCATGAGGGCCTGGGCGCCTGCGGCCGGGTCCTCCTCGGGGGCGTCGAAGGCGAGCTGGCCGCTCTCGGCCGCCGGGGCGGCGGGGGTGAGCGAGCGGGCCAGGTACTCCTCGGCGAGGACCTCCAGCGTGAAGGTGCGCCGGCCGGGCTTCTCCAGGTAGGCGGCGAGGGCGGTGTCGGCGACGACGCCCTCGATCGTCCAGCCGCGCTCGGCGAAGGCGCGCATGACCTGCTTGGCGATGTGCAGGGCCTTGGGGGCGGCTGCGTCGGCGAGCCAGGCGGCGAAGGCCCGCTCGTCCTCCTCGGCGAGCAGGGCCGGGTCGAACCAGGCGGCCGTCTCCCCGACGGCGAGGGCGACTTCGGTGACCTCGCCGGAGCCGAGCGCCCACTGGTAGACGGCGGCCAGCGCCACCGGCGTCTTGCCGTCGGCGGCGTGCTCGCGCAGCCAGGAGGCCAGCGTGCCCGGGTCGGTGAGCAGTTCGCCGTCGACCTCGACGCCGGGGGCGAGTTCGGCTTCGGCGGTCTCCGAACCGCCGGCCGGGTCGATGCCGAAGACGCGGTCGCGGAAGTTTGCGTTGCGGAACTCCAGCGACTCCATCAGGGTGCCGACGGCGGCCTTGTCGAAGGAGGCGCGGGCCAGGTCGGGTACGCCGAGCGGGAGTTCGACGTCGCGGACGAGCTCGGTGAGGACGCGGTTGCGCTTGACGGAGTCGAGGTGCTCGCGCAGCTTCTCGCCGATCTTGCCCTTCACCTCGTCGGCGCGGGAGACGAGTTCGTCGAAGGAGCCGAACTGGTTGACCCACTTGGCGGCGGTCTTCTCGCCGACGCCGGGGATGCCGGGCAGGTTGTCCGACGGGTCGCCGCGCAGGGCGGCGAGGTCGGGGTACTGGCGCGGGGTGACGCCGTACTTCTCGGCGACCTTCTCCGGGGTGTAGCGGGTGAGTTCGGAGACGCCCTTGGTCGGGTAGAGGACGGTGACGTGCTCGGTGACCAGCTGGAGGGAGTCCCGGTCGCCGGTGACGATGTCGACGTCGAAGCCGGCCGCCTCGGCGGCGGTGGCCAGGGTGGCGATGATGTCGTCGGCCTCGAAGCCCTCGACCGTCAGCCGCGGGACGTTCATCGCGTCGAGCAGTTCGCCGATCAGGCCGATCTGGCTGCGGAACTCGTCGGGCGTCTTGGCGCGGTTGGCCTTGTAGTCGGGGAACTCGACGGAGCGGAACGTCTGGCGGGAGAGGTCGAAGGCGACCGCGAGGTGGGTGGGCTGCTCGTCACGGACGGTGTTGGCGAGCATCGAGGCGAAGCCGTAGACGGCGTTGGTGGGCTGGCCGGTGGAGGTGTTGAAGTTCTCCACGGGCAGGGCGTAGAAGGCCCGGTAGGCCATCGAGTGCCCGTCGAGCAGCATCAGCCGGGGCCGCCGGCCGGCCCCACCGCCACCCGTCGCGCCCTTGTCCGTACTCTGCGTAGCCACGTCAACGTCCGTTCCTGCCGATTCCACTACCGGCCACCGATCCTATGGCCCGGCGCCGACAAAACGGGGCGCGCCGGACGGGAGTACGACGCGCGCGGGCCGTGGGAGGCGGCGCGCACGGACGCGGGTGCGGCGCGCGGGGCGGAGCGGCGGGCCGCGGTCACTACCGTCGAGTAGGACGGTCGTACGATCACGGTCAGCACGGCCAGCACCACCAGCACGACCCGTGACCCCCGAGCGGCAGGAGTTCCCCCATGACCGACGCGGCCCCCGGCACCGCCCCCGTCCTGAAGGTCCCGCAGGACGTACTGGACCACTTCGCCAAGCTCGGCGTCAGCCCGGAGACGTTCTCCGGCGGCCACCTCGGCGAGAAGCTCGGCATCCGGATCGTCGAGGCCTCGGGCGACCGGGTGGTCGGCACGATGCCGGTCGAGGGGAACCAGCAGCCGTACGGACTGCTGCACGGCGGCGCGTCGGCGGCGCTGGCGGAGACGCTGGGCTCGATCGGCGCGATGCTGCACGCGGGCCCCGGCCGGTACGCGGTGGGCGTCGACCTCAACGCCACCCACCACCGCTCGGCGACGTCCGGGCTGGTCACCGGCGTCGCGACGGCCGTCTTCAAGGGGCGCACCGCCGCCACGTACGAGATCGCGATCACCGACGACACCGGCCGCCGGGTCACCAGCTGCCGGCTGACCTGCATGCTGCGCGACCTCTGACGGCCCGTCGGGCGCCCTTGACGGCGTCCGGCCAGGGCAGATGCCTCGTCAAATCCCTTGTCCGCCCCCTTGTTTGACCTTCTGCCATCGTGGGCAGGCGTTGGTCCAGACAAGGGGGCGGTGGCATATCCGGACGCGCGTCAGGAAATCCCCCATCCGTAACGCTGCGTAACAGCTAGGAAATCCGAGCATTCGGCCACTCCGAAGCCCGACAGGGAGCCGGAGCGCCTTCGCATGCCATCGTTTGTCCGAAATCCGGACGAGTACGCCCGGAACATGCACACCGGACGGCGTTGTTCGATTATCGGTACAGCCAGCAGCAACCCCCATTTCTGGCCCTTACATCGCTCCACCAGCAAGTAAACGCCCGCCGCCGCCGGGTCGGTCGAATCAGAACGACCACATGCTGAGACAAATGCTACGTGTGCTCATAACAAGAGAATCACAGCCTCGCTGCACCACTGCCCGAGCCGCCCCATGGCGCCTAGAGTCACGGCCAGTCACCGCGCCACCCTGATTGGGCCAGGCCACCGCGCATCCCGGCTCCCGCCACTACGGCGCGGCGCCTTCCTGTACCGAAGGGGACCCCCGTGCGTCATCGTTCCGCAGTTGTCGTGAGCATCTCCGTGATCGCCGCCCTCAGCCTCAGCGCGTGCGGCTCCCGCGGCGACAAGAAGTCCGCCGACGGCGGCGCCGGCGGCTCCGGCACCACCGTCACCATCGGCGTCGACGCCCCGCTCACCGGCGACCTCTCCGCCATCGGCATCGGCATCAAGAACTCGGTCGATCTCGCGGTCAAGAAGGCCAACGAGACGAACGAGGTCCCCGGCGTCAAGTTCGCGATCAAGGCCCTCGACGACACCGCCAAGCCCGCCCCGGGCCAGCAGAACGCCACCCAGCTGGTCGCCGACAACACCGTCCTCGGCGTCGTCGGCCCCCTCAACTCCAGCGTCGCGCAGTCGATGCAGCAGATCTTCAACGACGCCAACCTCGTCGAGATCTCCCCCGCCAACACCGGCGTCGCCCTCTCCCAGGGCGAGAAGTGGGCCACCGGCGAGAAGAAGCGCCCCTTCAAGAGCTACTTCCGCACCGCCACCACCGACGCCGTCCAGGGCCCGTTCGCCGCCCAGTTCCTCTACACCGACTCGAAGAAGACCAAGGTCTTCATCATCGACGACCAGAAGACCTACGGCGCCGGCCTCGCCGCCACCTTCAAGGGCGAGTTCACCAAGCTCGGCGGCACCGTCGCCGGCGAGGAGCACGTCAACCCCGACGACCGCGACTTCTCCGCCATCGTCACCAAGGTCAAGAGCTCCGGCGCCGAAGCCGTCTACTACGGCGGCGAGTACCCCGCCGCCGGCCCGCTCTCCCTCCAGCTGAAGGAGGCCGGCCTCAACATCCCGCTCATGGGCGGCGACGGCATGCAGAGCGCCGACTACATCAAGCTCAACCCCAAGAGCACCGGCGACTTCGCCACCGCCGTCGGCGGCGACGTCGCGAAGCTCCCCACCGCCGCCACCTTCATCAAGGACTACCAGGCCGCCGGCTACAAGGACCCGTTCGAGACCTACGGCGGCTACTCCTACGACAGCGCCTGGGCCATCATCGAGGCCGTCAAGAACGTCGTGAACGCCAACGGCGGCAAGGTCCCCTCGAACGCCCGCGCCGCCGTCGTCGACGCCGTCCAGAAGATCTCCTTCGACGGCGTCACCGGCAAGGTCTCCTTCGACGAGTTCGGCGACACCACCAACAAGCAGCTCACCGTCTACACCGTCAAGGACGGCAAGTGGGACGTGGAGAAGTCCGGCACCTTCAACGGCTGAGCCGGCGACCGAGCCGCTGAGCCAGCGGCCCGACGCCCGAGCCACGGCCCCACGGCCGAGCCACGGCCCCGGAGCCGAGCCACGGCCCCGGAGCCGAGCCACCTTCCTCACCAGCACCAACCGCGCGGGGGCGCCACGAGTGCCCCCGCGCGCGCCCACATCCACCCACCCCACGCGGACACCCGAACGCACAACGGAGGCCCAGCGGTGCACGACCTACCGCAGCAGCTGGCCAACGGCCTGATCCTCGGAGCCCTCTACGGGCTCGTCGCGATCGGCTACACGATGGTCTACGGCATCGTCCAGCTCATCAACTTCGCCCACGGCGAGATCGTCATGGTCGGCGGCTTCGGCGCCCTGACCGCCTACCTCGCCCTCCCCGGCGGCACCACCATGTGGCTGGCCCTACCGCTGATGCTGATCGCCGGCATCCTGGTCTCCACCCTCACCGCCGTCGCCGCCGAACGCTTCGCCTACCGGCCCCTGCGGAGCGCACCCCGCCTCGCGCCCCTCATCACCGCCATCGGGCTGTCCATCCTCCTCCAGCAGCTCGTCTTCTCCTTCTACCCCGACGCCAAGAAGGCCCGCGTCTTCCCCAAGATCCCCGGCGACCCCCTGAGCCTCGGCTCCGTCACCATCCAGCCCAGCGACCTCTTCCTCATCGCCGCGGCCCCGCTCTGCATGCTCGCCCTCGGCTGGTTCGTCACCCGCACCCGCTCCGGCCGCGCCATGCAGGCCACCAGCCAGGACCCCGACACCGCCAAGCTCATGGGCATCGACACCGACCGCATCATCGTCATGGCCTTCGCCATCGGCGCCGCGTTCGCCGCCGTCGCCGCCGTCGCCTACGGACTGCGCAGCGGCCAGGTCGACTTCCGCATGGGCTTCATCCTCGGCCTCAAGGCCTTCACCGCCGCCGTCCTCGGCGGCATCGGCAACATCTACGGCGCCATGCTCGGCGGCGTCGCCCTCGGCCTCGCCGAAAGCCTCGCCACCGGCTACATCCAGCACCTGCCCGGCATGAGCCTCTTCGGGGGCGGAGCCTGGAAGGACGTCTGGGCCTTCGTACTCCTCATCCTCGTGCTCCTCGTCCGGCCCCAGGGCCTGCTCGGCGAGCGCGTCGCGGACAGGGCGTGACCACCATGACCACCAGAACCGAAACCAGCCCGGTCATCCCCCTCCCGGCCCGCGCCGCCGCAGCCCTCACCGGCCTCGGCGCCCTCGCCACCGCCGCTTCCGCCGCCATGTCCTGGACGTGGACCTCCGACTTCCCCGGCGACCTCACCTACTACGGCTCCCCCGCCGGCCTCCAGTGGCTCGCCCTCGTCGCCGGACTCCTCACCCTCGTCCTCCTCCTCGCCACCCACGGCACCCCCGGCCTCCGCTGGGCCGCCCCCGGCCGCACCCACAACGCCGTCCTGTACGCCGCCACCGGCGCCCTCGCCGTCGCCGTCTTCTCCGTCACCGCCATCTCCGTCGACCTCGGCGGCCTCGCCAACCTCGAACCCGGCGGCTGGGTCCTCGCCGCCGGCGGCATCCTCGGCCTCGCCGGCGCCCTCGGCCTCCCCCTCGACCGCCGCACCGCCGTCCCGCTGAAGATCCTCGACCGACGGCTCTTCATCCTCGTCCCCGTCGCCCCCGTCGCCTGGATCGGCGCCCACGCCATCCCCGCCGACAAGCCCGTCGCCCCCGTCATGACCGCCCTCGCCGGCGGCCTCGCCATCGCCACGGGTGCCGTCCTCCTCGTCCAGCTCGGCCACCTCGCCAACACCTGGCTGCGCCTGGGGAAGATCGACCGGCCGCTGCCCGCGCCGCGCCAACTCCCCTCCTGGGTCGAGGTCCTGATCATCGTCGCGGCCTTCGGCGCCGGCCTGTTCGTCATCACCTTCGGCGTCGACACCGACTACGGCGAGCTCTTCACCGGCTACCTGCTCCTCACCGTCTTCGTCGCCGCCGCCCTCACCCGGTCCGGACTCGTCGCCCGCCTGCGCGCGCTGACCGTCAAGCACCGGCCCGTCACCACCGGCGCCGCCTTCGCCGCCGCCGCCAGCTTCCCGTTCACCCAGAGCAGCGACCAGTACACCTCGGTCGCCACCAACATCCTGATCTTCGCGACCGTCGCGCTCGGCCTCAACATCGTCGTGGGCCTCGCCGGCCTGCTCGACCTCGGCTACGTCGCCTTCCTCGGCGTCGGCGCCTACGCCGCCGCGCTCGTCTCCGGCTCCCCCGCCTCGCCCATCCACGTCCAGTTCCCGTTCTGGGCCGCGATGCTCACCGGCGCCGCCGTCTCGATGATCTTCGGCGTCCTCATCGGCGCCCCCACCCTGCGGCTGCGCGGCGACTACCTCGCCATCGTCACCCTCGGCTTCGGCGAGATCTTCCGCATCACCATGCAGAACCTGAACGGCACCACCGGCCCCAAGGTCACCAACGGTGCCAACGGCATCCCGCGGATCCCCGACCTGGAGATCTTCGGCTTCAACCTCGGCGAGTCCCACAGCGTCGGCGCCATCGAACTCGGCCGGTTCTCCAACTACTACCTGCTGATGCTGCTCGTCACCGCCTTCGTCGTGCTCGTCTTCGCGCGCGTCGGCAACTCCCGCATCGGGCGCGCGTGGGTCGCCATCCGCGAGGACGAGACCGCCGCCGAGGCCATGGGCATCAACGGCTTCCGCCTCAAGCTCCTCGCCTTCGCCCTCGGCGCCTGCCTCGCCGGCCTCGCCGGCACCGTCCAGGCCCACGTCAGCTACACCGTCACCCCCGACCAGTACACCTTCGCCGAGGCCCTCCCGCCCAACTCCGCCTTCCTCCTCGCCGCCGTCATCCTCGGCGGCATGGGCACCATCAGCGGGCCCCTCGCCGGCGCCACCCTCCTCTTCCTCATCCCGAAGAAACTCGAATTCCTCTCCGACTACCAGCTCCTCGCCTTCGGCGCCGCCCTCATCGTCCTCATGCGCGTCCGCCCCGAAGGCCTCATCCCCAACCGGCGGCAGCAGCTCGAATTCCACGAGGCCGCCATCCCGGCCCAGCCCACCGGCGAGCCGACCGCACTCACCAAGGCAGGGGCGTGACCGACCCGATGACCACCACCGAGACGCCCCCCGCCGACACGCCCAGGTCCACCGAGCCCATCCTCGACGTCACCGGCGTCACCATGCGCTTCGGCGGCCTCACCGCCGTCAACAACGTCTCCCTCACCGTCGGCGAGGGCGAGATCATCGGCCTCATCGGCCCCAACGGCGCCGGCAAGACCACCTTCTTCAACTGCCTCACGGGCCTCTACGTCCCCACCGAGGGCCAGGTCCGCTACCGGGGCACCGTCCTGCCGCCCAAGCCCCACCTCGTCACCCAGGCCGGCATCGCCCGCACCTTCCAGAACATCCGGCTCTTCGCCAACATGACCGTCCTGGAGAACGTGCTCGTCGGCCGCCACACCCGCACCAAGGAAGGCATCTTCTCCGCCATCCTCCGCGGCCCCGGCTACCACCGCGCCGAAGCCGAGAGCCGCGAGCGGGCCATGGAACTCCTCGCGTTCACCGGACTCGCCGAGAAGGCCGACCACCTCGCGCGCAACCTCCCCTACGGCGAGCAGCGCAAGCTGGAGATCGCCCGCGCCCTCGCCTCCGACCCCGGCCTCCTCCTGCTCGACGAACCCACCGCCGGCATGAACCCCCAGGAGACCCGCGCCGCCGAGGAACTCGTCTTCGCCATCCGCGACAAGGGCATCTCCATCCTCGTCATCGAGCACGACATGCGGTTCATCTTCAACCTCTGCGACCGCACCGCCGTGCTCGTCCAGGGCCAGAAGATCGTCGAGGGCGACCGCGAGACCGTCCAGAACGACGAGCGCGTCATCACCGCCTACCTCGGCGCCCCGCTGGAGGACAGCACCACCGCAACACCGGAGGACACCAAGTGACCGCGCTCCTGGAGGTCGAGGACCTCCGCGTCTCCTACGGCAAGATCGAAGCCGTCAAGGGCATCAGCTTCACCGTCAACCAGGGCGAGGTCACCACCCTCATCGGCACCAACGGCGCCGGCAAGACCACCACCCTGCGCACCCTCTCCGGCCTGCTCAGACCCACCGCCGGCCGGATCACCTTCGAGGGCGGGGACCTCGCGACCGTCCCCGCCCACAAGATCGTCGCCCTCGGTCTCGCCCACTCCCCCGAGGGACGGCACATCTTCCCGCGCATGACCATCGAGGAGAACCTCCTCCTCGGCGCCTTCCTGCGCAGCGACACCGCCGGCATCCAGGCCGACGTGGAACGGGCCTACACCCTGTTCCCCATCCTCGGCGAGCGCCGCAAGCAGGCCGCCGGCACCCTGTCCGGCGGCGAACAGCAGATGCTCGCGATGGGCCGGGCGCTGATGTCCCAGCCCAAGCTGCTGATGCTCGACGAGCCGTCGATGGGCCTGTCGCCCCTGATGATGCAGAAGATCATGGCGACGATCGTCGAGCTGAAGTCGAGCGGCACGACGATCCTCCTCGTCGAACAGAACGCCCAGGCGGCGCTCTCGCTGTCCGACCGCGGCTACGTCATGGAGACCGGCCGCATCGTCCTCAGCGGCACCGGGGCCGACCTCCTGCACGACGAGTCCGTGCGGAAGGCGTACCTCGGCGAGGACTGATCCCGCACACGCCGAAGGGCCCGGCAGAACGATCTGCCGGGCCCTTCGCCATGCCGTCCTACTCGGTGGGCTTGCCCTCGTCCGCCTTCTTGCGGTCCTGGGCCTCGCCCTCCTCGATGACCGCCTCGGCGACGGCGGCCATCGTCATGCGCCGGTCCATCGACGTCTTCTGGATCCACCGGAAGGCAGCCGGCTCGTTCAGCCCGAACTTCGTCTGCAGCACGCTCTTCGCCCGGTCCACCAGCTTCCGGGTCTCCAGGCGCTGCGAGAGGTCCGCGATCTCCTGCTCCAGCGTGCGCATCTCCGCGTACCGAGAAACGGCCATCTCGATCGCCGGCACCAGGTCCGCCTTGGAGAACGGCTTCACGATGTACGCCATCGCCCCGGCATCGCGGGCCCGGTCCACCAGCTCCCGCTGCGAGAACGCGGTCAGCATCAGCACGGGAGCCAGGTGCTTCTCATGGATCTGCTCCGCGGCGGAGAGCCCGTCCAGGACCGGCATCTTCACGTCGAAGATCGCCAGATCCGGCTTCAGCTCCTCCACCAGCCGCACCGCCGTGGCCCCGTCCCCGGCCTCGCCGACGACGGTGTAACCCTCCTCTTCGAGCATCTCCTTGAGATCAAGACGGATCAACGCCTCGTCCTCGGCGATCACAATCCGAGTGATCTGGGGCATATCGGTCTCAAGCGGCTGTGCCTGCTCGTCGGCGGCGCTCACGTGGCTCCTCGTTCCGGCGGGGTACTGCATGCACGAGGGTACCTAGACACGGTATGTTTGAGTTCAACAGGGTCGGGGGGCAACCTTCGAATCTGTGGATGCCCCGGTAGTCCAGCGGAAGAGACACGGCACTCAAAACGCCGCCAGCGTGGGTTCGAATCCCACCCGGGGTACTTTTCCTTCGATTCTAAAGCCACTTAGGGCCACCTAATGGTTGGCGATCTTCATTCGTTCGAGTAGTAACAATTCAGTTCGCCCGCGCGTTCGACGCCAGGGTCGCAGGATCGCCCGTATGGCAGTTCGATCCCTCCGCGAAGAAGCCGTCCTGCTGCTACGTCAGGGCGCCCGCAACTGCGATGTCTCGCGCCGACTCGGAGTTCCGTCCGGCACCGTTTCGTGGTGGAAGCTGCAGGATCGCGCCAAGCATGGTGACTTCCCAGCCCCTGAGCGCGCCACATGCTTCCGCTGCCACTCCGACGAGCTCAACCGCCAGGCCTATGCCTACCTGCTCGGTGCCTACCTGGGCGACGGCCACATCACGCACTCGAAGTTGTCCCGGACGCAGAGCTTGTTCGTCACGTGTGACGACAAGTGGCCAGGGGTCATGGATGCTGTCGAGCAAGCCATCCGCAGGGTGTTTCCGAAGAACGACACCTACCGGCTGCAACGCCCAGGCTGCCACAACGTCAAGCTCCACTCCACGCACCTGACCTGCTACTTCCCCCAGCACGGCCCTGGCAAGAAGCACGAGCGCACCATATCCCTGGAGCCCTGGCAGCAGGAGATCGTCGACGACCACCCCTGGGAGTTCCTGCGCGGCCTCATCCACTCCGACGGCTGCCGCATCACCAACTGGACGACCCGGACCGTGGGCGGCATCCAGAAGCGCTACGAGTACGCGCGACCGATGTCTCCATCGCGCGCAAGGAGTCCGTCGCCCTCATGGACGCCCACATCGGCCCCAAGTACTGACGACGGCGCGGCCCTTCCGCACGAAGGGCCGCACCGAAGTGGGGCTCAGACGTCCAGGGTGCCCACGTGGTGGACGCGGACGAGGTTGGTGGAGCCGGCGAGGCCGGGGGGTGAGCCGGCGGTGATGATGACGATGTCGCCCTTCTGGCAGCGGCCCAGGGACAGCAGCGCGGCGTCGACCTGTTCGACCATCTGGTCGGTGGTCGGGGCGAAGGGGCCGAGGAAGGTCTCGACGCCCCAGGTGAGGGCGAGTTGGCTGCGGACGGCGGGTTCGTAGGTGAAGGCGAGGACGGGGATGGGCGAGCGGTAGCGGGTCAACCGACGTGCGGTGTCACCGGACTGGGTGAAGGCGATGAGGTACTTGGCGTGCAGGAAGTCGCCGATCTCGGCGGCCGCGCGGGCGACGGCGCCGCCCTGGGTGCGAGGCTTGCTGCCCGCGGTGAGCGGGGGCAGGCCGGCGGCGAGGATGTCGTTCTCGGCGGCCTCGATGATGCGGCCCATGGTCTTGACGGTCTCGACGGGGTACTTGCCCACCGAGGTCTCGCCGGAGAGCATCACCGCGTCCGCCCCGTCGAGGACGGCGTTGGCGACGTCGGAGGCCTCGGCGCGGGTGGGCCGGGAGGCGTTGATCATCGAGTCGAGCATCTGGGTGGCGACGATGACCGGCTTGGCGTTGCGCTTGGCGAGCTTGACGGCGCGCTTCTGGACGAGCGGGACCTGTTCGAGGGGCATCTCCACGCCCAGGTCGCCGCGGGCCACCATGACGCCGTCGAAGGCGTCGACGATGTCCTCCAGGTTCTCGACCGCCTGCGGCTTCTCGATCTTGGCGATGACCGGGACGGACCGCCCCTCCTCGGCCATGATCCGGTGGACGTCGAGGACGTCGCGCCCGCTGCGGACGAAGGAGAGCGCGACGAGGTCGGCGCCGGTCCGCAGGCCCCACCGCAGGTCGGCGACGTCCTTGTCGCTGAGTGCGGGGACGGAGACGGCGACGCCGGGGAGGTTGAGGCCCTTGTGGTCGGAGACGAGGCCGCCCTCGATGACGGTGCACCGCACGTGCGGCCCGTCGACCTCGGCGACCTCCAGGGTGACCCGGCCGTCGTCGACGAGGATGCGCTCGCCGCGCGAGACGTCGCCGACGAGGCCCTTGTAGGTGGTGCCGCAGATGTCCTTGTCCCCCACGACGCCGTCGTCGGTGGAGATCGTGAACTCGTCGCCGCGTTCGAGGAGTACGGGCCCGTGGGCGAAGGTGTCGAGGCGGATCTTCGGACCTTGGAGGTCGACGAGGACGCCGACGCTGCGGCCGGTCTCGTCGGCGGCCTTGCGGACGCGGCGGTAGCGCTCCTCGTGTTCGATGTGGGAGCCGTGGCTGAGGTTGAAGCGGGCGATGTCCATCCCGGCGTCGACCAGGGCCTTGATCTGGTCGTACGAGTCGGTGGCGGGCCCGAGGGTACAGACGATTTTTGCTCGGCGCATACTGCTGAGCGTAGGCATTACCGGCGCGTAACCTCGACGTGGGTCCGGACCTCGGGATGACCTTTGCCGGAAGGCGAGTTGAACAATCTGACACATCCTCGGACCGGTGTGCGACGGGCCCGGTCGCGCTGCTCTCCGCCCGACCGGCCGATGCGATTCCGTGAAGGGGAGTTCACCCCCGGTTCACCGCCGCTTCGGCCGCCGCTCCCGGCCCGGCGGGACGCTCGTCACCCGGGGACCACCCGGTTGACGTAACGGACGTAACGGGCGAGGGGGAAGCGTTCGGCATGAGACGCGCGTTGGGGGTGCTGGCGGCCTTGGTGCTGCTCGGCGGGGTGACGTACGCGCTGATCCCGGATCCGGATCCGCATCCGGGGCCCGGGCCGCTCGTCAAGGTGAACGGCCTGATCGGTTCGGAGAAGCGCGCCTTCTTCGAGAACCAGGAGGTCAAGGACGAGTTGGCGAAGCAGGGACTGGAGGTGCACGCGGACTCGACCGGTTCGTGGACGATGGTCGACCAGGCGAAGCAGGCGGGCATCGACTTCGCCTTCCCGGCCAGCACGTCGCCGGTGAAGGACATCCAGAAGATCTGGGGTCTCCAGGACTCGCCGCTGGTGCCGTTCTACTCGCCGCTGGTGATCGTGACGCACCAGGCCGTCGCGGCCGTGCTGGAGGCGAACGGCCTCGCGGACGAGGACAAGGGCATCGTGACGTTCCGGATGGACGCGTACCTGGAGGCGTTGAGGTCCGGCAAGAAGTGGCAGGACCTCAACGGCGCGGCCGCCCACCCCGAGCTGTCCGGCCGGATCTTCGTGACCACGACGGACCCGCAGAGCTCGTCGTCGGGCGCGATGTACGTCGCCCTGCTGTCGTACCTCCTGAACAACCACCAGCCGGTGGCCGACCAGGCGGGGATCGACGCCTCGAAGGACGTCCTGCGCACCGCGACCTCCGTGCAGGGCGGCCAGAAGAGCAGCAGCGACGAGCCGTTCAAGGACTTCCTGGCGGGCGTCGGCAACCCGCTGGTGTTCGCCTACGAGTCGCAGGCCGCGCAGCTGGTGCTGAGCGGCGTGCCGACCGGCGACATGGTGGTGATGTACCCGGACTCGACGATCTACTCGGACCACACGGTGGTCGCCCGCGGCGACAAGGGCGCGAAGCTGGCCGGCCTGCTCCAGGACGATCCCGAACTGCGGCGGCTGGAGGCGAAGTTCGGCTTCCGACCGCAGGCCGACAAGGACGTGTTCGCCAAGGAGGTGAGCGGCCGGAAGCCGACGTTCGCGCCGGACCTCTCGTCGGCGAAGTTGAAGCAGTGGCAGGTGCCGACCCAGGACGTCCTGCAGAAACTGGTCGCCGCGGCGAAGGGGAACGCTCAGTGAACAGCCGTACCGTCCGTACGACGTGGCGCCTCGCCGCCTCCGCCGTCGCGCTCCTCGTGGCGACGGCCTGCACGTCCTCGGCCCCGAAGCCCGACCCGTCCCCCAACGCCACGGACGCGCCCGCGCCCACCGCGCGCCCGGGCGTCCTGCGCATCCTGGCGGGCAGCGAGCTGCAGGACATGGCGCCGATCCTGGAGGAGGCGAAGAAGGCCACCGGGGTGACGGTCCAGTTCGCGTGGACGGGCTCGCTCGACGGCGCGGACGCCGTGTCCTCGGGCAAGGCGGACGGCAAGTACGACGCGGTGTGGTTCCCGTCGAACCAGTACCTGCGGCTGGACGGCGACGGACGCTCGAAGCTCCTGTCCGAGACCCCGGTCATGGTCTCCCCGGTGGCGGTCGGCGTGCGCTCGTCCGTCCTGGGCGACCTGGGCTGGGGGGACGGTTCGAAGGTCACCTGGGCGCAGATCGGGGACGCGGCGGCGGCCGGGAAGCTGTCGTACGGGATGTCCGATCCGTCCCGGTCGAACTCGGGCTTCTCGACGCTGGTCGCGGTGGCGTCGGCGTTCTCGGGGGCGGGGGCGGCGCTGACCGACGAGGACGTGCAGAAGGCGACGCCGTCGCTGAAGAAGTTCTTCACCGGCCAGAGGCTGACCTCGGGCTCGTCGGGCTGGCTGGCGCAGGCGTACAGCCGGGCGGAGCCGGGCAAGGTGGGGGCGCTGGTCAACTACGAGTCGGTGCTGCTGTCGATGAACAAGACGCTGCCCGCGGACCGGCAGCTGACGGTCGTGCGCCCGGTGGACGGCGTGGTGTCGGCGGACTACCCGCTGTCGCTGCTGTCCGCCGGCGCCCAGAGCGAGCGCGACTCGTTCCAGCGGCTCACGCAGTACCTGCTCACGCCGGACGTGCAGAAGCGCATCTCCGAGGTGACGCTGCGCCGCCCGGTGACCCCGGGGGCCGCGGCCGCGCCGTCGCTGCCGTCCGACCGCCGCCGGGAGCTGCCGTTCCCGGGCACCCGGGCCGTCGCGGACGGGCTGCTGTCCTCGTACCAGAACGAGCTGCGCCGCCCGTCCCGGACGGTGTACGTGCTGGACACCTCCGGCTCGATGGAGGGCTCGCGGATCACGTCGCTGAAGTCCGCGCTCGGCCGGCTGACCGGCACCGACGACACCCGCGGGGTGAGCCGCTTCCGGGACCGCGAGGAGGTGACGCTGATCTCCTTCGCGTCCAAGGTGAAGTGGACGAAGACGCACGCGGTGCCGGCCTCCGGCAGCCGGCCGGGGCCCGAGGCGGAGCTGGCGTCGATCAACGCGGACGTGCAGTCGCTGTCGGCCGACGGCGGCACGGCGCTGTACGACGCGCTGGAGGAGGCGTACCGGGTGATCGACCGGCAGCAGAAGGCGGCCGGGGACGACCGGTTCACCTCGATCGTGCTGATGACGGACGGGGAGAGCAACGAGGGCGCCACGGACGGGGACTTCAAGAAGTTCCACGACGCGCTGGCGGCCGGGCCGAAGGCGATCCCGGTCTTCCCGATCAAGTTCGGCGAGGCGGCGGTGAGCCAGCTGCAGGGGATCGCGGACGAGAGCGGCGGCAAGCTCTTCGACGGGACGAGCTCGCTGGACGGCGTGTTCGAGGAGATCCGTGGCTACCAGTGACGGGCCCGGCCGGCAGGCGCTGAAGTACCTGGAGTCGGGCCGGAACCTGGTCGGCTGCGCGGGCGGCGCGATCGGGCTGGGTCTGCACTTCGCGGGCCTGGGCGGGGCGTGGTGGCCGGGGGTGGTGGCGGCCCTGTACGCGGCGGGCGCGCTGCTGGCTCCCCCGAAGCAGCCGGTGGAGCCGCCCGACCCCGAACTGGACGCCCTGGTCGCCTACCTGCGGACCGTCCCGCTGCCGTCCGCCGTCCGGGTGGACGGCCTGCTGGAAGCGCTGCGCGCCGCCGGGCCGGGCCCGGCGGCCGGGCGGCGGATCGTGCGGGACGGCCTGCCGCTCGCCGTGGCCGGCTACCTGCGGGCCCGCACGTGGCAGCCGTGGGCGGGCGCGGACGGTCCGGATCCGGAGATCGAACTCGCGCGCGAGGTGGACCTGATGGCCGCGCAACTCGGCTGATTTCCGTCTTTACCACTCGCGGGCCCCGTGCCCCCACGTCACGAACGAGTCGCCAAGATCTCACCTGTTGGAAACGTCGGAGGGCTACCCAACCGCCCCCGCGCACGGCACACTTCTACGCGCGTCCTTCTACGCGCGTCAAACGGGGTTGTACGGAGTTGCACGGGGGTTTCACGCCACACCGGGCCCGGTTGACGGTCCATTCGCCAGCAAGTCCCCCCACTCGGGAGAGTCGTCGATGTCCCTGAACCGCCGTGACTTCGTCACCCGGTCCGCCGCCACCGCCGCCGGTGCCGCCCTGGCCGGTGGCACCGCCTTCGCCGCCGCCCCCGCCGCCGCGGCCGCCGAGCCGGGCACCGCGCAGGCCAAGGGCGCCAAGCACCGCGGCGAAGGCCGCAAGCAGGCCTTCACCGTCATGGGCACCACCGACCTGCACGGCCGGGTGCTCAACTGGGACTACTTCACCGACGCCGAGTACGTCGACAAGGCGCACAACGCGGTGGGCCTCGCCAAGATCTCCACGCTGGCCAACCAGGTCCGCGAGGAGAAGGGCTGGGACCGCTGTCTGCTGATCGACTCCGGCGACATCATCCAGGGCACCCAGCTCACCTACTACTACGCCCGGGTCGAGCCGATCGCCACCGACGGCGACAACGTGCCGGACCACCCGATGGCCGTCGCCATGAACCTCATGGGCTACGACGCCGCCGCGCTCGGCAACCACGAGTTCAACTACGGCATCCCGACCGTGAAGGCCTTCGAGGACCAGCTGGAGTTCCCGCTGCTCGGCGCCAACGCCCTGCACGCGAAGAACGAGAAGCCCGCCTTCAAGCCGTACGTGATCAAGGAGGTGTGGCTGGACGAGGACACCCCGATCAAGGTCGGCATCCTCGGCCTCACCAACCCGGGCATCGCGATCTGGGACAAGGCCAACGTCAGCGGCCGGATGGTCTTCCCGGGCATCGTCGAGACCGCCGCGAAGTACGTGCCCCGGATGAAGGCCGCGGGTGCGGACGTCATCGTCGTCTCCGCCCACTCCGGCATCGACGAGGCCACCACCTACGGCGACCAGCTCCCCTGGCCCGAGGACGCCTCCGGCGAGATGGCCGAGAAGGTCCCGGACATCGACGCGGTGCTCGTCGGCCACACCCACAAGGAGGTGCCGCAGCGCCTCATCGTCAACAAGAAGACCGGCAAGACGGTCGTGCTGTCCGAGCCGCTGTGCTGGGGACAGCGCCTGAGCTGCTTCGACTTCGAGGTCGAACTCGTCGACGGCGCCTGGAAGGTGCTGTCGGTCTCCTCGCGCGTGCTGAACTCCAACACCGTGCCGGAGAACCCGGAGATCTCGAACGCCATCACCGACCAGCACAAGAAGGTCGTGGCGTACGTCAACCAGAACATCGGCACCAGCAAGATCGAGCTGTCGATCGCCGAGGCCCGGTTCAAGTCGACCCCCATCGTCGACCTGATCGGCAAGGTGCAGGCCGACGCGGTGAAGGCGGCGCTGGCGGGCGGGCAGTACGCCAACCTGCCGGTGCTCGCGCAGGCCGCCCCGTTCAACCGCACCGCGCTGATCCCCGCCGGCCAGGTCAAGCTGCGCGACGCGGCCGGCCTGTACATCTACGAGAACACCCTGGAGGCCCGCATCCTGACGGGCGCCCAGCTCAAGGACTACCTGGAGTTCTCGGCCAAGTACTTCAACCAGCTCGCCGCGGGTGCCCCGGTCAACAAGGACACCCTGACCAACGCCGAGGACACCCCGGACTACAACTACGACTCGATCTACGGCCTGAGCTACGACATCGACGTCTCGCAGCCGAAGGGCAGCCGGATCGTCAACCTGTCCTACCAGGGCAAGCCGATCGACCCGGCCGCCCAGTTCGTCCTCGCGGTCAACAACTACCGCGCCAACGGCGGCGGCAACTTCCCGCACGTCGCGACCGCCAAGGCGGTCTGGGCGAACTCCGACGAGATCCGCAACACGATGATCGCCTGGGTGAAGGCCAAGGGCGTCATCGACCCGGCCGACTTCTTCACCAACTCCTGGCGCCTGGTCCGCGCCGGCCAGCCGGTCTTCTGAGCCGCTCCACGGAGGCCGCCGCCCCGGGACACCACGTCCCGGGGCGGCGGCCTTTCGCCGTCCGCGGCGGAGGAACCGGCGCCGTGAGCGAGTTCCCGATCCCGGACCGGCACTCCCAGCTCCTGACCCACGCCCAGAGCCTGACACCTCCGACTGGACGGCAGATCGAGATCTCGGGCGACGAGATCATCCCGCCGTAGCTGATCGACCCGCGCGAAGGCGCCATCACGCTCTGCGCCGAACGGTCCGACAGCGGGTACCACCAACGCCGGAACGGCACGTTCGGCGACCGCGTGCCGGTCCCCGCCCCCTTCGGCTTCGAGCTCGCCACCCACGCCCTCCTCCACTGTCCCGCCTGATCGGTCGAGCCACCCGACGAGACGACCGGACATCTTCCGAAGACTTGAGGATATTCATCCGCTCATTCGATCTCCCTACCGTGGAGGCATCGCGAACGGCCCGGTGGGCGGGCCGGCCACGGACAGGGAGCGTTCGATGCGT
Organism: Kitasatospora sp. NPDC048722; assembly: GCF_040650235.1. Taxonomy (NCBI): domain Bacteria; kingdom Bacillati; phylum Actinomycetota; class Actinomycetes; order Kitasatosporales; family Streptomycetaceae; genus Kitasatospora; species Kitasatospora sp. NPDC048722. The sequence goes on from NZ_JBEZGX010000011.1 coordinate 94,397, forward strand.
GCAGTGATCCAGAAGGCGTTCGGCGGGCCCGAGGTGCTGGAGGTGGCCGAGGTGGAGCGGCCGAAGCTCCGGGGCGGGGAGGTGCTGGTCCGGGTGCGGGCCAGTGCGGTGAACCCGGTGGACGTCGCGGTGCGGTCGGGGGCGTTCCCGCTGCTCGGGGAGCCGCCGTTCGGGGTCGGGTGGGACGTGTCCGGGGTGGTCGAGGAGGCCGCGCCCGGGGCCCGGTACCGGGTGGGCGAGGAGGTGTACGGGATGCCGTTCTTCCCGCGTGCCGCGACCGGCTACGCCGAGTACGTCGCGGCGCCCTCGCGCCAGCTGGCCCGCAAGCCCGCGACGCTCGACCACGTGCGGGCGGCGGCGCTGCCGCTGGCCGCGCTGACGGCCTGGCAGGGCCTAGTGGACCTGGCAGGCGTCACGAAGGGGCAGCGGGTGCTGCGCCGGCGACGGCGTGGACGGTGGAGGCGCTGGCGGGCCGTTCGGGCCTGTCCCGGGCGGCGTTCGCCCGCCGGTTCAGCACGATGGTGGGCGAGCCGCCGATGGCGTACCTGACGCGGTGGCGGATGACGACGGCGGCCCGTCTGCTGCGGGAGTCGGACGCGCCGCTGACGGCGGTGGCGGCGCAGACGGGCTACGGCTCGGAGTACGCGTTCGCGAAGGCGTTCAAGCGGGAGTACGGGCAGGCTCCCGGCGGTTACCGCCGGGAGGCCCGCACTGCCGCGTAGCCCGGGCCCCGCCGCGCGATCGGCACGGCGGCTGCGGATCAGAACGGGAAGCGGCTGCGCCCGTGCTGGATGGAGATCCACTTCACCGTGGTGAACGCGTCGACCGTGTACTCGCCGTTGAGCCGTCCGACGCCGGAGTTCTTCTCGCCGCCGAAGGGCACGATCGGCTCGTCGGCGATGGTCCCGTCGTTGACGTGGATCATGCCGGTCTCGATCCGGTGGGCCACCCGCACGCCGCGCTCGACGTCGCCGGTGTGCACGGCGCCGCTGAGGCCGAAGGGGGTGTCGTTGGCGATGCGGACGGCTTCGTCCTCGCCGTCGACGGGCACCACGAGGACGACGGGGCCGAAGAGTTCGCGCTGGAGGATGGGCGAGTCCGCGGGGACGTCGGTGAGGACGACGGGGTCCATGAGGCTGCCGTTGGTCGCGCCGCGCAGCAGGACGGTGGCGCCGGCCTCGACGGCCTGGTCGACCTGGGCGTTGATGGAGTCGGCCTGGACGGGGTTGATGAGCGGGCCGATCTGGGTGGCCGGGTCCCTGGGGTCGCCGACGGTGAGCGAGGCGATCTTGGCGACGAACTTCTCGGTGAACTCGGCGACGACGCCGCGGTCGACGAGCACCCGGTTGGCGGCCATGCAGACCTGGCCCTGGTGGGCGAAGCGGCTGAACACGGCGGCGTCGACGGCGTAGTCGAGGTCGGCGTCGTCGAGGACGATGAGGGCGCTGTTGCCGCCGAGTTCGAGCACGGTGCGCTTGAAGTGGGAGGCGGCGACGGTGGCGACGTGGCGCCCGACCTTGTCCGAGCCGGTGAAGGAGATGACCTTGGGCACCGGGTGCTCGATGAAGGCGTCGCCGATCTCGGCGATGTCGGTGACGACGACGTTGAGCAGGCCCGCCGGCAGTCCGGCGTCGGCGAAGATCCTGGCGAGGAGGGTGCCGCCGACGACCGGGGTCTCCTGGTGCGGCTTGAGCACGACGCCGTTGCCGAGGGCGAGGGCGGGGCCGACGGCCTTGAGGGACAGGAACAGCGGGAAGTTGAACGGGCTGATCACGCCGACGACGCCGACGGGCAGCCGGTAGAGGCGGTTCTCCTTACCGTCGACGGGCGAGGGCAGCAGGCGGCCCTCGGCGAGCAGGGAGAGCTGCATGCACTCGCGCAGCATGTCCTTGGTCAGGGAGAGTTCGAAGCCGGCCTTGAGGGCGGTGCCGCCGAGTTCGGCCATGATGGCGCGGGTGATCTCGTCCTCGCGCTCCTCGACGAGGCGCAGCGCGCGCTCGAACACGAGCCGGCGGGCGTAGGGGTTGGTGGCGGCCCACTCCTTCTGGGCGCGGGCGGCGGCGCGGTAGGCCCGGTCGACCTGCTCGACGGTGGCGACGGTGACGGTGGCGAGTTTGTCGCCGGTGTAGGGGTCGACGTCGACGATGTCCCAGGAGCCGTCGCCGGCCAGCCATTCGCCGTCGATGTACTGCGCCGCCAACTCGGAGAAGTACGACATCCGATCCCTCTCGTGCCTGAGACTCGTGCCCAGGAGATCGCGCCTGGCACGCTTCGGTGTGGAACGCCTTTGATCAGATCTGATCGGTGCTCATCGTACTGACGGACTAAAGCTCTTGGCGTACGGAGCGCAGAAGTTCCCGGGTCGGCTCGGCGCCGAGGCTGTCGGCGAGGAGGCCTTCCATGGCGCCGGTGTACTCGGCGACCTCGGCGGGCTTGTCGAGGTAGAGCGCGGTGGTGAACTGCTCCAGGTAGACGACGTCGGGCAGTTCGGGTTCGGCGAAGCCGAGCACGGTGAACGCGCCGCCCTCGGCGCGCAGTCCGCCGAAGCCGAGGGGCATCACCTGGAGGTCGACGTTGGGCAGGTCGGTGAGGTCGAGCATCCGGTCGATCTGGGCCCGCATCAGTTCCGGTCCGCCCCAGGGGCGGCGCAGCGCGGCCTCGTCGAGGACGGCGAGCAGGTGGGGGGCCCGGTCTGCGGTGAGGACGGCCTGGCGTTTGAGCCGGACCTCGACGCGGCGTTCGATCTCGTCGGGTTCGGTGACGTGACCGCCGGCGGCGATGACGGCGCGGGCGTAGTCGGGGGTCTGGAGGAGCCCGTGGACGAACTGGACCTCGTAGCTGCGGATCTCGGTGGCGGCCTCCTCCAGGCCGACGTAGTTCTGGAACCAGGGGGGCAGCACGTCGCCGTAACCGTGCCACCAGGAGGTGGCGTTGGCGTCGCGGACGAGGCCGAGGACGCTGGCGCGCTCGTGTTCGGCGTCGACGCCGTAGAGGGTGAGCAGGTCTGCGACGTCGCGTTCCTTGAAGCCGACCCGGCCGAGCTCCATGCGGCTGATCTTGGACTCGGAGGCGCGGATCGAGTAGCCGGCCTCCTCGCGGCTGACGCCCCTGGCCTCGCGGAGTTTGCGCAGGTGTGATCCCAACAGCAGGCGCCGTACCGTCGCGCCTCCCCCTGCCTGAGTCGTGCTCATCGCGTCAACCTCCGCACTCGCGCAGCCCCCCGGCCGTCGGCCGCAGTCTGCCATCTGGCACCGACGAACAACAGCCCGTCAGGCGGTGCGTTCCAGCCGTAGCAGCGCGGGCACGGCGGCGGCGCTGAGGACGAGCAGGAAGAGCCAGGGCAGGACGGCGGCGCGGGCGAGGAGCAGGGTGAGCAGTGCGGGGGCGACGGCCTGGCCGACGTCCCAGGAGAGTTGGTAGAGGGCGAGGTGGCGTCCGCGCAGCTCGGGGTCGGCGAGGGAGACGCTGAGGTCCTCGCGGAAGGGGGTGGCGACGGTCTCCGCGAGGTTGTAGACGGCCATGGCGGCGAACAGCCCGGCGAGGACGGCCCGGCCGGGGGCGGCGACGACGAGGGCGAAGAGGCCGAAGGCGAGCGCGTTGAGCAGGGTGCCGGCGGCGACGACCCGGGTGGGGCGGAAGCGTTCGAGCCGGCGGGCGACGGCGTTCTGGGTGAGCACCACCTGAACGCCGTTGAGGACGAGCAGCGGGCCGACGGCGACGGCGGTGGGCAGGGCGAGCAGGCGCGCGGTGGAGACGGCGGCCCCGACGGCGGCGACGGACAGGCCGGTGGTGCCCGCGAAGTAGACGAGGGTGAAGGCGAGGATCAGTCCGGTTCCGAGGCTGTCGATGACGTGGGCGCCGATCAGGCGGGCGCGGCCGGCGGTGGCGGGCAGGCCGAGGCGGTCGCGCAGCGGGGGCGCGGGGGCGGTGGTCATGGACCGAGCGTCCCTGGCATGATCGCCGCCGCCCACTGATTCCACCTGGATCGAATCCTCACTGGAGGTGACCGTGCTGACCTGGGAGTTCTCGGTGCAGGACCTGGCCCGCACGCGCTTCGCCCGTTCCCCGCCGACCGAGTCGTGACGAGCGTCGAGGTGCTCGAGGACCCGGGCAGGCAGGCCGCGCACCTGCCGTGGGTGCGCCGGGCCCGGCAGCGGCTGGAGGGGGCCGGCCGGGAGCTGCTGTCGGCGCTGGTGCGGCTGCCGACGGTGTACGTGCCGGACTTCCTGACCCCGGTGCCGCCGGACGCGGACGGGACGTTCGAGGGGCAGACGGCCGTGCTGGCGGTCGCCGACCCGGCCGTGGTGCGCCGCGGCATCGGCCGGATCGACGGCGAACCCCACCCGCTGGTCGTGGAGTTGGCCCGGGACCCGGAGGCCGGCCTGGAGCGGCTGACGGCCGAGGTGCGGGCGTACTGGGCGGCGGCGATCGCCCCGCACTGGCCGCGGATGCAGCGGCTCGTCGACGGCGAGGTGCTGCGCCGCGCCCGGCAGATGTCGGCGGGCGGCCCGGCGGCGCTCTTCGCGGACCTGCACCCGCGGGTGTCCTGGGAGCGCGACACCCTGCGGATCGGGCACCGGATCGACGTCCGCCGGCGGCTGGACGGTGAGCGCGGCCTGGTCCTGGTGCCGACGGTCTTCGCCTGGCCGGGCGTGTTCTCGCAGCAGAACCCCGCCGTGGCGGCCCGCCCTGGTCTACCCGCCGCGCGGGGTCGCGACGCTGTGGGAGGCGGCGGCCGCCCCGGTCCCCGAGGGCCTGGCCCGCGTGCTCGGCCGCACCCGCGCCCGGCTGCTCGCCGAGCTGGACTCCCCCGCCTCGACCACCGAGCTCGCCGTCCGGACGGGCCTTTCCGCCCCGAACGTCTCGCACCACCTGGGCGCCCTGCACGACGCCGGCCTCCTGGGGCGCCACCGCACCGGCCGCACCGTCCTGTACGCCCGCACCGAGGCGGCGGACCTGCTGCTGCGGCCGTGACGAACCGGAACGCGCCCCGCCCCGTGGCCGAAACCCGCCAACCACCGCGCGGCAAAAGTGGCTTCACGCAGAAAACGCGTCGGCGCCCGCCCCCGGGCGCGCCCCCTCCCCACCCCGGAGCGCTCCCACCCGTACCCCTTCTGGCCCCACTCCCCTGCCGCCGCGGAAAACGCGTCGGCGCCCGCCCCCCAACTGGTCGGGGAAGGGGGCGAGCGCCAGGAGACCGCATTGGCCCGACGACGCTGGCGGGGGCAGCGGGTTGAGCGCCCGGCGATGCGGCGCCGGGGGTTCAGGGGGCCGGTCGGACCGTCAGACCACGAGCGGGCGGTCGGTGGGCCGGATCGGGGCCGGAAGCGGGGTCTTGCCACCGAGGTACTTGTCCACCGCCGCGGCGGCCGAGCGGCCCTCCGCGATGGCCCAGACGATCAGGGACTGGCCACGACCGGCGTCTCCGCAGACGTACACGCCATCGACATTGGTGGCGAACCGGCCGTCGCGGCCAATGTTACCGCGCGCGTCGAGGTCCACCCCCAGCTGCTCGACGAGCCCGTTCTTCACGTCCGTCCCGGTGAAGCCCATGGCCAGGGTGACCAGCTGCGCCGGGATGGCCCGCTCGGTGCCGGGGACCTGCTCGAACTTCCCGTCCTTGAACTCCACCTCGACGAGGTGCAGCTCCTGGACGTTGCCGTCCTCGTCGCCGCTGAAGTGGGTGGTGCTCACGGAGTAGATCCGCTCGCCGCCCTCCTCGTGCGCGGAGGTGACCTTGTACGTCATCGGCATGGTCGGCCAGGGCTGGTGCCCGGGCCGGTCCTCGCCCGGCCGCGGCATGATCTCCAGCTGGGTGACGGAGGCCGCCCCCTGCCGGTGCGCGGTGCCGACGCAGTCGGCTCCGGTGTCGCCGCCGCCGATGACGACGACGTGCTTGCCCTTGGCGCTGATCGGCGACTCGACGAAGTCGCCCTCCTGCACCTTGTTGGCCAGCGGCAGGTACTCCATGGCCTGGTGGACGCCCTTGAGCTCGCGCCCGGGCACCGGCAGGTCGCGGGCCGTGGTGGCGCCGGCGGCGACGACGACGGCGTCGAAGCGCTCGCGCAGCTGCTGCCCGGTGATGTCCTCGCCGACGTGGACGCCGGTGCGGAAGCGGGTGCCCTCCGCGCGCATCTGCTCGATGCGGCGGTTGATGTGGCGCTTCTCCATCTTGAACTCGGGGATGCCGTAGCGCAGCAGGCCGCCGATGCGGTCGGCGCGCTCGTACACCACCACGGTGTGCCCGGCCCGGGTGAGCTGCTGGGCGGCGGCGAGGCCGGCCGGGCCGGAGCCGACGACGGCGACGGTCTTGCCGGAGAGGCGCTCGGGGATCTGCGGGGTGACGCCGCCGCGGTCCCACGCCTTGTCGATGATGGTGACCTCGACGTTCTTGATGGTCACCGCGTCCTGGTTGATGCCGAGGACGCACGCGGACTCGCACGGGGCCGGGCACAGGCGGCCCGTGAACTCCGGGAAGTTGTTGGTCGCGTGCAGCCGCTCGATCGCGCCGACGAAGTCGTCCCGGTAGGCGAGGTCGTTCCACTCGGGGATGAGGTTCCCGAGCGGGCAGCCGTTGTGGCAGAACGGGATGCCGCAGTCCATGCAGCGGCCGGCCTGCTTGGTGATGATCGGCAGGAGGCTGCGCTCGACGTAGACCTCGTTCCAGTCCCGCAGACGGACGTCCACGGGACGGCGCTCGGCCAGCTGCTTGGGCGTGGTCAGGAAGCCCTTGGGGTCAGCCATGTGCCGCCTCCATCATCTTGCGAGTGGTCTCGGCCTCGGAGAGGCCATCGCGCTCAGCGGCGTCCTTGGCGGCGAGCACTGCCTTGTAGTCGGTCGGCATGATCTTGGAGAAGCGGGAGACCCCGCTGCCCCAGTCGGCCAGGAGCTCGGCGGCGACGGTGGAGCCGGTCTCCTCGTAGTGCTGCTGCACGGTCTCGCGCAGCCACTCGCGGTCGTCGGCGGTGGGGGCCTCGATGCCCACCATGCCGTCGTTGACGTTCGCGGGGCGCAGGTCGAGGACGTAGGCGATGCCGCCGGACATGCCGGCCGCGAGGTTGCGCCCGGTCTCGCCGAGGACGACGACCCGTCCGCCGGTCATGTACTCCAGGCCGTGGTCGCCCACGCCCTCGACGACGAGGGTGGCGCCGGAGTTGCGGACGGCGAAGCGCTCACCGGCCTTGCCGCGCAGGTGGATCCGGCCCGAGGTGGCGCCGTAGCCGATGGTGTTGCCGGCGATGACGTGGTTCTGCGCGTCGTTGCCGATGGCCGCGGCCTCGCGGGCCGGGCGGACGACGACGACACCGCCGGAGAGGCCCTTGCCGACGTAGTCGTTGGCATCGCCCTCCAGGCGCAGGGTGACACCGCGGGGCAGGAAGGCGCCGAACGACTGCCCGGCGGAGCCGGTGAAGGTGACGTCGATGGTGCCCTCGGGCAGGCCCTCGCCGCGGTAGCGCCTGGTCACCTCGTGGCCGAGCATGGTGCCGACCGTGCGGTTGACGTTGCGGATCGGCAGCTGGATGCGGACGGTCTCGCCGCGCTCCAGGGCGTCCTCGGCGAGGGTGATCAGCTGGTTGTCGAGGGCCTTGTCGAGCGCGTGGTCCTGCGTGGTGGTGCAGTGGCGCGCGGCGCCCTCGGGCAGCTCGGGGACGTGGAAGAGCGGGGCCAGGTCGAGCCCGGCGGCCTTCCAGTGGTCGACGGCGGCCTGGGCGTTGATGTGCTCGGCGTGGCCGACGGCCTCCTCGATCGAGCGGAAGCCCAGCGAGGCCAGGATCTCCCGGACCTCCTCGGCGATGAACTCGAAGAAGTTGACGACGAATTCGGGCTTGCCGGAGAACCGGTCGCGCAGCACCGGGTTCTGGGTGGCGACGCCGACCGGGCAGGTGTCCAGGTGGCAGACGCGCATCATGATGCAGCCGGAGACGACGAGCGGGGCGGTCGCGAAGCCGAACTCCTCGGCGCCGAGCAGCGCGGCGATGACGACGTCGCGCCCGGTCTTCAGCTGGCCGTCGGTCTGGACGACGATGCGGTCGCGCAGCCCGTTGAGCAGCAGGGTCTGCTGGGTCTCGGCGAGGCCGAGCTCCCAGGGACCGCCGGCGTGCTTGAGCGAGGTGAGCGGCGAGGCGCCCGTGCCGCCGTCGTGGCCCGACACCAGGACGACGTCCGCGTGCGCCTTGGAGACGCCCGCCGCGACCGTCCCGACGCCGACCTCGGACACCAGCTTCACGTGGATGCGGGCGGCCGGGTTGGCGTTCTTGAGGTCGTGGATCAGCTGGGCCAGGTCCTCGATGGAGTAGATGTCGTGGTGCGGCGGCGGCGAGATGAGGCCGACGCCCGGGGTCGAGTGCCGGGTGCTGGCGACCCACGGGTAGACCTTGTGGCCGGGCAGCTGGCCGCCCTCGCCGGGCTTGGCGCCCTGGGCCATCTTGATCTGGATGTCGTCGGCGTTGACCAGGTACTCGGAGGTGACGCCGAAGCGGCCGGAGGCGACCTGCTTGATCGCCGAGCGGCGCTCGGGGTCGTACAGGCGGTCCGGGTCCTCGCCGCCCTCACCGGTGTTGGACTTGCCGCCGAGGCGGTTCATCGCGATGGCGAGGGTCTCGTGCGCCTCGCGGGAGATCGAGCCGTAGGACATGGCGCCGGTGGAGAAGCGCTTGACGATCTCGGAGACCGGCTCGACCTCCTCGACCGGGATGGCCTCGCGGCCGAGGGCGTCGAGCCGGAACAGGCCGCGCAGCGTCATCAGGCGCTCGGACTGCTCGTTCACCCGGTCCGTGTACTGCTTGAAGATGTCGTACCGGCGGTTGCGGGTGGAGTGCTGGAGCCGGAAGACGGTGTCCGGGTCGAACAGGTGCGGCTCGCCCTCGCGGCGCCACTGGTACTCGCCGCCGATCTCCAGCGCGCGGTGCGCGGCGGGGATGCCGGAGGCCGGGTAGGCCTTGGCGTGGCGGGCGGCGGTCTCCTTGGCGATCTCGTCCAGGCCGATGCCGCCGAGCTTGGTGGTGGTGCCGGCGAAGTAGCCGTCGACCAGCTCGTGCGAGAGGCCGATGGCCTCGAAGACCTGGGCGCCGCGGTAGGAGGCGACGGTCGAGATGCCCATCTTGGACATGACCTTGAGCACGCCCTTGCCGAGCGCCTTGATCAGGTTCCGGATGGCCTTCTCGGGCTCGACGCCCTGGATGAAGACGCCCTGGGCGACGAGGTCCTCGACGGACTCCATGGCCAGGTACGGGTTGACCGCGCCGGCGCCGTAGCCGACCAGCAGCGCGACGTGGTGCACCTCGCGGACGTCGCCGGCCTCGACCAGCAGGGACACCTGGGTGCGCTGCTTGGTGCGGATGAGGTGGTGGTGGATCGCGGAGGTGAGCAGCAGCGAGGGGATCGGGGCGTGCTCGGCGTCCGAGTGGCGGTCGGAGAGCACGATGATGCGGGCGCCGTCGGCGATCGCGGCGTCGGCCTCGGCGGCGATCTCGGCGAGGCGCGCGGCCAGGCCCTCACCGCCGCTGGCGACCCGGTAGAGGCCGGACAGCGTGACGGCCTTGAGGCCGGGCTGGTCCCCGTCGGCGTTGATGTGGACGAGCTTGGCGAGCTCGTCGTTGTCGATCACCGGGAAGGTGATGCCGACCGAGCGGCAGGAGGCGGCGTCGGCGGCCAGCAGGTTGCCCTCGGGGCCGAGGTTGCTGAGCAGCGAGGTGACGAGCTCCTCGCGGATGGCGTCCAGCGGCGGGTTGGTGACCTGTGCGAAGAGCTGCACGAAGTAGTCGAAGAGCAGGCGCGGCTTCTCGCTGAGCGCGGCGATCGGCGAGTCGGTGCCCATCGAGCCGAGCGCCTCGGCGCCGGTCTTCGCCATCGGCGCGAGGATGACCCGCAGCTCCTCCTCGGTGTAGCCGAAGGTCTGCTGGCGGCGGGTGACGGAGGCGTGGGTGTGGGCGATGTGCTCGCGCTCGGGGAGCTTGGCGAGCTGGATCTGCCCGGCGGTGACCCACTCCTCGTAGGGGTGCTCGGCGGCCAGGCCGGCCTTGATCTCCTCGTCCGGGACGATCCGGTTCTCGTCGAGGCTGACCAGGAACATCTTGCCGGGCTGGAGGCGGCCCTTCTGGACCACCTTCTGCTGGTCGAGGTCGAGGACGCCGACCTCGGAGGAGAGCACGACCAGGCCGTCCTCGGTGACCCAGTAGCGGGCCGGGCGCAGGCCGTTGCGGTCGAGCACGGCGCCGATCCGGGTGCCGTCGGTGAAGGTGACGCAGGCCGGGCCGTCCCAGGGCTCCATGAGGTTGGAGTGGTACTGGTAGAACGCGCGGCGGGCCGGGTCCATGGTGGCGTGGTTCTCCCACGCCTCCGGGATCATCATCAGCACCGAGTGCGGCAGCGACCGGCCGCCGAGGTGGAGCAGCTCCAGGACCTCGTCGAAGGAGGCCGAGTCGGAGTGGTCCGGGGTGCAGATCGGGAAGATCCGGCTCAGGTCGCCGGGGATCACGTCGGTGGCGAGCTGCGACTCGCGGGCGCGCATCCAGTTGCGGTTGCCCTTGACCGTGTTGATCTCGCCGTTGTGCGCGACGAAGCGGTACGGGTGGGCGAGCGGCCAGCTCGGGAAGGTGTTGGTGGAGAACCGCGAGTGCACCAGGCCGATGGCGGACGTGTAGGTGCGGTCCGACAGGTCGGGGAAGAAGGGCTCCAGCTGGCCGGTGGTCAGCATGCCCTTGTAGACGATGGTGCGGGCGGACAGCGACGGGAAGTAGACGCCGGCCTCGCGCTCGGCGCGCTTGCGGACGACGAAGGCGATCCGGTCGAGCTCGATCCCGGCGAGGCCCTCGCGGCCGGGGCTCTGTCCAACAGGCGCTGACGCGAGGAAGACCTGGCGGAAGCGGGGCATCACGCTGCGCGCGGTGGCGCCGAGGAGGTCGGGGGTGACGGGCACGTCGCGCCAGCCGAGGACGGTCAGGTCCTCCTCGGCGGCGATGGCCTCGATCTGCGCGACGGCGGCGGCGTCGGCCGCGTCCTCGTCCGGCAGGAAGGCGATGCCGACGGCGTAGGAGCCGGCGGCCGGGAGCTCGAAGGAGACCTTGCCGCGCAGGAAGGCGTCCGGGATCTGGGTGAGGATGCCGGCGCCGTCGCCGGAGTCGGGCTCGGCGCCGGTGGCGCCGCGGTGCTCCAGGTTGCGCAGGACGGTCAGCGCCTGCTCGACGTTGGTGTGGTCGGCGATGCCGGTCAGCGTGGCGACGAAACCGACGCCACAGGCGTCGTGCTCGTTTCGCGGGTCGTACAGGCCCTGAGCAGCAGGTCGCGCATCCGGAACGAGCGCGTACGGCGGGCGGGCGGCGCCGGCCTGGGGCTCGTTTGCGGAGTGCATGGATGCAGACAGCATCGGCTCTCCCGTCGTCGTCTTTCGGCAAGTTGGTGCAAGTAGGGACGACGTTGGCCCTGATGCGATGGAGCGATTTCGTGCAAGTTACATGATGCCCAAGATCCCGGGAAGCGGAATATCTCGTCCGCATGGTGGACGGATCCGCAGGTCACGGGGTGGGTGGAGGGACGCGCCACAGTGCACGTCCCGACGATTGTGCCCGGCGGTCGGCCGCCCGAAACAGGGGTGAAACCGGATCGCCACACAAGGCGATCAAGGTCGCCTGCGAATCCTTTCCCGGGACCGCATCGCGGATGCGAATCTGCGGTTCCAGGGCTCGGATGGTGAGACTAGGCCAGGCGGTGCGCGACGACCATGTGCGGAACGTCACGCATTCGCCGGCATAGTCATGCAAGGGTCCGTGTCATCGCACAGCCCCGTCCTGCGACTGCCGGGGTCAGCCCACGTGCCCGCCGATGAGCCAGCCCAGCAGGTACGTCACCCCCGCGGCCGCGCCGCCCAGCACCAACTGCCGCAGCCCGCTGAACCACCAGCTGCGCGCCGTCACGCGGGCCACCACGGCGCCGCAGCCGAACAGCCCGGCCGCCGCGAGCAGCATGGCGGGCAGCAGCGTCGTCGCGCCCAGCAGGTACGGCAGGAGCGGCAGCAGCGCACCGAGTGCGAAGCACACGAAGGAGGACGCGGCGGCGACCAGCGGCGAGGGCAGGTCGTTGGGGTCGATGCCCAGCTCCTCGCGGGCGTGGATCTCCAGCGCCTGGTCCGGGTTCGCGGACAGCTGCCGGGCCACCTCGTGCGCGAGGTCCGGGTCCACGCCGCGCGAGACGTACAGCTGGGCGAGCTCGGCCAGCTCCCCGTGCGGGTTGCGGCTCAGCTCCAGCCGCTCGGCCTCGATCTCGGCCTGGACGAGCTCGCGCTGCGAGGCCACCGAGGTGTACTCCCCCGCCGCCATCGAGCAGGCGCCGGCCGCCAGCCCCGCGAGGCCGGTGAGGATCACCGTGCCGTTGGACGCCGCGCCGCCGACCACACCGGTCATCAGCGCGAAGTTGGAGACGAGGCCGTCGACCGCACCGAACACCGCGGGCCGCAGCCAGCCGCCGTTGACGTCCCGGTGGTGGTCCGCCGCGGGTATGCGGGGATGCTGCCCGGCCTCGGGCTCAAGGATGGTCGCGCTCACGGTTCAGGCCCCTCCGTCTTCGTTCGTCTGGCTTGAACGTAGCCGGGTTGACCTGGGCATTCCAGCAAAGTAAGGCTGTCCGAACAGCACTGAGGCCACCCTTCGCAGGCGGTGCGAAGGGTGGCCTCGGTGTGGGGGACTCCCCAGGTCAGATCGGGTTCTCGACGTCCTTGCCGGCCTTCTCGGCGGTCGCGGCGGCCTTCTTCCCGCCCGGCTCGGCGTCCGCATGCCGAGACAACTCGGCGGCCTCACCGGCTCCGGCGACCTTCTCGGACGGGGCGGCCTTCCTCTCGCCCGCCTCGGCCTTGCCCGAGCCCTCGGCCTTGTCCGCGATCTCGGGCTCCTCCTCGTGCGCGGCCGGGTCGATGCTCGCCGGGTCCTCGCGGCCGGGCCGCTTCTTGCCGACGATCACGAAGGACACCACGGCGCCGATGAACACCACGATGGACGTCCAGTCGTTCAGCCGCAGGCCGAAGTAGACGTGCGCCTCGTCGACCCGCAGCCACTCGGTCCAGAACCGGCCCACCGTGTACGCGGCCACGTACAGCGCGAACGCCCGCCCGTGCCCGAGCTTGAACCGCCGGTCCGCCCAGATCACCAGCAGCGCGACACCGATGCACCACAGCGACTCGTAGAGGAAGGTCGGGTGGTACGTGGCCGCGTCGGGCGTGGCGGCCGGACGGTGGGCGGGAGAGATCTCCAGGCCCCACGGCAGCGTGGTCGGCCGGCCGAACAGCTCCTGGTTGAAGTAGTTGCCCCAGCGCCCCATCGCCTGCGCGAGCGCGATGCCCGGCGCGATGGCGTCGGCGTACGCGGGCAGCGGCACGCCCCGGCGACGGCAGCCGATCCAGGCGCCGACCGCGCCCAGCGCGACCGCGCCCCAGATGCCGAGGCCGCCCTCCCAGATCTTGAAGGCGTTCCAGGGGTTCCGGCCGTCGCCGAAGTACAGCTGGTGATCGGTGATCACGTGGTACAGCCGGCCGCCGACCAGGCCGAACGGCACGGCCCACACGGCGATGTCACCGACCGTGTGCTTGGCACCGCCCCGGGCGACCCAGCGCTTGCTGCCGAGCCAGACGGCGACGACGACACCGAGGATGATGCAGAAGGCGTAGGCGCGCAGCGGGACGGGTCCGAGGTGGAGGACGCCCCGCGACGGGCTGGGAATGAAGGCGATATCCATGACAGCTCCGACGCTACAGGGTCGGCGGCCCCCGCTGGACACCCCAGGGGTCACAGAAACCGAACAACGGGGGGCGGGGCCGCCCACGACGGCCGGCCGCCGTCCCCGCCGGACGGGGAGGGGACGGCGGCCGCGGGCGGCGCGGGAGGCTCAGCCGGCGTTCGGCGACGGGTTGTTGGCCTCCGAGGCGGTGCTGGTGGGGGCCGGCGACTGCCCGTTGGAGCCCGGGGTGCCGAGCTGCTTGCCCTGGTTGGCGGCGTCCACCCACTTCGCCAGGTTCGCCGGGGTGATCTCCTCGTTGCCGTTCTTCGGGTAGATCGGCTGGCCGTTGAGCAGCACGGTCGGGGTCGACTTGTAGCTGGACTTGTCGAAGTCCTGCTGCACCGCGGACACCCACCCGCCGAACTTGTTGTCGTTGACGCAGGCCTCGAAGGCGGGCGTGTCCAGGCCGTTGACCTGCTTGGCGAGGTTGAGCAGGACGGCCTTGTTGCCGAAGGCGTCGTTGGTCTCGTCCGGCTGGTTGCGGTAGAGGACGTCGTGGAAGTCCCGGAAGTGCCCCGCGTCCTGGGCGCAGGCCAGGGCGTTGGCCCCGTTCTTGGAGCCCTTGCCGGGCAGCGCGCGGTCGATGAACGAGACGATGTGGGCGTTGGTGTAGATCTTGCCCTGGTCCTCCAGCTGGTCGATGGTCGAGGAGAACTCGCGCTCGAACATTCCGCAGGCGGGGCAGCGCGGGTCCTCGTACACCGTGAGGACGGACGGGGCGTTGGCGGCGCCGACCGGGATGACGAGGTTCTTGTCGCCGACCGTCCCGGCCGGGGCGGCGGCCGGGGTCTCCGGCTTGGAGCGCTGGTTCTGCACCACGACGCCGACGACGACCGCGGCGGCGATCACCGCGAGCACCGAGCCGCCGACGATGAGCTTCTTCCTGAGCCGCCCGGCGGCCTCGTCCGCCGCCCGCTGCGCCTGCATCCGCTCGCGGGCGGTGCGCTTGCCTTCTCGATTCTTCTCGCTCATTGCCTTGACATCCATCGGGGAGGACCTCGGTCGGGGGGTTGGGGGTGTGGTGGGCGCCGGGCGGTCAGCTGGTCAGCCAGCCGTCCGCCGAGAACGTGGTGCGGGGCCGCCACAGCAGCCACCCGGCCAGCAGCAGGAACCCGGTGTCGCGCAGGATCTCCTGCAGGTACTCGGTCTGCGACGCGTCCACGTGCCCCCCGCCGCCGAAGCAGCCGCAGTCGATGGAGATGCCGCGTGCCCAGGCCGAGCCGATCCCTGCGATGAAGGTGAGCAGCAGCAGCGCGGAGACGGCGGCGACCAGCCGGACGCCGAGCCCGATCACCAGCAGCAGGGCGAGCGCCAGCTCCAGGAAGGGCAGTCCGTAGCCGATCGGCTTGACCAGCCCCTCCGGCAGGATCTCGTAGGCGCGGACGGCCTGGGCGGCCTCCGCCGGGTCGGCGATCTTGGCCAGTCCGGCCCAGCCCCACACCACGGCGAGCCCGAGCCGGCCGGCGGTGCCGGCCCACTGCGTCCACACCGGCGCGGGTCGGCGCCCGGGCGGCGCGGAGCGCGCGGACACCAATTCGCCGCGCTGCGCTGCCGGGCCGGCCATCAGGGAACCCCCCTCGGGAAACTCGTTCACTTCCTGACGAACCGTAGGGGAAGGAGCCAGGTTCCTCCGCATTCGGGAATTAAGCCGTACGAGTGATGGATGATGACGGTCCGTCCGATTCCGCTCGAACTGCCGCACGACTCCGGCGGGCCCTGGCGCGCTACCGGCAGGTCGGCGGACGCCCCGGGTCGACGAGGTCCGTCCGGCTCTCGTGGTGCCGGTGGGAGTCCCGCGCGGCGGCCTCCCAGCGGGCCGCCTCGGCACACACGGACGCGTCCCGCTCGGCCCGCTCGACGGCGGCCCTGGCCAGCGCGTGCCCGACCTCGGAGTGCGCCCCGACGGCGGCGCCGAGGGCCAGGGCCGCAGCCGCCGCCCGCAGCAGGACGGCT
Source organism: Kitasatospora sp. NPDC048722 (assembly GCF_040650235.1). Taxonomy (NCBI): domain Bacteria; kingdom Bacillati; phylum Actinomycetota; class Actinomycetes; order Kitasatosporales; family Streptomycetaceae; genus Kitasatospora; species Kitasatospora sp. NPDC048722. The sequence continues at coordinate 110,114 of NZ_JBEZGX010000011.1, forward strand.
CGGTGGAAACACCTCACCGGCTCACCCCTTCGCTCGCCCCCGTGCACGTCGTTCGTGCACTCGTCCCTCCACTCAACGCCCGTCAATCGCGGCTGATGCGTGTGCCCGCCGCTGTTCACCCGTTCGGGGTTCCGGCGAACACCCGATGACGCGTCACCCTCCCCCGAAAGGCCGACGACCCCCGTCTCCCGCCCCGGAGCCGACGGCCGGCCCCCGCCCCCTCCCCTCCCCTCCCCTCCCCCCAATTCCACCCCGAAGGGGGCCCACCCGGCCCCAAAGCCGACGGCCCGTCGCTCCCCCAGGAGCGACGGGCCGTCAGCCGTGTCCATCGGCAGCGCGTCAGCGCCGCCGCACGCCCTGCGCCAGTTCGCCGGCCAGGGTGCGGACGGCGTCGAGCGCGGCCGGCTCGTCCCCGTCCGCCTCCAGGATCCGCTTCACGAACGCGGACCCGACGATCACGCCGTCCGCGAAGGCCGCGACCTCGGCCGCCTGCTCCGGCGTGGAGACGCCGAGCCCGACGCAGACCGGCAGGTCCGTGGTGGCCCGGGTGCGGGCGACCAGGTCCTCGGCGAGCGAGCCGACCGCGCTGCGGGTGCCCGTCACGCCCATCACCGCGGCGGCGTACACGAACCCGCTGCCGGCCGCGGTGACCTCGGCCAGCCGCTGGTCCTTGCTGCTGGGGGCGACCACGAACACGGTGTCCAGACCGTGCTCGTCCGCCGCCTTGCGCCACTCCTGCGACTCCTCGACCGGCAGGTCCGGCAGGATGCAGCCGGCCCCGCCGGCGGCCGCCAGATCGGCGGCGAAGCGGGCCACGCCGTAGCGGTCGACCGGGTTCCAGTACGTCATCACCAGAACCGCCGCCCGCGGGTGCGCGGTGGCGACCTCCTGGACGGTCCGCAGAACGTCCTTGATCCGCACGCCGCCGCGCAGCGCGATGTCGTCGGCGGTCTGGATGACGGCGCCGTCCAGCACCGGGTCGGAGTGCGGCAGGCCGACCTCGACGACGTCGCAGCCGCCCTCGACCAGAGCCCCGATCGCCCGGATGCCGCCGTCGACGGTCGGGAAGCCGGCCGGCAGGTAGCCGATCAGCGCGGCGCGGTCCTCGGCCTTGGCCGCCGCCAGGACGCCGCTGAGCTTGCTCGCCATGTCACTTACCCCCGTCGGCCGCGTCGCCGGCCGGCTCGTCGTACAGGCCGAAGTACTGGGCCGCGGTGTGCATGTCCTTGTCGCCGCGCCCGGAGAGCGAGACCAGGATGGTGGCCTCCGGCCCGAGTTCGCGGCCGAGCTCCAGGGCGCCGGCCAGCGCGTGGGCGCTCTCGATGGCCGGGATGATGCCCTCGGTGCGGGAGAGCAGGCGCAGCGCCTGCATCGCGGCGTCGTCGGTGACCGGGCGGTACTCGGCCCGTCCGGTGTCCTTGAGCCACGCGTGCTCCGGGCCGACGCCCGGGTAGTCGAGGCCGGCCGAGATGGAGTGCGACTCGATGGTCTGGCCGTCCTCGTCCTGGAGGACGTAGGTGCGCGAGCCGTGCAGCACGCCGGGGTCGCCCTTGGTGAGGGTGGCCGCGTGCCTGGGGGTCTCGGCGCCCTCGCCGGCCGCCTCGCAGCCGATCAGGCGCACGCCGGCGTCCGGGATGAACTCGTGGAAGATGCCCATCGCGTTGGAGCCGCCGCCGACGCACGCGACGACGGCGTCGGGCAGCCGCCCGGTGCGTTCGAGGACCTGCTCGCGCGCCTCGACGCCGATGACGCGGTGGAAGTCGCGGACCATCATCGGGAAGGGGTGCGGCCCGGCGACGGTCCCGAACAGGTAGTGCGTGGAGTCGACGTTGGCGACCCAGTCGCGGAACGCCTCGTTGATGGCGTCCTTGAGGGTGCGGGAGCCGGACTTGACGGCCACCACCTCGGCGCCGAGCATCCGCATCCGGGCGACGTTCAGCGCCTGCCGCCGGGTGTCGACCTCGCCCATGTAGATCGTGCAGTCGAAGCCGAACAGCGCGCAGGCCGTGGCGGTGGCCACGCCGTGCTGGCCCGCGCCGGTCTCGGCGATGATCCGGGTCTTGCCCATCCGGCGGGTGAGCAGCGCCTGGCCCAGCACGTTGTTGATCTTGTGCGAGCCGGTGTGGTTCAGGTCCTCGCGCTTGAGCAGGATGCGCGCGCCGCCCGCCTGGGCGGAGAAGCGGTGCACGTCGGTCAGCGGGCTCGGGCGGCCCGTGTAGTCCTTGAGCAGGGCGTCGAGCTCGGCGGTGAAGGCCGGGTCGGCCTTGGCCTTCTCGTACTCCTCGGCGACCTGCTCGACGGCGGCGACCAGCGCCTCCGGGATGAAGCGGCCCCCGTACGCGCCGAAGTAGCCGCGGGCGTCCGGCACGTGCGCGCCGGACTGGTGGTCCTTGTCGGACATGGTGGGTTCCCTTGGGGAGATGACGACAGTGACGTCTCGTGGCCGGTGATCAGCCGAGCGTCCCGCGCCATCGCCGGCCGGGCACCTGCCCGGGCTCACAGCCGATGACGTAGCGCACCCGCCGCCCCAGCACCCGGCGCGCGGGCGCGCGGCAGCCGCGCGGGCGGCAGCCGGGGGCGAGACGGGTGGCGATCTTCATCTGCCGCGCTCAGTCCTTGTGCCGCACGGCCGGGTGGGCCCCGGCGGCGACCAGGTCGGCGACCGCGGCCCGCGGGTCCTTGCCGGTCACCAGGGACTCGCCGACCAGCACCGCGTCCGCGCCGAGGTTGGCGTAGGAGATGACGTCCAGCGGGCCGCGCACACCGGACTCCGCGACCTTGACGATGCCGTCCGGGATCGCGTGGACGACGTTGCCGAAGGTGTCGCGGTCGACCTCCAGCGTCTTGAGGTTGCGGGCGTTGACGCCGATGATCCGCGCCCCGGCGTCCACCGCGCGCTTGATCTCCTCCTCGTCGTGCACCTCCACCAGCGGCGTGAGGCCGATCGACTCGGCGCGCTCGATCAGCGACACCAGGGCCGGCTGGTCGAGGGCGGCGACGATCAGCAGCGCGAGGTCGGCGCCGTGCGCCCGGGCCTCCCACAGCTGGTAGGCGGTGACGATGAAGTCCTTGCGCAGCAGCGGGGTGTCCACCGCCGCGCGGACCGCGTCGAGATCGGCCAGCGACCCGCCGAAGCGGCGCTGCTCGGTCAGCACGCTGATCGCGGCGGCGCCGCCGGCCGCGTAGTCGACCGCCAGGGCGGCCGGATCGGCGATCGCGGCCAGGGCGCCCTTGGACGGGCTGGAGCGCTTCACCTCGCAGATCACCCGGATCCCGTCGCCCTTGAGGGCGGCGACGCCGTCCTTGGCCTCCGGGGCCTTGGCGGCGAGCTCCTTGAGCTCGTCCAGGGAGACCCGGGCCTGCCGCTCGGCGAGGTCCTCACGGACCCCTTCGATGATCGTGTCGAGCACACTCACTCGCAGTGCCCCCATCGTTTCTGCTAGTTCAGCTAGCCGGTAGCCGCCGGACAGAGGCCCGTCGGCTCTTCGATGGTATCGGCACCCGGGGGCGCGAACCGCATCAGCCCAGCGCGCGTCTCGCGGACCGGACGCCCCTTGCGGCGGCTCTCAACTGCGACTTCACCGCTTCTCCACCCGGAGCCGGGCGGCTGCCCGGCTCCGACCGGGCTCCCCGCCTCAGACCAGCGGGGGAGCCAGTCCCGCCCCGACCGGCAGGTTGCGCACGACGGTGAACACCAGCACCAGCAGCCCGATCAGCGCCCAGCGGCGCGCCCCGACCGACATCCGCGGTGCCGGGCCGCCGGTCAGCGCGGCCCAGGCCCAGCGCAGCCACACCAGCGCCAGGACGGCGAACAGGAGCACCGCGACGGCGTTGTCGTGCAGCGCGGTGGTGAGGTCCCCGTGGGCCAGCGCGTGGACGCAGCGCAGGCCCCCGCAGCCGGGGCACCACCAGCCGGTCGCGGCCAGGAAGGGGCAGGTCGGGTAGTGCCCGGGTGCGTTCGGGTCCACCACGGAGACGTACACGGCGGGCACGGCCGCCGCGGCCAGTGCGGCCAGCGGCGGGCCCATCCGCCGCAGCACGGGCGGCGGGGCGGAGGCGGTGGGGGCGGCGTTCACGCCCCCGATTGTGCCCGGCGCGGGGGCCGGGGATGCGAAAACGGCGGGCGTGGCGCCCGCCGTTCTGCAGTGCGAAGGGTATGTCGTCGTCAGGCGGCGACGGCAGCGCGCGCGGCGCGGGCCTCGGTCTGCTCCTGGACGGACGTGTAGACGTTGGTGCTCGGCTGCTTGCCCATCCCCGCCATCGCCATGGCCTTGCCGACGATCCCGCCGACGAGGACGACCGCGAGACCGGCCACGACCAGCAGCGGCGACGGCAGGATCATCGCGACGCCCGCGATGGCGAAGCCGACGAAGGAGATGATGACGCCGGTCCAGGCGGCGGGGGTGTGGCCGTGTGCTGCTGCTGCCATCGATGGTGCTCCTTGGCTCTCGGGGCCCGGCCGGGCCTGCGGGGCCGCCGGCGGGTTTGACGGGTTCCATTGTGCCGGGCCACACGTCGGCGGCCCAAAGCGGGTGGCGGGTCTATCGCGTCACATGCGGGTGGCCGGGCGACCCACTAGACCGCCGTCGGGTCCTCGCCGCGGTCCAGTGCCTTCCACAGGTCCGCCGGGGTGTCCGCGCCCTTCGCGGCGCCCTTGGCCGGGCCCTTCGCCGGGGCCTTGCCGGTGGGCGCCTCGTAGCGGCTGCCCATGGCCGGCCAGCCGCGGCCGAAGCGCAGCGTGAGCAGCCCCGCGACGGCGAGCAGCACCCCGCCGGCCACCGCCACCCACGGCCAGCCGCTGTGGCCGACCCCGGTGGCCGTCGAGCCGGCCAGGGCGAGCTTGCGGGCCGCCTCGGCGTCCAGCGCGGCGGTGTCGCCGGCGCCGGCCACCGCCGTGGCGACCACACCGATCCCGGCCAGCAGGGTCAGCGCGCCGACCGCGAGCCGTCCGGCGCCGCGCACCGCGAACACCGCGACGGCGGCGGCCAGACCCACCAGGGCCAGCCCGCCGGGCAGTTCGGAGATCCTGCCGCCGGTGACGGACACCTCCAGGGTGTCGGCCCGGCCCTGCGCCCAGTCCCGGCCGACCGCGGTCAGCACCAGGACGGCGCTCAGCACGGTCAGCAGCAGCATCACGCCGAGCGTGCGCCGGCCCGGCCGTGCGGCCGGGGCGGTGTCGGGTACGGGGTTCTGGTCAGCGCTCACCCGTCCACTATCCCCCGGCCGCGTTCTCAGGCCGTACCCGGGGTGGGGCGCTCCGCCGCGAACCCGTCGGTCTGGAGCACGAGCGTCCGCTCGCCGAGCGGCAGGAAGAGGTCGTTGCCGAACGGGACCCGTTCGGCCTCCCGGTACACCCCGCCCGGCGCCGGGGCGGTGTGCACGGTGCAGACGCCGGCCGCCGGGTCGACCAGCACGTACAGCGGCAGCCCGGACTCCGCGTACGCGCGCGCCGCCTCGCCGTGGCCGCCGCCCGGGGCTGCCACCTCCAGGACGGCCTCGACGGACGTCCCGTCGTAGCGCCCCGCGCCGTTGCGCCCGGCCCCCGGGGCGATCACCGCCAGGTCGGGGGCGAGCCCGCCGGGCGCGGCCCGGAAGTCGATCAGGACCTGCGACAACACCCGTCCGTGGCCCGCCAGTTGGTCCCCGATCTGGACGGCGGCGGCGAGCACCGCCACCCACCGCCGCTCGTCCTGCGGCACCTCGGACATCCCGGCCGCCTCCCTTGCGTACCTGTGGGGCTACGAAAGCTCCGGCGTCCGCAGCGTATTGGCGGTGGCGATCGCGCGCAGCACGGCGGCCGCCTTGTTGCGGCACTCGGTGTCCTCGCCGTGCGGGTCGGAGTCGGCCACCACGCCGGCACCGGCCTGCACGTACGCGGTGCCGTCGCGCAGCACCGCGGTCCGGATCGCGATGGCGGTGTCGGAGTCGCCGGCGAAGTCCAGGTAGCCGACGCAGCCGCCGTACAGGCCCCGGCGGGTGGGCTCCAGCTCCTCGATGATCCGCATCGCCCGGGGCTTGGGCGCGCCCGAGAGGGTGCCCGCCGGGAAGCACGCCGTCAGCACGTCGAAGGCGGTCCGCCCGGGCGCCACCCTGCCGGTGACGGTCGAGACGATGTGCATGACGTGGCTGTAGCGCTCGATGTGCATGAAGTCGACCACCTCGACGCTGCCCGGCTCGCAGACCCGGCCGAGGTCGTTGCGGCCCAGGTCGACCAGCATCAGGTGCTCGGCGCGCTCCTTGGGGTCGGCGAGCAGCTCGGCGGCCAGCGCCGCGTCCTCGTGCGGGCTCGCGCCGCGGTGGCGGGTGCCGGCGATCGGGTGCAGCATCGCCTCGCCGTCGGTGACCTTGACCAGCGCCTCAGGGCTGGAGCCGACCACGTCGAAGCCGCCCTCCGCGCCGCCGTCCGGGCCCGGGAAGCGGAACAGGTACATGTACGGGCTCGGATTGGTGGTGCGCAGCACGCGGTAGACGTCCAGCGCGGAGGCCGGACAGGGCGCCTCGAAACGCTGCGAGGGCACGACCTGGAAGGCCTCGCCGGCCCGGATCCGCTCCTTGATCACGTCCACCGCGGCCCGGTAGGGCGCGCCGCCGAACGGCGAGCGGACGTCGCCGGGCCCGGCCGGGGTGAAGGTGGCGAGCCCGGGGTCGACGGGCTTGAGGAGGTCCGCCTCCATCGCGTCGAGGCGGGCCACCGCGTCCGCGTGGGCCTCGTCGACGCCGCTGGCGAGGTCGTTGTGGTTGACGGCGTTGGCGATCAGCAGCACCGTGCCGTCGACGTGGTCCAGCACGGCCAGGTCGGTGGCGAGCAGCATCGTCAGCTCGGGGAGCTTGAGGTCGTCCGGGTTGAGGTCCGGCAGCTTCTCCAGGCGGCGGACGACGTCGTAGCCGAGGTAGCCGACCAGGCCGCCGGTGAGCGGCGGCAGGCCGTCGTCGGCGTGCCGGGGGGTGTGCAGGGCCTCCAGGGCCGCGCGCAGCACCTCCAGCGGGTCGCCGCCGGTGGGGATGCCGACCGGCGGGGCGCCGAGCCAGCGGGCCTCGCCGTCCGGGCCGGCGGTGAGCGTGGCGGCGCTGCGCACGCCGACGAAGGAGTAGCGCGACCAGCTGCGGCCCTGCTCGGCGGACTCCAGCAGGAAGGTGCCGGGCCGCTCGCCGGCCAGGCTGCGGTAGAGGCCGATCGGGGTGAGGCCGTCCGCGAGGAGCCTGCGGGTGACCGGGATGACCCGGGTGTCGACGGCGAGCTTGCGGAAGGCTTCGAGGTCCATGGCGGGCGGCACCTTCTGGTTCGGGGACGGGATCAGGCGAGCGGGAGCACGTCGGCGTCGAAGCAGGTGCGGTCGCCGGTGTGGCAGGCGGCACCGGTCTGGTCGACCTTGACCAGCAGGGTGTCGCCGTCGCAGTCGAGCGCCACCGACTTGACCGCCTGGACGTGCCCGGAGGTGTCGCCCTTGACCCAGTACTCGCGACGGCTGCGGCTCCAGTAGGTGCAGCGGCCGGTGGTGAGCGTGCGGTGCAGCGCCTCGTCGTCCATCCAGCCGAGCATCAGCACCTCGCCGGTGTCGTACTGCTGCGCGATGGCCGGCAGCAGGCCGTCCTCGGTGCGCTTGAGGCGGGCCGCGATCGCGGGGTCCAGGGCGGTGGTGCCGGGGGCGGCGGGTGTGGTGGACATGGGGACATTGTGTCAGCCCGGCCGGGGCGCGCAGCCACTCGCCCGCTCGCCTCCGGGCGCCGGGATCCGGTGCCGACGCTCTTCGCTCCGGCGCTCCCTCCTCCGTCGGTCGCTCGGCGCTCGTCGCTTTCGCCACCGGCGCGCCCCTCGGCTCGGGGCTGTGCGCCGTCCGCCTCGCGGCCGGGGCGGGTCAGCGGGGCCGCTCGCAGCCGGCGGGCCAGATCCGGTGGACGAACAGCCCGGCTTCCTGCGCCAGTGCGGCCACCCGGGCCGGCCCGTTGCCGGGCTCGCCGTCCCACGCCTCTCCGTCCCAGACGGCGATCAGCTCGTCGATCATGCCGACCAGCGCCCGCCCGGTGTCGTCGCCGAGGCCCCCGCGCTCGGCCGGGGCCAGCCGGTGGACGGCGTTCGCCTCGTTCATCAGCTCCAGCCGGGTGGCCCGGTGGGGGTCGCCGGTCCGGCCGACGACCGGAGCGCTCGCGGGGACGATGATCTCCAGCTTGCCGCCGTGTTCCAGGACGGACCGGGCGAACCAGGTGTCCGGCCCGTCGTCGGCGCAGGTGACGCCGACGAGCTCGTACGGGCCGAAGGTGGTGACCAGCTGCCAGAGGTCGCCGCGGACCAGCATCTCCGTGATGCCGCCCGACAGGCCCTGGTGGCCGGTGATTCCGACGCGCATTCCCAACTCCCGGGATCGTGTCGTGCCGCCCGGGAGCCTACCCAATGGGGGGACGAGTTCGGCCAACCACCTGCCGCGGAGCACCGGTTTGGGCCATCCTCATGGCCATGACCTCCGAGCAGCCGCCGCCCGCAGCCGCCGACCCGCGCCCGTCCCGCGGCCTGGTCCTCACCGTCGCGGCCGTCCTCGTCGCGCTGCTCGCGGTGGTGGCCACCGTCGTGCTCTGGCCCGACGACAGGAAGCCGGCCGCCGCGCCGCCCCCGCCCACCCTCACGGCCACCCCGGCGCCGACCCCCAGCCCGACGCCCACGCCCACGCCGACGCCGACCCCGCCGTACGCCTTCTTCCCGGTCGGCACCTGCTTCGACCACCCGCAGCTCAGCCCGGCGATCGTCCGGTCCGAGGAACGGCCCTGCACCGGCGAACACGACGGCGAGGTGATCGCCGACCTCAAGCTGCCCGAGGGCCTCACCGGCGACCTCAAGATCAACCTCGCGATGCTCGACGGCTGCAAGGCCGCCGAGACCGCCGCCAAGGCCCGCCAGGGCGACAACCGCACCTACTACGGCCGCCCGGTCGGCCCGACCATGGCCAACTACCAGCAGGGCTGGCGGGACTACACCTGTGCGCTGACCGTCAGCAACCACCAGGGCGGCCCCAAGCTCACCGGCCACCTCCGCTGAGCCCGACACGTTCTAAGGTGACGCCATGTCGAACCACGCCCTCGCCGAGCGTCACCGCCTCGCCGAACTCCTGGCCGCCGCCGGGCCGGACGCCCCCACCCTCTGCGCCGGATGGACCACCCGCGACCTCGCCGCCCACCTGGTGATCCGCGAACGCCGGGCGGACGCGGCCCCCGGCATCCGTGTCGGCGCCCTCGCGGGCTGGACCCACCGGGTGCAGTCGGCCTACGCCGAGCGCCCGTACGACGAGTTGGTCCGCCTCTTCCGCTCCGGTCCGCCGGTGTTCTCCTTCTTCGCGCTCCCCGGCGCGGACGAAGCTGCCAACACCGTCGAGTACTTCGTGCACGCCGAGGACGTCCTGCGGGCAGCCGACGACTGGACCCCCCACCCCGTCCCGCCCGGCCGCGCCGAGGCCCTGTGGCGCCGCCTCCCCCTCCTCGCCCGCTTCGAAGCCGGCCGCCGCTCCCCCGTCCGCCTCGAACTCCACCACCCCGACGGCCGCACCATCACCGCCGGCCCCACCGGCACCCCGGTCGTCCACATCACCGGCGAACCGGCCGACCTGATCCTCTTCACCTACGGCCGCGGCGCCCACACCACCCTCACCGTCGACGGCCCCTCGGACGCCGTCGAGGCCCTCCGCCACGCCCTGCCGCTGCCTGCGCGGTAGCGCACCCGGTGATCCGCGGGGTTGCCCGCCGACACGCGGCGGGCAACCCCCGAGAGCACCCGCGCGACGAGACCAGGCTTGCCGTCGCCCCGGCCGCCCGTCCGGGGATGCCCCGTTCGAGGTACCGGCCCGCCCCGCCCCACCCCGCCCCGGCTGCGGATGTCAGTGGCCCGGTGCAGACTCTCAGGTGGCCGGGGAGGGGCGTGCGCGCGCCCGTCGGACACCGCTCCGGTCAGCTCTCCGTCGAAGGGGCACCACCTCATGCTCACCACCGACTTCCCCGCCGGCTCGCCCTGCTGGATCGACCTCGGCGCTCCGGACATCCCCGCCACCGCCGAGTTCTACAACAAGGTCTTCGGCTGGACGTTCCAGTCGGCCGGCCCGGAGACGGGCGGCTACGGGTTCCTCCAGCTGGACGGCAAGACCGTCGGCGCCGTCGGCCCGCTCAACGAGGGCGACCGGTCCACCTGGACGACGTACTTCCACACCCCCGACCTGGACGCCGCCGTCAAGACCGCCGAGCAGGCCGGCGGCACGGTGCTCGTCCCGCCGATGGACGTCATGGGCGAGGGTCGCTTCGCCCAGGTCGCCGACCCGCAGGGAGCCCGGTTCGCGCTGTGGGAGGCCGGCAACACCAAGGGCCTGGACGCCGTCTCGACGGACAACGCCCTCTGCTGGTCCGAACTGCACACCTCCGACCAGGACGCCGGCTTCGCGTTCTACCAGACCCTGTTCGGCTGGCGGGTGGAGAACTTCGAGCCGTCCCCGGGCATGAACTACCGGGTGGTCTCGACCGCCGAGGGCGACCAGCAGGAGACGAGCTTCGGCGGCATCGCCCCGGTGATGGACGCGGCCCAGCCGTCCGCCTGGACGCCGTACTTCGCCGCCGACGACGTGGACGCGCTGATCGCCAAGGCGACGGCGGCCGGCGGCACGGTGCTGATGCCCGCCGCGGACGTGGAGAACGTCGGCCGGCTCGCGTGGCTGGCGGACCCGAACGGCGCCCCCTTCGCGCTGATCAAGGGCGAGCCCCGGCAGTAGCGGCGAGAAAGGAGGGCCCGCGGGAACGGCGGGCCCTCCTCAGCGTGAAGAACGCGTCACCGCACCGGGTGCCCGGCCTCCCGCAGCGCGTTCTTGACCTCGCCGATCCGCAGGTCCCCGAAGTGGAAGACGCTCGCCGCGAGCACCGCGTCCGCGCCCGCCTCGACGGCCGGGGCGAAGTCGGCGAGCTTGCCGGCGCCGCCGGAGGCGATCACCGGCACGGAGACCGCCTTGCGCACGGCCCGGATCATGTCCAGGTCGTAGCCGTCCTTGGTGCCGTCGGCGTCCATCGAGTTGAGCAGGATCTCTCCCGCGCCCAACTCGGCCGCGCGGCCCGCCCATTCGACCGCGTCGAGGCCGGTGCCGCGGCGCCCGCCGTGCGTGGTGACCTCGAAGCCGGATTCGGTCTCGGTACCGGGAGGGCAGCGCCGGGCGTCGACCGACAGCACCAGCACCTGCCGCCCGAACCGCTGGGCGATCTCCCGCACGAGCTCCGGCCGGGCGATGGCCGCGGTGTTGACGCCCACCTTGTCGGCGCCGGCCCGCAGCAGCTTGTCGACGTCCTCGACGGCGCGGATGCCGCCACCGACGGTGAGCGGGATGAACACCTGCTCGGCGGTGCGGCGGACCACGTCGTAGGTGGTCTCGCGGTCGCCGGAGGAGGCGGTGATGTCGAGGAAGGTGAGCTCGTCGGCGCCCTCGGCGTCGTAGAGCTTGGCCATCTCGACCGGGTCGCCGGCGTCGCGCAGGTTCTGGAAGTTGACGCCCTTGACCACCCGCCCGGCGTCGACGTCCAGGCAGGGGATGACACGTACTGCAAGGGTCACGGCTGATTGCCTTCCGGGGCTTCCAGGGTCTTTGCCAGCCCGGTGCGGTACGCGTCGATCTCGACCTCGACCATCATCCGGGAGTCGATCAGGCCCTCGACCACCACCATGGTGGCCACCGGGCGGGCGTCGTCGAAGAGTTGACGGTGGGCGCGGCCCACCTCCTCGGCGTCGCGGACGTGGGTGATGTACATCCGGGTGCGGACGACGTCGTCCGCCGTCAGACCGTACGCGGCCAGGGCCTCGAGCCCGACGCCGAACGCGGCGAGCGTCTGCCTGTACGGGTCGCCCTCGTGCTCGATCCGGCCGTCCACCCAGGCGGTGGAGCCGGCCACGTGCACGTGGTCGCCCGCGACCACCGCCCGGGAATAGCCGAACTCGTCCTCCCAGGGGGAGAATCCGGCGACCCGGCCGCGTACGATCCGACGTTCCGTCATCCTGTAACCGTCTCTTCCGTCATCGGTGACGTCAGCCCGACGTCGGGCCGTCATCGGCGACGTCAGCCCGAAACCGCCGCCAGGGCCTCTTCGAGGGTGAACTTCTGCTCGTAGAGTGCCTTGCCCACGATGGCGCCCTCGACACCCTCGCCGACGAGGCCGGCGATGGCGCGCAGGTCGTCCAGCGAGGAGACGCCGCCGGAGGCGACGACCGGGCGGTCGGTGGCGGCGCAGACATCGCTCAGCAGCTGGAGGTTGGGGCCGGTGAGGGTGCCGTCGCGGTTGACGTCGGTGACGACGTAGCGGGCGCAGCCCTCCTGGTTCAGGCGGTCCAGGACGTCGAAGAGCTGCCCGCCGTCGCGGGTCCAGCCGCGGCCGCGCAGGGTGGTGCCGACGACGTCGAGGCCGACGGCGATCTTGTCGCCGTGCTCGGCGATGGCCTTGGCGACCCACTCGGGGGCCTCCAGGGCGGCGGTGCCGAGGTTGACGCGGGTGCAGCCGGTGGCGAGGGCCCGGGCGAGCGACTCGTCGTCGCGGATGCCGCCGGACAGCTCGACCTTGATGTCCAGCTGGCCGGTGACCTCGCGCAGCAGCTCGTAGTTGCTCCCGGTCCCGAAAGCGGCATCCAGGTCCACCAGGTGCAGCCACTCGGCGCCGGCGTTCTGCCAGGCGAGCGCGGCGGCGAGCGGCTCGCCGAAGGAAGTCTCGGTGCCGGAGGCGCCCTTGACCAGACGGACGGCCTGGCCGTCCCGGACATCGACGGCAGGCAGCAGCTCAAGGCTCATCAGTAACAACTCTCAGACGGTCAGAGGGTGTTGACCCAGTTGGTCAGGAGGGCGGCGCCGGCGTCGCCGGACTTCTCGGGGTGGAACTGGGTGGCCCACAGCGGCCCGTTCTCGACTGCCGCGACGAACGGCTGCCCGTGGGTGGCCCAGGTGACGAGCGGGGCGTGGATCCGCGCGCTGTGCGTCTCCAGCTCCCAGTGCCGCACGCCGTAGGAGTGCACGAAGTAGAAGCGGGTCTCCGGGTCGAGGCCGGCGAACATCCGGCTGCCCTCGGGCACGTCCACGGTGTTCCAGCCCATGTGCGGGACGACCGGGGCGTCCAGCGGCTCGACGGTGCCCGGCCACTCGTCGCAGCCGGCCGTCTCCACGCCGTGCTCGACCCCCTTCTCGAAGAGGATCTGCATGCCGACGCAGATGCCCATGACCGGGCGGCCCCCGGCGAGCCGGCGGCCGATGATCCACTCGCCGCGGACCGACTTGAGGCCGCGCATGCACGCCTCGAAGGCGCCGACGCCGGGGACGAGCAGGCCGTCCGCGGCCATCGCCGTGTCGAAGTCGGAGGTCACGGTGACGTTGGCGCCGGTGCGCTCCAGGGCCCGCTGCGCGGAGCGCAGGTTGCCCGATCCGTAGTCGAGGACGACGACGTTCTTGCCCATGTTCAGGTGTCCAGTCTCTCTGCGTACGCGCGCACTACAGGCGCATGGCGCCGGCGGCCAGGCACATCACGGAGCCGATCGCGAGCACCAGGATGACGCCCTTCGGCAGTTTCTGCTTCCAGAACGAGATCACCCCGCCGGCCAGGAAGAGACCGACGAAGAGGAGAGCCACGGCGGACTTGCTCACAGTGCACCCTTGGTCGAGGGGAGGATGCCGGCCGCGCGCGGGTCGCGCTCGGAGGCGTAGCGCAGGGCCCGTGCGAGCGCCTTGAACTGGCACTCGACGATGTGGTGCGCGTTGCGACCGTACGGCACGTGGACGTGGAGGGCTATCTGCGCCTGGGCCACGAAGGACTCCAGGATGTGCCGGGTCATCGTGGTGTCGTAGCTGCCGATCATCGGCGCCATGTGCTCCGGCTCGGTGTGCACCAGGTAGGGGCGGCCGGAGAGGTCGACGGTGACCTGGGCGAGCGACTCGTCCAGCGGCACCGTGCAGTTGCCGAAGCGGTAGATGCCGACCTTGTCGCCGAGCGCCTGCTTGAAGGCGGCGCCGAGCGCGAGGGCGGTGTCCTCGATGGTGTGGTGGGTGTCGATGTGCAGGTCGCCGTCGGTCTTGACGGTGAGGTCGAACAGACCGTGGCGGCCGAGCTGGTCGAGCATGTGGTCGTAGAACCCGACGCCCGTGGAGATGTCGGTCTTGCCGGTGCCGTCGAGGTCGATCTCGACCAGGACCGAGGTCTCCTTGGTGGTGCGCTCAACGCGTCCGATGCGGGACATACGGGGTTACAGCTCCTGACTGGCAGCGCGCGCGGAGCGCGCTCGTTCAAGGGTGGGGGTGGGAGACGGGAGGGCGATGCGAACGGCGTCCAGGAAGGCGTCGTTCTCGGCCGGCGTGCCGGCGGTGACGCGCAGCCACCCCGGGACGCCGTTGTCACGGACCAGGACGCCCTGGTCGAGGATGGCCTGCCAGACGGCGTGGGCGTCGGCGAAGCGGCCGAACTGGACGAAGTTGGCGTCCGAGTCGGTCACCTCCAGGCCGAGCCCGCGCAGCGAGTCCACCAGCCGGTCGCGCTCCTCCTTGAGGCGCCCGACGTACCCGAGCAGGGTGTCGGTGTGCTCCAGGCAGGCCAGTGCGGTGGCCTGGGTGACGGCCGACAGGTGGTAGGGCAGGCGGACCAGCTGGACCGCGTCCACCACGGCCGCGTCGGCGGCCAGGTAGCCGAGGCGCAGGCCGGCCGCGCCGAAGGCCTTGGACATGGTGCGGCTGACCACCAGGTTGGGGCGGCCCTCGATGAGCGGCAGCAGCGAGGCGCGGTGCGAGAACTCGACGTAGGCCTCGTCGACGACGACCAGGCTGGGCCGGGCTGCCTGGGCGGCCTCGTACAGGCGCAGCACGACGTCGGCGGCCACCGCGGTGCCCGTGGGGTTGTTCGGCGAGCAGACGAAGACCACGTCGGGCCTGTGCTCGGCGATCGCGGCGACGGCCGCGTCCACGTCGATGGTGAAGTCGTCGTTGCGCGGGCCGGAGATCCACTCGGTGCCGGTGCCCCGCGAGATGAGGGCGTGCATCGAGTAGGACGGCTCGAAGCCGAGTGCGCGGCGGCCGGGGCCGCCGAAGGTCTGGAGGAGCTGCTGGAGCACCTCGTTGGAGCCGTTGGCGGCCCAGACCTGCTCGCGCACCACCGGGAAGCCGGTGGTGCGGCTCAGGTAGGCCGCGAGCCCCTCGCGCAGCTCGACCGCGTCGCGGTCGGGGTAGCGGTTCAGGCCCCGGGCGGCCTCGGCGACCCGCTCGGCGATCCGGGCCACCAGTTCCTCGGGCAGCGGGTAGGGGTTCTCGTTGGTGTTGAGCTGCACGGGCACGTCCAACTGCGGTGCGCCGTACGGTGACTGGCCCCGCAGCTCGTCCCGGATGGGAAGGTCGTCGATACGAGTCGTGCGCGTCACGAGCCGGGAACCGTCCAATCGAAACGAGCCTTGATGGCGTCCCCGTGCCCCGGCAGGTCTTCCGCGTCGGCGAGGTTGACGACGTGCGCGGCGATGTCCGCGAGCGCGTCCCGGTCGTACTCGACGACCTGGACGCCGCGCAGGAAGGTCTGCACCGACAGGCCGGACGAGTGGCAGGCGCAGCCGCCGGTGGGCAGCACGTGGTTGGAACCGGCCGCGTAGTCGCCCAGCGAGACGGGCGTCCAGCGGCCGATGAAGACCGCGCCCGCGTTGCGGACCTTCGCGGCCACGGCGTGCGCGTCCCGGGTCTGGATCTCCAGGTGCTCGGCGGCGTAGGCGTTGACGACGGTCAGGCCCTGCTCCAGGTCGTCGACCAGGATGATGCCGGACTGCCGGCCGCCGAGCGCCTCGGCGACGCGTTCGCCGTGCTTGGTCCGCGCGACCTGCACGGCCAGCTCGGCCTCGACCGCGTCGGCGAGCGCCGGCGAGTCGGTGACCAGCACCGAGCCGGAGGTCGGGCCGTGCTCGGCCTGGCTGATCAGGTCGGCGGCGACGTCGGACGGCAGCGCGCTGTCGTCCGCGAGGACGGCGATCTCGGTCGGGCCGGCCTCGGAGTCGATGCCGATCCGGCCTGCGAAGTAGCGCTTGGCGGCGGCGACGTAGATGTTGCCCGGGCCGGTGACCATGTTCACCGGCGCGCACTCCTCGGTGCCGAGCGCGAACATCGCGACCGCCTGGGCGCCGCCCACGGAGTACACCTCGTCCACGCCGAGCAGCGCGCAGGCCGCCAGGATCGTCGGGTGCACGCGCCCCCCGAACTCCTTCTGCGGCGGCGAGGTGACGGCGATGCCCCGGACGCCCGCCTCCTGGGCCGGCACGACGTTCATCACCACGGACGACGGGTACACCGCCAGCCCGCCCGGCACGTACAGCCCGACCCGGTCCACCGGCACCCAGCGCTGGGTGACGGTGCCGCCCGGCACCACCTGCGTGGTGTGCCCGGTGCGGCGCTGGTCCGCATGCACGGCCCGGGCGCGGCGGATCGACTCCTCCAGCGCGGCGCGCACCTTCGGGTCCAGCGTCTCCAGGGCCTCGGTGAGCTGCTCGGCCGGGACCCGGGTCGACTCCAGCCGGACGCCGTCGAAGCGCTCGGTGATCTCGATCAGCGCCGCGACCCCGCGATGGTGCACGTCCTCGGCGATCGGCCGCACCTTCTCCAGGGCGGCCGCCACGTCGAACTCGGCACGGGGCAGCAGGTCACGCGGGTCGTCCAGCGAGCCGCGGAGGTCGATTCGAGAGATCACGCCACCCAGTGTAAGGAGTGGCCGAAACCACTGGTCCCGCATTTCACTCCGTGATACGAAAGGCGAGACGACCGGGGGGACGGGGGAAAGCATGGTGGAGCGCGCGCCGGAGGACTGGACCGACACGGAAAAGGAGCTCTGGGAGGCCTTCCGCCAGGGGGACGTCTTCGACCGCCGTGCCCGGAAATCGGCCGAGGACGACCCCTACGGCAGCGCCGAATGGGGTTCCGAGCGCACCGTCCGCGCCGAGGTCCTGGCCCGCCTGCTGCTGGCCGGCCCCACCGCCGCCCCGGGCCGGGTGTCCTCCCTGCGGATGAACGGCGTCAACGTCACCGGCGCGCTCAACCTCGCCGGCGGCCGGATCAACCAGTACGTCGAGCTGTACGGCTGCCGCTTCGAGCACAAGGTCCTGATGTCCGAGGCCGAGGCCAGCACCGTCCGGATGGTCGACTGCCTGATACCCCGCCTGGAGGCCTCCCGGCTGGCCACCACCGGCGACCTCCACCTCGCGCGCTGCCGCATACCGGAGGGCGTCCGGCTCACCGATGCCAAGATCGGCACCGACCTGCTGCTCAACGTGACCCACCTCGGCTCCGACCGCTACGGGCGCGCGCTCTCCGCCGACGGCATGACCGTCCACCAGGACTTCGAGGCCGACCGGATCGAGGTCCACGGCGAGCTCAGCCTGCGCACCGCCCGCATCGGCGGCCGGCTCTCGCTGCGCGGCGCCCAGCTCCACGCCGTCCCCGACAACCGGATCTGCCTCAACGCCGTCCGGATCACCGTCGGCCACACCGCCTACCTCACCAGCTCCGCCGACGGCGGCTGGTTCGGCTCGCGCAGCTACTACGGCTCCGGCTACGGCCAGACCGCGCCGGCCGGCGCCCCCAGCACCCCGTTCCGCGCCTACGGCCAGGTGCGGCTCTCCGACGCCCGCTTCGACGGCGCCTGCCTGATCTCGGGCGAGTTCCACCTGGAGGGCGACGACGAGCTCTCGCTGCGCCGCATCCACACCCCCGAACTGCGCTTCACCTGCCGCATGCGGCCCACCGGCCCGGTCTCGCTCTCCCGCGCCCGGGTCGGCAACCTCGTCGACACCCCGGACGCCTGGCCGCTCGGCAAACACCTCGGCCTCACCGGCTTCACCTACGAGGTCCTGCGCCCGGTCGCGCCGTTCACCGTCCAGCAGCGCATCGCCTGGCTGGAGGGCTCCACCGTCGACTTCCAGCCCGAGTCCTACGAGCAGCTCGCCGCCGCGATGCGCCGCGACGGCGCCGACGACGACGCCCGCGAGGTGCTCTACGCCAAGCAGCGCCGCCGCCGGGAGACGCTCCCGCTGCCCGCCCGGATCTGGGGCACCGTCCAGGACGTCAGCGTCGGCTACGGCTTCCGTCCCGGCCGCGCCGCCCTGTGGCTGCTCCTCGCCTGGGCCCTCGGCAGCGTGTTCTTCGCCACCCACCCGCTCGACCCGCTGAAGGCCGACGAGCACCCGAACTGGAACCCGGTGCTGTACACGCTCAACCAGCTCCTGCCGATCGTCGACCTCAACCAGGGCGCGTGGAACCCCGGCGGCCTCGCCCAGTGGGTCTCCGCCGGCCTCGTGGTGGTCGGCTGGCTGCTCGCCTCCACCGTCGTCGCGGGCGCCACGCGGATGCTCCAGCGCGGGTGAGGCCGACAAACCCCGCGACAAGGCCCCGGCTTGGGGAACTACGCTGTCGGCCGTGACAGAACGGCTGCCGCTCTTCCCGCTGAACACCGTGCTCTACCCGGGCCTCGTGCTGCCCCTGAACGTCTTCGAGGAGCGCTACCGCCGTCTCGTCGCCGACCTGCTCGAACAGCCGGAGGACGAGCCGCGCCGCTTCGGCGTGCTCGCGATCAAGGACGGCCGTGAGGTCGCCCCGGTCCGCCCCGACGAGGGCCCGGCGGGCCCGCTGGACGGCCTCGGCACCTTCAGCGGGGACGCCCTGGAGGCGATCCACCACATCGGCTGCGTCGCCGACGTCGCCTCCGTCCAGGACCAGCCCGACGGCCGCTACGAGCTCCTGGTCACCGGCACCACCCGGTTCCTGCTGCGCGACGTGGACGCCTCCGGTCCGTACCTGACCGGTGAGATCGAGCCGATCGAGGAGCGGCCGGGCGAGGGCTCCGGCGCGCTCGCCGCCGAGGTCGAGCGGGCGTTCCGCGCCTACCAGAAACGGCTGGCCGGCGCCCGCGAGGCCAGCACCGTCGGCCACCAGGAGCTCCCCGACGACCCGCAGGTGCTCTCCTACCTGGTCGCCGCCGCCTCGGTGTTCGAGACGCCGGTCAAGCAGCAGCTGCTGGCCTGCCCCGACACCGCCCAGCGGCTGCGCACCGAACTCGACCTGCTGCGCCGCGAGACGGCCGTGCTCAGCTGGCTGCCGTCGCTGCCCGCGGTGGACCTGACCCGCCAGTCTTTCAGCCCCAACTGACCCCCGCCGAACCCCGTGTGACCCGAGGAGCTCCCGTGGCCAGGAAGCCGAAGAAGGGCGGCCAGGGCACCCCGGCCACCGTCGCCCTGGAGACCGCCGCCGTCCCGTTCACCGTGCACTCCTACGAGCACGACCCGGCCGCCGCCTCCTACGGCGGCGAGGCCGCCGAGGCCATGGGCGTCCCCGCCGAACGGGTCTTCAAGACCCTGGTCGCCGACGTGGACGGCGTCCTGACCGTCGGCGTGGTCCCGGTCGCCGGCCAGCTCGACCTCAAGGCGCTGGCCGCCGCCGTGGGCGGCAAGCGCGCCGCCATGGCCGACCCGGCCGCCGCCGAACGCAGCAGCGGCTACGTCCGCGGCGGCATCTCCCCGCTCGGCCAGCGCCGCCCGCTGCGGACGGTCGTCGACGAGGGCGCGATGACGCACCCGACGATCTACGTGTCGGCGGGCCGCAGGGGCCTGGAAGTGGAACTGGCGCCGACCGACCTGATCACCCTGACCAGGGCCACAACCGCCCCCATCGCCCGCTGAGGGGCTTCCCGAGCGCCCCTCGTCTCCCCGACGTCGGGCACTCGCCCAGGGGCGCTGGGGGTCCCCCGGCCGGAGGCCGGGGGGAAGGAACCGCGCGAAACGGAAGACGCCTACCCGAGCCCCGGCCGGCGGCCGTCAGCCCCGCCCTGCTCCCCCGCAAGCCCGTCCTTCACGTCCTGCCCGCCGTGCCCGTCCTCCCCCGCAAGCCCGTCCGCCGGAGCCTGCGGCGCAGCCGCCCCGTACGGCCCCGCCCAGTACGGCGGCGGGTCCTCCTCGCGCTTGCCGAACGCCGCCGACAGCAGGAGCAGCAGCACCATCGCCGCCATCGGCCACGCCAGCAGGGCGCCGTGCGCCCCCAGGTCGATGTCCGCGTAGAAGCGTCCGCCGTTGCCGACCCGCCGGGCCTCCCCGATCAGGTCGTGGCTGGGCCCGAAGGACCGCCCGAGCCGCCAGGCGCCGAGCGAGCCGAGCAGCCCGCCGACGGCCAGCCCCACCGCGACCGAGATGCCCCCGCCGCGGCGCCGCGTGACGAGGAAGGCCCCGAGCGCCGTGAGGATCCCCATGCCGAGCCCGACGAGCACGAACACCGCGTCGGCCCCGGCGCGCTGCTCGCCCTCGGGGTCGGCGTACAGGATCCGGTCCCCGTCGACGACCAGCGGCACCTTGGGCGCCAGCCAGGCCCACAGCCCGGCCATGGCGAGCCCCAGGACCGCGCACACGACCACCGTCGCCGCACCGATCCGCAGCTCCGACATCAGCCGCTCCACCGGCGAGCCCTCGGCCTCGGAGCCGTCCCCGATCCCTTCCGGGAGCGGCGGCAGCCCGGCGGCGTCCTGGGTCTGCGGCGGCGCGAACGGGTTGGTGTCCGGCACCGCGGGCACGTCGTCGCGGGTGGGATCCGGAGGTGTGTTCGGTACGGTCACGGACCCCATCGTTTCACGATCGCGCCCCGAAGGGACCGCCACCCGGTGCCGCGGCCGTGCGCCCTACCGGGAGACGGCCCGCCGGTACGCCCAGGTGGCGATCGCCAGCGACACGACGCCCACTCCCGCGCAGACCGCGAGGTCACCCGCGACCAGCGCCCAGTCCGGGTCGGCCGTGAACGTACGGGCGAAGGCCTCCACGCCGTACGTGGACGGCAGCAGGTCGCGCAGCCACAGCACCGGCTGCGGCAGGTGGTCCACCGGCAGGACGCCGAGCAGCAGCGCCGCGGACATCCCGAGCTGCCCGAGCATGGTGGCGATCTCCTGCCGCGGCGCGAGCAGCCCGCAGGCCGCGCCGAGCCCGGACAGCGCGGCCCCGGCGAGCGGCACGACCGCGAGCAGCACCCACAGCTGGCCGAGCGGCAGCCCGAACATGACCGCGCCCACCGCCGCCGTCACCACCGTGCCGGGCAGCGTGAACGACGCGTACGCCCCGGCCGCGCCCAGCACCACGGAGGCCGCCGGGACCGGCAGCGTCGCGTAGTGGTCGAGGCCGCCGGTGGCCCGCAGCTTCCCGAAGTACTGCGCGAGCAGGTTGAGCGCGACGAACGCCACCACCAGCACGCTGGACCCGGCGACCACCGACCGCGCCGCCGAGTTCTGTCCGGGGTCCACGACGCCCCGCATCATCACCAGGATGCCGAGGGACTGGAACGTCGCCACGAACAGCAGCGGGATCCGCGCCACCCGGGCGCGGGCGAGCTGTGCCCGGTAGACGGCCGCGAGCGCGGGCAGCAGCCGCGCCGCCGGGGCGAGCGGGGCGGGCACGGGGCCCGCGTCGGCGGCGGTCCGGGGCGGCACCGAGAGCAGCGTCACTTGGCCAGTCCTCCGTGGCGGCCGCCCAGCTTGAGGTAGGCGTCCTCAAGGCTCGGCGTGGCGAGGGTGAAGTCGTCGAGGGCGGCGAAGGCCGGGCCGGTGGTGACGGCGGCGACGAGTTCGCGGGCCTGCTCGGGGCTGGTGCGCACGGTCCAGCGGCGGCCGGTGCGCACGGCCCGTTCGGCGAGCTCGGCGACGGCCGGCACGCCGACCGGTGCCTCGTCCCGCCACACCAGGTCGAGCCGGACGTCGCCGTCCACGAGGGCCTTGAGCCCGCCCGGCGTGTCGCAGGCGATGACGCGTCCCTCGTCGACCACGGCGACCCGGTCGAGGACGGTCTCCGCCTCGATGACGTTGTGGGTGACGAGCAGCACGGTGGTGCCGCGCTCGGCCCGGCGCCGGTCGACGGCGGCCCAGACGGCGCGGCGGGCGACGGGGTCCATCCCGGTGGTGGGCTCGTCGAGCACGAGCAGCGGCCGCTCCCCCACCAGCGCGGCGCCGAAGCACGCGAGGCGGCGCTGCCCGCCGGAGAGCTTGGCGAGCGGTCGGCCGGCGATCGGCTCCAGCCCCAGCTCGGTCAGCACCTCGCCGGCCTCGGCCCGGGCCTGCGCCCGGCTGAGCCCGCGCAGCCGTCCGGTGGTCTCGGCGGCGAGCGCGACGGTCAGCTCGTCGAGGGCGGTGGACTCCTGCCCGAGGTACCCGAGCAGGCGGGCGGCCAGCTCGGGGTGGCGCACGACGTCGTGCCCGAAGAGCTCGATCGAGCCGGAGTCGGGGCGCAGCAGCCCGCAGAGCTGGCGCACGAGGGTGGACTTGCCGGCGCCGTTGGGCCCGAGCAGGCCGAAGATCTCACCCGGCCGGACGGTCAGCGTGATCCCGTCGTTGGCCCGGATGCCGGTGGCCGTGGAGCCGCGTCCGGTGCGGTAGGTCTTCACCAGGTCGCGGACGGCGCAGCACGGCAGGCCGCCCCCGGGTCCTCGCCCTGCCGCCGTCTCGTTCACGACGGACGACTTTACGCGCTCACACGGGCGAACCGGACAAGGGGGCCCATCGGGCCTGCCTGGGGACTCCCGCCTGCCGTGCCCTCAGTCGTCCACGACCATCGACCCGCCCGGCACCCGGGACGCGAGCTCCTTCCAGAACCCGGCCCGGATCGCGTACCTGTCGTGCTCGTCGATCTGGTCGTCCTTGTGCGCGAGGAGCCCGAACCGGGCCGCGTAGCGCAGGAGTTCGCCGTCGACGCGGTGCGGGATGCGCGGGTAGTCGGGCCACAGCACGGTGAGCCGCTCGACGTCGCCGAGGCGCTCGCTCCAGCGGCGGGCGAAGACCTGCCCGACCTCGTGGGCGTCGCCGCCGATGGAGGTGATGTCCTCCTCGCGGTCGGCCCAGCGCTGTTCGGCGGTGGTGAGCTGGGCGAGCGTCGGCAGGCTGTCGCCGGCGGTGACGGCGGGCTCGGGGGCGGGCCGGTCGACCCAGCCGCGGTCGGAGGACCAGCGCAGCACCGGGCCGGTGTGGGCGGCGCTGCCGTTCGCGGTGGCCACGGGCGCGGCGGCGGTGCGCCCGGCGAGGTCCTTGGGGGTGGGCACGACCTTGAGCGCGGCGGCCGGCTGCGGCCGCCCGTTCGTGGCGGCGGGGGCGACGGGCGCGGACGCGCCGGCGGCCGGGCGGACCGGTACGGGCACGGTGGGCGGCACGGCGGCCGGGGGTGCGGCGGGCGGCGCGGCGAGGATCTTGGCGATCTCCTGCCGGGGGCCCTGGCCGGGGGCGGGGAAGACGTTCGCGGTCTCGCGGAGGCTGAACGAGTTCTCGATCCACTCGCGGTCGAGAACCCGGCGTTCGTCCGCCTCGCCGACGAGGTCCTCGGACTGGTTGAAGTCGCCGTCGGCGGCCTGGAGGGCCCACAGGTGGACGACGACGCCGTGCTCCTTGGCGGACATCATGCCGGGCAGGAGGTCCCCGTCGCCGGTGATCAGCACGACGTCGGCGCAGGCCCGGTTGCGGGCGAGCTCGGAGAGCTCCGCGTGCATGGCGGCGTCCACGCCCTTCTGCACCCAGCGGCCCTCCGCACGGGTGAGGGCGCCGAGTCGGACGGTCACCCGGGGCAGGACCCGCAGCCGCCGGTGCTCGGGCATCGGGCGCCGGTCGGGGGCGGCGTCGAACCAGTAGATCCGCAGCAGCGGCAGCCCGGTCTCGGCCTCGGCGCGTTCGCGCAGCGCGGTGATCAGCGCGGTGTGGTCGACGGTGACCCGGGAGCGGGAGGGGTCGCCGGCGAGCAGGCTGGCGGCGGCGCCCAGCAGGTATCCGGCATCCACCAGAACGACACAGCGATCCATCGCGCACCTCTTTCCGCTCGCCCTCGGGGTCAGGCCAGGTGGGCGCGGTCCGCCCGGGGAACGGGCGCGGTGGGTGAGGGGGCTTCCGCGACCGCCCGATCGTTGGCTCACCTTTTCCCCCTGGTTCGCGCGGCGAACCCCGGGGGACGTCGCGGTCGCGCAACAGCCCTCCCAACGGAAAGCAAAGGCGGGCCCCGTTCAACGACGGGGCCCGCCAAACGTCACGCGGGCTGCGCTTTCGGGGTCTCAGCCCTTCAGCTCGGCGGCGACCAGCTCGGCCAGCTGCACGGCGTTGAGCGCGGCGCCCTTGCGCAGGTTGTCGTTCGAGACGAACAGCGACAGCCCGTGCTCCACCGTCTCGTCGGCCCGGATGCGGCCGACGTAGCTCGGGTCCCGACCGGCGGCCTGCAGCGGGGTGGGGATGTCGGACAGCTCGACGCCCGGGGCGGCGGCGAGCAGCTCGGCGGCCCGCTCGGGGCTGATCGGACGCTCGAAGCGGGCGTTGATCTGCAGCGAGTGGCCGGAGAAGACCGGGACGCGCACGCAGGTGCCGGCCACCTTGAGCCCGGGGATGCCGAGGATCTTGCGGCTCTCGTGGCGGAGCTTCTGCTCCTCGTCGGTCTCGTTGGAGCCGTCCTCGACGATGGAGCCGGCGAGCGGCACCACGTTGAAGGCGATCGGCCGCTGGTAGACCTTGGGCTCGGGGAACTCGACGGCCGAGCCGTCGTGGGCGAGCGCCGAGGCGCCGTCGACGACCTTGGCGGCCTGGTCCTGCAGCTCGGCGACGCCGGCGACGCCGCTGCCGGACACGGCCTGGTAGGTGGAGACGACGAGGGCGGCGAGCCCGGCCTCCTCGTGCAGCGGGCGCAGCACGGGCATGGCGGCCATGGTGGTGCAGTTCGGGTTGGCGATGATGCCCTTGGGCCGGTCCGCGACGGCCTCCGGGTTGACCTCGGAGACGACCAGCGGGACCTCGGGGTCGCGGCGCCAGGCGGAGGAGTTGTCGATGACGACCGCGCCGGCCGCGGCGACCTTGGGGGCGAGGGCCTTGGAGGTGCTGCCGCCGGCCGAGAAGATCACGATGTCCAGGCCGGTGTAGTCGGCCGTGGCCGCGTCCTCGACGGTGACCTCGGTGCCCTGCCAGGGCAGCGTGCGGCCGGCCGAACGGGCCGAGGCGAACAGCCGCAGCTGCTCCACCGGGCCGATTCCGCCAGGAAGTCCTGCGCGCTCCGCCAGGATCTCGCGGACCACGCCGCCGACCTGGCCGGTGGCCCCGACAATACCGATCTTCATTCCGACTGACTCCTCTGCATGGTGCTTTCACAGCCGCACTCTGCCCATCATGCCTTGTCACGCGGCGGGGGCGACCTGGTATTCCACGGTGTGAGAGAGGGCTAGGACCCGCCCTGCTGGTCCAGACCACTTGCGAGGGCGAGCGCCGCGTCCACCTGCGCCCGCCCGGCCGGCAGCAGCGGCGGCCGCACGTCCGGGGTGGGGATCCGGCCCTGCGCGTGCAGGACGCCCTTCACCACCGTGGGGTTCGGCTCGGCGAAGGCGGCCAGCGCCAGCCCGGTCAGCCGGTGCCCGAGCGCCCGCGCACGGTCCACGTCCCCGGCCCGCCAGGCCTCGGCCAGCTCGACGAAGCGGCCGGTCGCCAGGTGGGCGGCGGCGAGGATGCCGCCGGCCGCGCCGAGGGCCAGCATCGCGGGGACGAAGGCGTCCTCCCCGGAGAGCACCGCGAACCCCTCGGGACCGGCGGCGAGCAGCTCGACCGCCGCCTGGTCCAGCCCGCCGGTCGCGTACTTGACGCCCACCACGCCGTCCAGCGCGGCGATTTCGCACAGCGCGGCGGCCGACAGCTGCTGCCCGGTCCGGTACGGGATGTGGTAGACGACCAGCGGCAGCGGGCTCGCCTCCGCGAGCGCCCGGAAGTGCGCCACCGTCCCCGCCTCGCCCGGCCGCAGGAACGCCGGGACGGTGACGAGCGCCGCCGCGGCGCGCGGCACCCGGGCGCCGAGCTCGGCCAGCGCCTCCGCCGTGGCCCGGGTGTCGCCGCCGTGCGCGCCGACGATCAGCTGCGCGCCGCGCCCGGCACACACGGCGGCGCACGCGTCGATCACCGCCCGCCGCTCCTCGGCGCTCAGCGCGGCGGGCTCACCGGTCGTCCCGAGGGCGACGAGCCCGGCCGCACCGGCGTCGAGCACCTCGTGCGCGAGCTTCTCCAGGGCGTCCAGCGCGACGGAGCCGTCGGCGGCGAAGGGAGTGATCAGGGGGACGTAGATACCCGCGAGTTCCATGCGACCGATCCTCCGCCGCGCCGATCACCCAGGTCCAGTTCACATTTCCGACGCTTCTCGTAAGCTGAGCCGATGCTCGACGTCCGACGCCTGCGCCTGCTGCGTGAACTGGCCCACCTCGGCACCATCGCCGCCGTCGCCGAGGCGCTCTCCTTCAGTCCTTCGGCGGTGTCCCAGCAGCTGTCCGTCCTGGAGAAGGAGGCCGGCGTCCCGCTGCTGGAGCGCACCGGCCGCCGGGTCGCCCTCACCCCGGCCGCGCTGGGCCTGGTCCGGCACGCCGAGGCGGTGCTGGCCCGGCTGGAGCAGGCGGACGCCGAACTCGCCCACGCCCGCCGTGGCCTGGCCGGCCCGCTGCGGATCGGCACCTACCCCTCGGCGGCCCGCGCGATCATCCCGGCCGTCCTCGCCGAACTGGCCGGCTGGCACCCGGGCCTGGAGCCGATGGTCACCGAGGTCGACCCGGCGGACGTCGGCGCGGCGCTGCGCGCGGGCGAGCTCGACGTCGCCCTGGTGCACGAGTACGACCTCGTCCCGGCCGACCCCGAGCCCGGCCTCGCGGTGACCCGCCCGGTGTTCACCGAGCCGATGTACCTGGCCGCGCGCACCCCGGGCACGGTGGCCGAACAGCGCTCAGCACCCTGGATCCTGGCCCCGCGCGGCACGCTCTGCCACAGCATGGCCGTCCGCGCCTGCGAGGCCGCCGGCTTCGCGCCGCGGGTCCGGCACCAGATCGACGACTTCACGACCGTCCTGGCCCTGGTGGCCGCCGGCCAGGGCGTCGCCCTCGTCCCCCACCTGGGCACCGCCGCGCCCCCGCCCGGCGTCGTCCTCACCCGCCTGCCCATGTACCGCCGCACCCGCGCCGCCTTCCGGGCCGGCGCCGGCTCCCACCCGGCGATCTCCGCCTTCGTCTCGGCCCTCCACACCTCGGTTCCCCCGGGCCTCGGCGGGACCTCGTGAACCCCCGGGCACGCGAATCCCCGCGCCCCGAAAGGGACGCGGGGGGGGACCCCCGGCCGAGGGCCGGGGGCAGGAACTGCGCGAAGCGGTGGGCGACCCACCCGCCCCCGGTCTTCGAAGACCGGCTGCGTCCTGCGTCATCCCGCCAGGCAGCTCGGCCCCAGCAACTGCTTCAGGTCCCCGAACAACGCCGGATCCGACTTCACCCGGTGCCGGTCGAGCCGCAGCACCGTCGTCGACCGCGTGCCCTCCAGCCGCAACCGCACCTCCGTCGTCCCCCGGTGGCTGCTCAGCACCTCACCGAGCCGGGCCACCAGCGGCGGCGTCACCTTCACGCTCGGGATGTTGATGACGATCGGCGCCTCGGCGTGCGCGTTGGACAGGTCGGGGACGGACAGCTCCATCCCCATCAGCCGCGGCACGTCCTCCCGCTTGTCCAGCTTTCCGCGCACGAACACCACGGCGTCCTCGACGAGTTGGGAGGAGACCAGCTGGTAGCTCGCCGGGAAGAACATGCAGTCGATCGAGCCGGCCAGGTCCTCGACGGTGGCGATCGCCCACGCGTTCCCCTGCTTGGTCATCTTCCGTTGGAGGCCCGAGATGATGCCGCCGATGGTGACGATCGTCCCGTCCGGCCGCTCCGCGAGGTCCGCCACCGCGCAGTCCGCCTTGTCGGCGAGCACGTGCTCGATGCCGTGCAGCGGGTGCGAGGAGACGTACAGGCCGAGCATCTCCCGTTCCTGGGTGAGCAGGAAGGCCTTGTCCCACTCCTCGTCGGAGAAGGTGACGTCCAGTCCGAAGCTCGGCTCGTCCGCGGTCGCGTCGCCGCCGAAGAGGTCGAACTGCCCCTCGGCCTCCTTGCGCTTGACTCCGACGACGTTGTCGATCATCGGCTCGAACTGCGCGCTGAGGCCCTTGCGGGTGTGCCCGAGCGAGTCGAACGAGCCGGCCTTGATCAGCGATTCGACGGTCCGCTTGTTGCAGACCACCGACTCCACCTTGTCCAGGAAGTCCGGGAAGGAGACGAACTTCCCCTTCGCCTTCCTGGTGCGGATCATCGAGTCGACCACCGGCCCGCCGACGTTGCGGATGGCGGTCAGCCCGAACCGGACGGTGTCGCTGCCGTGCGGCGTGAAGTCCGAGTCCGACTCGTTGACGTCCGGCGGCAGCACCTGGATGCCCATCTTGCGGCACTCGTTCAGGTAGACGGCGGACTTGTCCTTGTCGTCCTTCACCGAGGTCAGCAGGCCGGACATGTACTCGGCCGGGTAGTTGGCCTTCAGGTAGGCCGTCCAGTACGAGACCAGCCCGTACCCGGCGGTGTGGGCTTTGTTGAACGCGTAGCCGGAGAAGGGGACGAGGACGTCCCACACCGCCTGGATGGCCGCGTCGGAGTAGCCGCGCTCGCGGCAGCCCTTCTGGAACGGAACGAACTCCGCCTCCAGGATCTCCTTCTTCTTCTTGCCCATCGCGCGGCGCAGCAGGTCCGCCTGGCCGAGCGAGTACCCGGCGAGGATCTGCGCGGCCTTCTGCACCTGCTCCTGGTAGACGATCAGGCCGTACGTCGGCCGGAGCACCTCCTCCAGGGGCTTCTCCAGCTCCGGGTGGATCGGGGTGATCTCCTGCTGCCCGTTCTTGCGAAGGGCGTAGTTCGTGTGGGAGTTGACGCCCATCGGGCCCGGCCGGTAGAGCGCGAGGACGGCGGAGATGTCTTCGAAGTTGTCGGGCTTCATCAGGCGCAGCAGCGAGCGCATCGGCCCGCCGTCGAGCTGGAAGACGCCCAGCGTGTCGCCGCGCGCGAGGAGTTCGTAGGTCGGCTTGTCGTCCAGGGGCAGATCAAGCAGGTTGATCTTGACGCCCTTGTTCTTCTCGATCGCCTTGACGGCGTCATCCATGATCGTCAGGTTGCGCAGGCCGAGGAAGTCCATCTTGAGGAGGCCGAGGCCCTCGCACGTGGGGTAGTCGAACTGCGTGATGGTGACGCCGTCGGTGTGCCGGGTCCAGACCGGGATGTGGTCGGTCAGCGGCTCGGCGGACATGATGACGCCGGCCGCGTGCACGCCGGGCTGGCGGATCAGGCCCTCGATGCCGCGCGCGGTGTCGATGACCTTCTTCACGTCCGGGTCGGTCTCGTACAGGCCGCGGATCTCGCCGGCCTCGCCGTACCGCGGGTGGCTCGGATCCGTGATTCCCGACAGCGGGATGCCCTTGCCCATGACGTCCGGCGGCATCGCCTTGGTGATCCGGTCGCCCATCGCGTACGGGTAGCCGAGGACGCGCGAGGAGTCCTTGATGGCGGCCTTCGCCTTGATGGTGCCGTACGTGACGATCATGGCGACCTTGTCGGATCCCCACTTCTCGGTCACGTAGCGGATGACGTCACCGCGCCGGCGCTCGTCGAAGTCGATGTCGACGTCGGGCATGGAGATGCGCTCGGGGTTGAGGAAGCGCTCGAAGATCAGGCCGTGCGGGATGGGGTCGAGGTCGGTGATGCCCATCGCGTAGGCGACCAGCGAACCGGCCGCCGAACCGCGGCCGGGGCCCACCGCGATGCCCTGGCTCTTGGCCCACATGATGAAGTCGGCGACCACGAGGAAGTACGCCGGGAACCCCATCTGGATGATGGTGTCCATCTCGTACTCGGCGAGCTTCTTGTGCTCCTCGTCGTACCCGCCCGGGAAGCGCCAGTCCATGCCCTCCCAGACCTTGGACCTGAAGAAGTCCGCCTCGGACTCGAAGCCGTCCGGGATCGGGAAGCGCGGCATGAGGTTCTTGAACGTGAACATGCCCTCGGTGTCGACGCGCGAGGCGACCAGGAGCTGGCTGTTGCGGCAGCCCTCCTGCCAGGCGTCCGAGGAGTCCAGGGCGTACATCTCGGCCGCGGACTTGATGTAGTAGCCGGTGCCGTCGAAGCGGAAGCGGTCCGGGTCGGAGAGGTTCTTGCCGGTCTGCACGCAGAGCAGGAGGTCGTGCGCGCCGGCGTCGGCCTCGGTGGTGTAGTGGGAGTCGTTGGTGACCACCGGCGGGATGTTCAGCTTCCTGCTGATCTCCAGGAGGCCGTCACGGACGCGCTTCTCGATGTCGAGGCCGTGGTCCATCAGCTCCAGGAAGTAATTCTCCTTCCCGAAGATCTCCTGATAGTCGGCCGCGGACTTGAGCGCCTCGTCGAACTGTCCGAGCCGCAGCCGGGTCTGCACCTCGCCGGACGGGCAGCCGGTGGTGGCCATCAGGCCGCCGGACAGCTCGGAGATCAGCTCCTTGTCCATGCGGGGCCACTTCACGAGCCAGCCCTCGGCGTAGGAGCGCGAGGTCAGCTTGAAGAGGTTGTGCAGGCCCTCCTTGTTGCGGGCCCAGATGGTCTTGTGGGTGTAGGCGCCGGACGCGGAGACGTCGTCCTTCTTCTGGTGCGGCTGGCCCCACAGGATGCGCTTGGTGTTGGACCGGGACTCGGGCGCGACGTACGCCTCGATGCCGATCACCGGGGTGATCCCGGCCGCGGTGGCCTGCTTGTGGAACTCGGCGGCGCCGTACATGTTCCCGTGGTCGGTCATCGCGACGTGGGTCTGCCCCAGCCGCTCGACCTCCTTGAACATCTGCTTCAACCGGGCGGCGCCGTCCAGCATCGAGTACTCGGTGTGGACGTGCAGATGCGCGAACGGCTGATCGCTCAAGGCGGGGCCTCCAGAGGCTCTGGGCTTTGTGGTGGGCCGGCGAACGCTCAGGTCACAGGGGATCCCTGGAAACAGATGTGGTCCGAACCACCTCCCGGGGTCCGGACCATCCCTCACGCGTTCACGCGTCTACTTTAGCCCGCCCGGCCCCCGCCGAGCCGCACCGCGGCGGCGTCCCGCACCGCCTTCTCCTCCAGCGGATCGTCGCGCAAGCGGAGCAGGCGGTCCGCCACCTCGGGCCGTTCCGGAGCGTGTCGGACCCCCAACAGCCTGGCACCGGATTCACAGTCCCAGAGGCTTTCCACGTACGCCTCGTCGAGCCCCGCGGGCGCCACCGCGGCGAGCGCCTCCAGGTACGCCGGCCGCTCGGACGAGTGCGGCGTCCACAGCCAGAACCGCCGCAGCAGCGACGCCGCCCCGCCCGCCTCCGGCCCGAACCGCGCCAGCCCCCGCGCGAGGGCGGCCGGCCCGCACCAGGTCCGCTCGACCCAGCACCGCTCCAGCTCCTCCAGCAGCTCCGGCACCGCACGGGAGTCCTCGTCCCGTGCGTGATCACCGTGCCCGTTCCGCCGGACGTACCCGCGCGCCAACAGCTCCAGCACCTCGTCCGCCCGCCCGCGGGCCTCCCCCTCCAGCGCCTCCACCACCGGCCCGAACGGCAGCTCCAGGTCCCGCACCAGCCGCGCCAGGTAGAGCACCCGCTCGTCGACCTGCCGGTCCCACCGCCACTCCCGGCGGATGCAGCCGTAGACCAGCTCGGCGGCTGCCCCCGGGGCTTCGGCGGCCATCATCGCCCCCAGCCCCCGCCCCCGCTGCAACAACCCCGGCAACGTGCCCGCCGGCGCGTACTCGTACCTCCGCTCAGCCACGCTCCCTCGACTCCCGCCGGATCACCAGCCGCAGCCCGGACCACACCTCGTCGATCGCGCACACCTTGTTGTCCACCAGGCCCGTCGGCAACGCGACCTCCCGCACGCCGTTCTCGTCCAGATCGCTCACCACCCCCGAGGACTTCTTCGGCCGGGCCACCCACAGCCCCGCCGCCGGCCGCATCAGCGCCCGCAGGCCGGGGAGCCCGGCCTCGAAGGCGGCGCGCCCGGCCGGGAACCACACACAGACGTCGAACGATCCGGCGGCTGCCGTGACGCCCTCCGGCAGGTCCGGCACCGCGAACCCCGCCGGCGCGTCCACCAGGAGCAGCTCGTCCCCCGGCCGGATGCCGAGCTTGCGCGCCAGCGGCGTCCCCGAGTACCCGCTCAGTGGTCGCACTCCGCGAGGAAGTCCAGCGCGACGGCCCACGCCCGCTCGGCCGCCTCGGCGTCGTAGTCCGCCAGCTCCGCGTCGGTGAACAGGTGCCCGGCGCCGCGGTAGCGGTGCACCTCGACGTCCGCCCCGGCCTTGCGCATCTGCAGGTACCAGGCGTTCAGCCAGTCCTCGGTCTCGAACGGGTCCGGCTCTGCGACGTGCAGTTGCACCGGGATGTCGGTGGCCGCGTCCTCCCGCAGGTCCGACGTGCCGTGCAGGAGCAGCAGGCCGCGCGCCTTCTCGTCGGCCAGCGCCAGGTTCTGCGCGAGCGATCCGCCGAGCGAGAACCCGGCGTACACCAGCCCGCCCTCCGCCAGCGGGGCGACGGCGGTCACCGCCCGCCGCAGCAGCTCGTCGCTCCCGCCGAGCTCCTCCTGGTACGCCAGCCCGGCCTCGATGTCGTCGAAGGTCCGCCCGTCGAACAGGTCCGGCGTGTGGACGGTGTGCCCGGCGCCGCGCAGCCGCTCGGCGGCGGCGTGGACGGCGGGGCGCTGCCCGTAGGCGGAATGGAAGAGGACGATCTGGGCCACGGCGGGGGTCCTTCGGGAGAGGTCGGCTACCCACCCATGATCCCTCATCGCCCCGGACGGACCCGCCCCGCTACGAGACCACGTCCTTCCGGGCGAACCCGCGGAACGCGAGCGCGAGCAGCACCACCGCGTACGACAGCGACAGGGAGACGCCCTGCACCATGCCGCCCCACTCCAGCTGCGGCTGCAGCGCGTCCGCCCACGCGTACTGCCAATGCGCCGGCAGCCACTCCCGCAGGCTCCCGAGCGCCGTGACGGCGTCCAGCACCCCGGTGATGATCGACGCGAAGACCGCACCGCCGACCGCCCCCAGTGGCGCGTCGGTGGCCGTCGAGAGCCAGAAGGCCAGCGCCCCGATCACGAGCTCGCCGAGGAACACGAAGGCCACCGCGAGGGCGAGGCGCGGCAGCGCGTCCGCGGCCGGCAGGCTGGCCCCGGCCGGGAGCTTGAGGTCCCCCCACCCGTACGCGGCCGTCCCCACGACCAGCCCGATCGCCGGCAGCATGACGACCGCGACCGCCGAGAACAGCATCCCCACCACGAACTTGCGCGCCAGCAGCCGCGCCCGCGGCACCGGCGCGGCCAGCAGGTAGCGCAGCGAGGACCAGCTGGCCTCCGAGGCGACGGTGTCGCCGCAGAACAGCGCGACCGGGATCACGAGCATGAAGCCGGTGCCCATGAACAGCATCGTGGTCGCGAAGTTGGCCCCGGACGCGGTGGCCAGCTCGATGAACGTGGTCCGGTCCTGGCGCCCGGGCGTGCCGCCGATCTGGAAGGCCGCCAGGACGATGAACGGCAGCGCCGCCAGCACCCCGCCGATCACCAGCGTCCGGCGCCGGCGCAGCTGCCGCACGACCTCGACCCGCAGCGGCAGCGTCCGCCCCGCCCGGTACCCCTCGGCGTGGTCCGCCGAAACGACGCCGCTCACGCCGCACCTCCGATCAACGACAGGAACGCGTCCTCCAGCCGCCGCTGCGGCCCGGCACTCTCCACCGGCACGCCGAGGCGCACCAGTTCGGCGACCAGCTCGCTCGCCGGCATCCCGTCCAGCCGCACCAGCAGTCCGCCCTCCACGGCCTCGGCCGAGCCGACCCCGGCCAGCTCGCCCACCTTCTCGACGACCGCCTCCGGCGCGAACTCCGGCGCCACCCCGATCATGAGCAGTTCCCCGGCCCCGACGATGTCACCGACGGCACCGGACGTCACGAGCCGCCCGCGGTCCATGACCACGAGGTCCGTGCAGCTCTGCTCGACCTCGGAGAGCAGGTGGCTGGAGACGATGACGGTCCGCCCGCCGGCCGCGTACCGGATCATGACCTCGCGCATCTCGCGGATCTGCGGCGGGTCGAGCCCGTTGGTCGGCTCGTCGAGGATCAGCAGGTCCGGCATCCCGAGCATGGCCTGGGCGATCGCGAGCCGCTGCCGCATGCCCTGCGAGTACGTCCGCACCGCGCGGTCGAGCGCCTCGCCGAGCCCGGCGATCTCCAGCGCCTCGGCGAAGTGCGCGTCCTCCTCCGGACGCCCGGTGGCCTGCCAGTACAGCCGCAGGTTGGCCCGCCCGGTGAGGTGCGGCAGGAAGCCAGCGCCCTCGACGAACGCCCCGACCCGCGAGAGCACCGGCGCGCCGGGCCGCACGAGGTGGCCGAAGACGCGGATCTCGCCCGCGTCCGGCCGGATCAGGCCCATCAGCATCCGCAGCGTCGTGGTCTTCCCCGCGCCGTTCGGCCCGAGCAGCCCGAGCACCTGCCCCTGCTCGACCCGGAAGCCCAGGTCCCGTACGGCGTACCGGTCCGCCGAGCCCTTGTAGCGCTTGCCGAGCCCGGTGATCTGCAGCGGCACCCCGCCGAGCGCCGGGTCGTACGCGGGCCCGCCGGCCCCCCGCGCGCGCCGCCGCAGCCGGGGCACCAGCACCAGCCCGAGCGCCACCACGACGGCGGCCACCGGGAGCATCCAGGTCCGCGCGGGCAGCGGCGTCGATTCGGTGACGAGCTGCTCCACGGTCGGCACGGCCAGCGCCCCCGCGACCGCCACCCGGTAGGTGGCCGGTTCGGCCGGCGAGGCGTACGCGAGGTCGGTGCTCGCCAGCACGAGCCGCAGCCGGTGCCCCGCCGGGAACGTGTGGTCGACGGCGGGCAGCGCCACCGTGACGGTCCGCCCGGCGTCCGCGCCGGTGACCCGCAGCGGCGCGGCGAGCTGCTGCGGCAGCTGGGCCTTGCCGTCCGGCCCGACGTCGTACAGCTTCGCGAACAGCACCGCGTCCGGCTGGTCCGCCTGCACCCGGACGGGCACGGTCGGCTGTCCGGTCAGGTGTAGCGGCCCGTCCAGCGGCGCCGACTCGAACGACGCGTTCTGCCCGGGGAAGTCCAGCGCCAGCCCGGCCCCGAGCGAGGCCGCCTGGCTGAGCGCCCCGATCCCCGGCAGCGTCGAGATGCCCGGCGGGGCGCCGCCCGGCGGGTTGGCCAGTGTCTTCTCACCGCCGGTCAGTTCCACCGAGCGCGAGCCGGTACCCCCGAGCCCGGGGTACGCGTCCGCCGTGGCGCCGCGCAGCACGGCCTGGAATCCGGTCGAGTCGACCCCACCGGTCCGGGTCACCCGGAACGCCGGGCCCGTGTCGTTCTTCCGCCCCCGCAGGTAGTGGTCGAACCACGCCGTCACCCGGTCGTCCACCCGGGCGCTCGTGTCCGTGCCCCCGTCGTGCCCGCCGGCGAACCAGTCCACCGAGACGGGCGCGCCGTTGGCCGCCACCGCCTGCGCGATCCGGTCCCCCTGGTCCAGCGGGAACAGCGAGTCCTGCTGCCCCTGCACGACCAGCGTCGGCACCTTGAGCTGCCCGGCCACCGAGGACGGGCTCGACTTGTCCAGCAGCGCGACGGCGTCCGCGTCCGCGTGCCCGCTCGTGGCGACCCGGTCGTACATCTGGCAGAGCGACTCCAGGAAGCGCCCGCACCCGACCGGCCCGCCCTCGCCCCCGGTCGGCCGGCCGCCCTCGCGCGGTGAGCCCCCCGACGGCCCGAGGTCGCCCGCGGCGCCGGTCGTGAAGAAGATCCCGGCCCACAGCTTCTTGAACACCCCGTCCGCCGCGCCCGCCCCCTGCACGCCCTGCGGGAACAGCGCGTCGGCCAGGTTCCACCACGTGATCTGGGTGGCCACCGCGTCGATCCGGTGGTCGTACGCGGATGCCAGCAGCGAGACCGCGCCGCCGTACGAGGCGCCGGTGATGCCCACCCGCGGATCGCCGGGCGCGTCCAGCTGCACCTCGGGCCGCTGGGCCAGCCAGTCCACCAGGTGCTTGACGTCCTCGACCTCGCGGTCGGGCGCGTTGAGCCCGATCCTCCCGCCCGAGTGCCCGAAGCCGCGCGCCG
This sequence comes from Kitasatospora sp. NPDC048722, assembly GCF_040650235.1. Taxonomy (NCBI): domain Bacteria; kingdom Bacillati; phylum Actinomycetota; class Actinomycetes; order Kitasatosporales; family Streptomycetaceae; genus Kitasatospora; species Kitasatospora sp. NPDC048722. The sequence goes on from NZ_JBEZGX010000011.1 coordinate 146,040, forward strand.
ACCAGGTCAGCACCGCGTACCCCTGCCGGGCCAGCTGTTCGGCCCGGTCGCGCTCGCCCTCCTTGGAGCCGCCGAAGCCGTGGGCGAGCAGGACCGCCGGGCGCGGGGTGGAGCCCGTCGTGAAGAACGAGGTGTCCAGCTGCACCTGCTGGGCGCTGCCGGGCGTCTCCGGCATGCTGAGAAAACGATCCTCCTGGTGGACCGGCTGCTCCCCGCCGGCCGCCACCTCCGCCGTGCCGATCCCCGCGACGGCCACCAGGGCCACCGCACCGGCCAGCAGTCTCCGCCGCGTCACCGCACCGCGGCCGCGCCACCGACGCCACGCGCCACCGAACTCCATGGCCGTTGATCGTAACGGCCGCACGAGTAGGCGTCCGATAAGGCCGCCGCCCCGGCCCCCGCCCGTTTCACCCGCTTCCGGCCCGCTATGCCCGGGTATCGTACGGCTCGACCGACCCAGCCCCCCTCGGCGAGGTGCCCGTGTTCCGGCCGCTGATCACCCTGCTCGCCGCCGTCGTCGCCACCCTGGCGACCGGCTGGTTCGTCGACCAGGCACTCCAGCGCGCCGCCGCCCGCAACCCCGGGGCCCCGGTCTGGCCACTGCTCCGCAGGTGCCGGATCCCCCTCCAACTCACCGTCATCACAGCCCTGTTGCTCGCCGCGAGCCCGCTCAAGCGGATCTTCGGCCTGAAGAACGACGAGGGCGCGCACCACCTGCTCCTCCTCTTCTTCCTCGCCTCCCTCGGCTGGCTGACCGTCCGTGTCGTGGCGGCGCTCCTGGAGGCCCTGCTCGGCCGCTTCGAGATGGTCACCGAGGACCCCGCCCGCAGGCAGCGCGTGCACACCCAGATCAGCATGCTGCGCCGCGCGGTGAGCGCCGGCATCGTCATCGTGACGGTCGCCGTGATGCTGCTGACGTTCTCCGCGATGCGCACCATCGGCGCCGGTCTGCTGGCCTCCGCCGGCATCATCGGCATCGTCGCGGGCATCGCCGCCCAGAGCACCCTGGGCAACTTCTTCGCCGGCCTGCAGATCGCCTTCGGCGACACGGTCCGGATCGGCGACACCGTGGTGGTGGACGGCCAGCAGGGCACGGTCGAGGAGATCACGCTCTCCTACCTGGTGGTGCGCCTCTGGGACCACCGGCGCCTGATCGTGCCGGTCTCCTACTTCGTCAACAAGCCGTTCGAGAACTGGACCCGCCGCGACCCCGGACTGCTGGCCGCGGTCCTGCTCCACCTCGACCACACCACCCCGGTCGACGCCCTGCGCGGGGCCCTGCACGCCCGCCTGGAGACCCACCCCCTCTGGGACGGCACCGAGTGGGCCCTCAACGTCACCGACTCCACCCCCAGCACCATCGTCGTCCGCGCAACGATGACCGCCCGCACCCCCGACGACGCCGCCCAACTCCGCTTCGACATCCGCGAACACCTCATCGCCTACCTGCGCGACGAACACCCCGAAGCCCTCCCCCGCCTCCGCACGACCCCCTGAGAGCCCTCGCCCGGTTCCCCGCACACAAGAATTCCCCGCGCCCCGAAAGGGGCGCGGGGAACCGCGCGACCAGCCACCCACCGAGCCGCGGCCCCGCTCCCAGCGGTCCCCACGGCCCCCGGAGGGCCTACAGCACTCGCGTCATCGTCCGGTGCGGAATCCCGGCGTCGTCGTACACCGGCCCCTCCGCCGTGTACCCCAGTCGCTCGTAGAACCCGAGCGCCTGCACCTGCGCGTGCAGCTCCAGCTCCACGGCCCCACGGGCGACCGCCGCAGCCTCGATCGCCCGCACCAGCGAGACCCCGAGCCCGGTCCCCCGGGCGGCCTTCACCACCGCGAGCCGCCCCAGCAGCACCCGCCCGGCGCGCCCACCGGTGAGATCCAGCGCAACGTCCCCGTGGATCAGCCGTCCGGTGCCGAGCGCGGTGCCGTCCGCCGCGACCGCCAGCACGTGCACCGAGGTGGCGTCGTACTCGTCGTACTCCAGCTCCTCCGGCACGTTCTGCTCGACGACGAACACCTCGCGCCGGACCGCCCGCACGAGCTCCAGGTCCGCCTCGCCCTGCGCGACGCGGATCCCCGCGGCCGCCGTCATCTCAGCTCTCCGACGCGATGATGTCGAGCGCCTTGCGCAGGTCCGCCGGGTACTCGCTGGAGAACTCGACCCACTGCCCGTCCGCCGGGTGCTCGAACCCGAGCGAGACGGCGTGCAGCCACTGCCGGGTCAGTCCGAGCCGCTTGGCGAGCGTCGGGTCGGCGCCGTAGGTGAGGTCGCCGACGCACGGGTGCCGCAGCGCGGACATGTGCACGCGGATCTGGTGGGTGCGGCCGGTCTCCAGCTTGATGTCGAGCAGCGACGCGGCCCGGTACGCCTCGATGAGGTCGTAGTGCGTGACGGACGGCTTGCCCTCGCGCGTCACCGCCCACTTCCAGTCCGAGCTGGGGTGCCGCCCGATCGGCGCGTCGACCGTGCCGCTCAGCGGGTCCGGGTGGCCCTGGACGAGCGTGTTGTAGCGCTTCTCGGTGATGCGGTCGTGGAACTGGCGCTTGAGGTCGGTGTACGCGCGCTCCGACTTCGCCACGACCATCAGGCCCGAGGTGCCGACGTCGAGCCGGTGGACGATGCCCTGGCGCTCGGCCGCACCGGAGGTCGAGATCCGGAAGCCGGCCGCGGCGAGGCCGCCGATGACGGTGGGGCCGGTCCAGCCGGGGCTGGGGTGGGCGGCGACGCCGACGGGCTTGTCGACGAGCACGATGTCGTCGTCCTCGTGGACGATCCGCATGCCGTCGACCGGCTCGGCGACGACCTGCACCGGGGCGGCGGGGGCGGGGATCTCGACCTCCAGCCAGGAGCCGGCGGTCACCCGGTCCGACTTGCCGGCCACGGCGCCGTCGAGCGTCACCTTGCCGTCGGCGGCCAACTCGGCGGCCTTGGTCCGGGAGAAGCCGAACATCCGGGCGAGGGCGGCGTCGAGTCGCTCGCCCTCCAGGCCGTCGGGTACGGGGAGGCTGCGGATCTGCGCTGCGGTACTCACCCGTACGAGTATGCCGGAAAGGCGGCGCCCGCCTTTCCGCCCGTCCCTCCCGGCCGCCCGGTTCGGCGCCGTCCGCGGCCCCCGCTCCGTCGTTACTTCGCCGACTTCTCCGTCTGCTGGTGCACGGTCCCGTCCGGGTTGCTCCCGCGGAACGACAGCAGGACGACCAGGATCCCGCCGCACACGATCGCCGAGTCCGCGAGGTTGAAGACCGCGAAGTGCTGCACGGAGATGAAGTCCACGACGTGCCCGCGGAAGACGCCGGGCGCGCGGAACAGCCGGTCGGTGAGGTTGCCGAGGGCTCCGCCCAGCAGCAGTCCGAGCGCGATCGCCCACGGCAGGCTGTACAGCCGCCGGGCGATGCGCCAGATCACGACGATGACGGCCGAGGCGATCATGGTGAAGACGACGGTGAGCGCCTGGCCCATGCCGAACGCGGCCCCGGAGTTGCGGATCACCTGGAAGGTCACGACGTCGCCGACGACCTTGATCGCCGCGTGGTTCTCCAACCGGGCGACGACCAGCAGCTTGCTGCCGAGGTCGACGAGGAACGCGAGTACGGCGACGACCAGCAGGACGCCGATCCGCCGCGGCCCCTTGCCGCCCTCCACCGCCGTGGCACCGTCCGCACCGTCCGTGGCCGCCGTTCCGGCCGGCTCGGCGGACTCCGCGGGGTCTGCAGGCTCGGCCACGGCCACCTCCACGGCTTCGGCGGGGGCAGGGACGGCGTCGTCCCGGGTCTGGGGAGAACCTTGCGTACTGATGATCCGCTCCGCTGCCGATGGAGCTCCCCCGGCCGGCGGTGGGGGAGGGTGGTGGGCCGGTGACGACACCGATCGCTCCCCGTCACAGGGGCGTCGGGCGACGTTCAGGCGACGTTACGGGGTCGAGCGTACGGCAAGCCCGACCCCCCGCGCCGCGCCGGTCGGGCGGTTCAGCGGCGTTCCTGCTTGGCCTTGCACTGCACGCAGAGCGTGGCCCGCGGGAAGGCCTGCATCCGGGCCTTGCCGATGGGCTGCCCGCAGGACTCGCAGACGCCGAAGCCGACGCCCTCCAGCCGCTCCAGCGCGCGCTCGGTCTGGGCGAGGCTGTCCCTGGCGTTGTTGGCGAGGGCGAGCTCGCTCTCCCGGGAGATGTTCTTCGTGCCGGCGTCCACCTGGTCGTCGCCGGCTCCGTCGTTGGAGTCGCGCATCAGGCCGGAGATGGCGGCCTCGGCGGCGCCGATCTCGTTGCGCAGCCGCTCCAGCTCGCTGATCAGTTCGTCGTGCAGTTCGTGTACCTCGTCCGAGGTCCACGGCTCCTCGCCCGGACGGACCGGCAGCGTGGCCGGGTCCACGGATTCTGCGCCCCGCAGCACGGTGACGGTGTCGGTGCTGCTGTTCTGCCGTGCGGTAGTGGTCACGGTCCCCTCCCCTGGATCGGCCGCCACGGCCTTGCGTGCCCGCTTGGTGGCGGTACCCGCGCCGGTTGCCTTCTCAGCCATGGCTTCGACCCCATCTACGAACGAATCGAGCCGCCGGTTCCCGGCGGCTTCCAGTGCCGGAACGATAATCCCGATCAAAACCGGTCACAACATGACATACCGACGCCTCACCATGATCCCACCCAGGCAGCCGCCCCAACCGCCACGCCCCTCGCGCTGACCAGACTTGTGCCCAGAACACCCCCTCCTAACCACCCGGCGGCGCGCCCCCGGGCGCACTGCGAGCAGCCCTTCGGCGCGTCCCCCGCACCCCGCGCCGCCCGCCGCGACCGGGCCGCGCCGGACGAAACCGACTTGCGGCAGCCGATACACTGGGCCTGCAAGGCGCAGATGGGACGAGTACCGACGTACGCAGCCACCAGCGACCCGGGGACGGTGCGAGCCCGGGGGCGTGCACGGCGGGAAGATCACCCCGGAGCCGCCGGAAGAACGACCGATGCGGAGCCCGCAGCGGTCCACTAGACCCGGCAGCAAGCCCAAACAAGAGGGCCGCACGCAACACCGCGGCCAAGGAGGGTGGTACCGCGGGGCGGCTGGTCCGTCTCGTCCCTCCGGAGGATCCAGTCCCAGCATCCGCCGGAGGTAGACGCCCGCGATGAGCTCCTATAACCCCGTACCCGCACAGGTGGATCTCCCCGCCCTGGAGCACCAGATCCTGTCCTTCTGGCAGGACAACAAGGTCTTCCAGCGCAGTCTGGAGCAGTCCGAGGGCCGTCCCGAGTGGGTCTTCTACGAAGGCCCGCCGACCGCCAACGGCATGCCCGGTGCCCACCACATCGAGGCCCGCGTCTTCAAGGACGTCTTCCCGCGCTACCGGACGATGAAGGGCTACCACGTCGCCCGCAAGGCCGGCTGGGACTGTCACGGCCTGCCGGTCGAGCTGGCCGTCGAGAAGGAGCTGGGCTTCTCCGGCAAGCAGGACATCGAGGCGTACGGCATCGCCGAGTTCAACGCCAGGTGCCGCGAGTCGGTGACCCGCCACACCGACGCGTTCACCGAGCTGACCACCCGCATGGGGTACTGGGTGGACCTCGACGAGGCGTACCGGACGATGGACCCGTCGTACGTCCAGTCCGTGTGGTGGTCGCTCAAGCAGATCTTCGACAAGGGCCTGCTGGTCCAGGACCACCGGGTCGCCCCCTGGTGCCCGCGCTGCGGCACCGGCCTGTCCGACCACGAGCTGGCCCAGGGCTACGAGACGGTCGTCGACCCCTCGGTCTACGTGAAGTTCCCGCTCACCGGCGGCCCGCTCGCCGGCCGCGCCGCGCTCCTCGCCTGGACCACCACCCCGTGGACCCTGGTCTCCAACACCGCCGTCGCCGTGCACCCGGAGGTCACCTACGTGGTGGCCACCGACGGCACCGAGCAGTTCGTCGTCGCCGAGCCGCTGGTCGCCAAGGCACTCGGCGAGGGCTGGGAGACCACCGGCGAGTCCTTCACGGGCGCCGAGATGGAGCGCTGGGGCTACCGGCGCCCGTTCGAGCTGGTCGACATCGAGGGCGCCCACTTCGTCCTCAACGCCGACTACGTCACCACCGAGGACGGCACCGGCATCGTCCACCAGGCCCCCGCCTTCGGCGCGGACGACCTCACGACCTGCCGCAAGTACGGCCTGCCGGTGGTCAACCCGGTGCTCGCCGACGGCACCTTCGCCCCCGAGGTCCCGCTGGTCGGCGGCCAGTTCTTCAAGAAGGCCGACGAGGCCCTGGTCGCGGACCTCAAGGAGCGCGGCCTGCTCTTCCGCCACGTCGCGTACGAGCACAGCTACCCGCACTGCTGGCGCTGCCACACCGCGCTGCTCTACTACGCGCAGCCGTCCTGGTACATCCGGACCACCGCCGTCAAGGACGCGCTGATCCGCGAGAACGAGGCCACCAACTGGTTCCCCGAGACGGTCAAGCACGGCCGCTTCGGCGACTGGCTGAACAACAACATCGACTGGGCGCTCAGCCGCAACCGCTACTGGGGCACCCCGCTGCCGATCTGGCGCTGCGAGGAGGGCCACCTCACCTGCGTCGGCTCGCTGGCCGAGCTGTCCGAGCTCACCGGCACCGACCAGAGCGGCCTCGACCCGCACCGCCCGTACATCGACGAGGTGACCTTCGCCTGCCGCGACTGCGGCGCCACCGCCACCCGTGTGCCCGAGGTCATCGACGCCTGGTACGACTCGGGCTCGATGCCCTTCGCCCAGTACGGCTACCCCTACCAGAACAAGGAGCTGTTCGAGAAGCGCTACCCGGCGCAGTTCATCTCCGAGGCGATCGACCAGACCCGCGGCTGGTTCTACACGCTGATGGCCGTCGGCACCCTGGTGTTCGACAAGAACAGCTACGAGAACGTCGTCTGCCTCGGCCACATCCTGGCCGAGGACGGCCGCAAGATGTCCAAGCACCTGGGCAACATCCTGCAGCCGATCCCGCTGATGGACCAGCACGGCGCCGACGCGGTCCGCTGGTTCATGGCCGCCGGCGGCTCGCCCTGGTCGGCCCGCCGGGTCGGCCACGGCACGATCCAGGAAGTGGTCCGCAAGACCCTCCTCACCTACTGGAACACCGTCGCCTTCCAGGCCCTGTACGCCCGCACCGCCGACTGGGCCCCCTCCGCGAGCGACCCGGCCCCCGCCGACCGCCCGGTCCTGGACCGCTGGGTGCTCTCCGAGCTCAACACCCTGGTCCGCGAGGTCGACGCGGCGTTCGAGGCCTACGACACCCAGCGCGCCGGCAAGCTGCTGTCCGCGTTCGTCGACGACCTGTCCAACTGGTACGTCCGCCGCGGCCGCCGCCGCTTCTGGCAGGGCGACGCAGCCGCGCTCGCCACCCTGCACGAGGCGCTGGAGACCGTCACCCGCCTGATGGCCCCGCTCACCCCGTTCATCACCGAGCGGGTCTGGCAGGACCTGGTCGTCCCGACCGACCCGACCGCCCCGGCCTCGGTGCACCTGGCGAGCTGGCCGGTCACGGACGAGACGCTGCTCGACCCGGCCCTGTCCCGGCACATGGCCCTGGTCCGCCGCCTGGTCGAGCTCGGCCGCGCCACCCGCGCCGAGTCCGGCGTGAAGACCCGTCAGCCGCTGTCCCGCGCGCTGATCGCCGCCCAGGGCTGGGAGGAACTGCCCGCCGACCTGCGCACGCAGATCGCCGAGGAGCTCAACGTCTCCACCCTGGAATCCCTCGCCGAGGTCGGCGGCTCCCTCGTCGACACCACGGCCAAGGCCAACTTCCGCGCCCTGGGCAAGCGCTTCGGCAAGGGCGTCCAGGACGTCGCCAAGGCCGTCGCCGCCGCCGACGCCGCCCACCTCGCCACCGAACTGCGCACCACCGGCCAGACCGGTGTCCAGCACAACGGCGAGACGATCACCCTCTCCCCGGACGAAGTGATCATCACCGAGACTCCGCGCGAAGGCTGGGCCGTCGCCAACGAGTCCGGCGCCACCGTCGCCCTCGACCTGGCCATCACCCCGGAGCTCAAGCGGCTCGGCATCGCCCGCGACGCCATCCGCCAGATCCAGGAGGCCCGGAAGAACTCCGGCCTGGACGTCGCCGACCGCATCGTCCTCCGCTGGCGCGCCACCTCCGAGGAGACCGCCGAGGCCATCGCCGAACACGGCCCCCTCGTCGCCGAGGAGGTCCTCGCGACCGACTTCGCCGCCGGCGCCGCCGACTGGACCTCCGACACCTTCACCGACGAGTCCCTCGGCCTGTCCTTCCAGCTCCGCAAGGCCTGACCCAACAAGAACCGCCGCCCGGCTCCCAAGAGCCGGGCGGCGTTTCCACACCCAAACCGCCCCCATCCCCCCCAACGCACCCTCCCCAACCACCCTCCCCACCCCAACGCACCCTCCCCAACCACCCTCCCCACCCCAACGCACCCTCCCCAACCACCCACTCCGACCACCCCTCCCCCACCCCCTCCCCCCAGCGAGAGGGTGCGCTGCGGGAGGGGGTGGCGGAGGGGGTGGCCGCGGAGAGGGGCGTGACGGGTGATTTTCAGACTGCCAACG
>NZ_JBEZGX010000012.1:0-11669 GCF_040650235.1 Kitasatospora sp. NPDC048722
ACATCATCGGGGCGATGCGTGATCGAGCACTCGACCCGGCGGCTTCTCGGGATGCGATCTCCAGCATCATGAACGACCTGTGAGGGATCTGGCTCCGTCGTCTCCGTGCGCCGGGCCTAGTAGACCGGCTTGTGCGGCTCGATCTGGTTCACCCAGCCGAGCACGCCGCCGCCGAGGTGCACGGCGTTCGAGAAGCCCGCCGCCTTGACCACGGCCAGCACCTCGGCCGAGCGAACGCCCGACTTGCAGTGCAGCACGATCTTCCGGTCCTGCGGCAGCTTCGCCAGGGCGTCGCCCATGAGGAACTCGTTCTTCGGGATCAGCACCGCGCCGGGGATGTTGACGATCTCGTACTCGCCGGGCTCGCGGACGTCGATCAGGAAGATGTCCTCCTTCTCGTCCTGCCAGTCCTTCAGCTGCTTCGAGGTGATCGTCGAACCGGCGGCGGCGGCCTGCGCCTCCTCCGACACGACGCCGCAGAAGGCCTCGTAGTCGATCAGCTCGGTGACCGTCGGGTTGTCGCCGCAGAGCGCGCAGTTCGGGTCCTTGCGGACCTTCACCTGGCGGTAGTTCATCTCCAGGGCGTCGTAGATCATCAGCCGGCCGACCAGCGGGTCGCCCACGCCGGCCAGCAGCTTGATGGCCTCGGTCACCTGGATCGAGCCGATCGACGCGCACAGCACGCCCAGCACGCCGCCCTCGGCGCAGGAGGGGACCATGCCCGGCGGCGGGGCCTCCGGGTACAGGCAGCGGTAGCAGGGCCCGTGCTCGGCCCAGAAGACGCTGGCCTGGCCGTCGAAGCGGTAGATCGAGCCCCACACGTACGGCTTGCCGAGCAGCACCGCGGCGTCGTTCACCAGGTAGCGGGTGGCGAAGTTGTCGGTGCCGTCCACGATCAGGTCGTAGCCGGAGAAGATCTCCATGACGTTGGAGTTGTCGAGGCGCTCCTCGTGGAGGATCACGTTGACATAGGGGTTGATCTCCTTGACCGAGTCCCGCGCCGACTCCGCCTTGGAGCGGCCGATGTCCGACTGGCCGTGGATGATCTGGCGCTGCAGGTTGGACTCGTCCACCACGTCGAACTCGACGATGCCGAGGGTGCCCACACCGGCCGCGGCGAGGTACATGAGCGCGGGCGAGCCGAGGCCGCCGGCGCCGACGCAGAGCACCCTGGCGTTCTTCAGCCGCTTCTGCCCGGCCATGCCCACGTCGGGGATGATCAGGTGGCGGGAGTACCTGCGGACCTCGTCAACGGTGAGCTCGTCAGCCGGCTCGACCAGGGGTGGCAGCGACACGGAAACTCCGATGGTCGTCGGTTTCAGGTGGCCGGGGCCAGCCTGTCTGTGGGCATGTTGCTCCGCCACTCGGGTGGCTCTGCTACGCCAACAGTGTCACGCCCCTCCGGTATTCCGAGACAGCCCGTCCGATGGGCGAGACGGGCGGCGTCGGATCGTGGACCCGCCGCGCGGGCACCCCGGACGGCGTCCCGGCCCCTCCCAGCGGGCCGGACGCGCCCGCCGGGCCGCCGCCCGGACCGCTCAGACCCGGCAGGCCGTCTCCAGCCAGACGTCCCCGAGCGACTCCTCCAGCGGCACCTGCGTCCGCCATCCGAGACGGTCCCTCGCGGTGCGCACGTCCGCCTGCCGCCACGGCACCGGCTCACCCGAGGCCGGCCGTCCGTCGGCCCGCGGCCCCTCCTGGCGGTGCCCCGGCAGGTGCGGCCCCGGCGCGTGCCCCGGCAGGTGGTCCCCACCCACCGCGACGGCCTGCGCGGGTAGCAGGACCTGCCGGTTCTCCTCCACGACGGACCCCTCGAAGCCCGCCGCCCGCACCAGCAGCTGCGCCGCGTCCCGGGCCCGGACGGCGTGCCCGCTGCCGATGTTGATCACCCCGGTCGCCGCCGACACCGCCGCCGACTGGATCGCCCGCGCGACGTCCCGCACGTCCACGAAATCCCGGTATCCGGACAGGTCCGGCATCCGCACCTGCGACTCGTCCCGCTCCAGCGCCCGGCGCAGCCCCTCCGCGAGCCGGCCGAACAACGAGGCGGTCGGCGCCCCCGGGCCCACCACGTCGAACACCCGCAGCACCGCCGCGTCCAGGCCGGAGGCCAGCACCAGTTCCGTCCCGGCCAGCTTGGACACCCCGTACGGGCCGACCGGCCGCGGCTCGGCCTGCTCCGACACCGGCACCCCGCCGGGCACCGGCCCGTACTCGGCCGCCGAACCGACGTGCACCAGCCGGGCCGGCTCCCGGCTGCGCCGGATCGCCTCGCAGACGGTGGCGACCGCCAGCGTGTTCGCCCGGATCAGGGTGCGCGAGCTGCCGTAGGTGGCGCCCGCGCAGTTGATCACCACCTGGGGGGCGACGGCGTCCAGGAAGCGCGCCAGCGCGCCCGGGCTGCCGGTGGTCAGGTCGAAGCGGATGTCGGCCGAGTCGCGCCGGCCGAGGACCGTCACCTGCAACTCCTGGTCCAGCAGCAGACGGTCGGTGACGCGGCGGCCGATGAAGCCGTCGGCACCCAGCAACAGCACCCTCATCGGGGGTGTCCTTCCACGAAGCGAGGTCGGGGACGACCTGGCGGGCTGAAATCGGGCATGTACGGGGGCCGGTTCGACGGCCGGGGTCCAGGGGATCGGAGCGTGCGGGCGGACGGACGGGCGCGCGGTACGGGTCAGCGATGCGCCTCGGCCCGGCCGAGCACCGCCCAGGCGTACCCGAGCAGCACCGCCGCGACGGCGCCGCCGCCGAGCAGCGCGGCCGACGGGCCGGAGCGGCCGAGCCCGAGCACCGCCAGGGTGGCGGCCGGGCCCGCGAGCGCGCCCAGCGCGGCGGCGGTCCACCGGCCGCAGCGCGCCAGCAGCGCGGGCAGGACCAGCAGCAGGCCCAGCACGCCCTGCGCCGCCCACGGGAGGGCGCCGGAGCGCTCGGCGGCCACGTGCAGCAGCCCGCCCCCGTGGGACGGCCCCGGGCGCGGCGCGACGACGGTCAGCACGGCGAGCGCGGCGAAGGTCAGCACCGCGAGGACGGCGAGGTGCAGGGCCACCGCGACCGGCAGCACCGGTCGCATCCGGGCCCGGAACTCGGCCAGCGTGCCCGCCGCTCCCAGGTGGCCCCGGCCGACCTGCCGGTACCACCGGGCCGCCCGCTCGGCCGACCCGGCCGACGCGGCGGCCGCGAGCGCCAGGGCGACGGTCAGCGGGCGGTCACCGCCGGGCAGCGCGGGCGGGAGCAGCAGGAGGGCGGCCAGGCCGAGGCCGTAGGCGAGGGCGGCGGGGCGCCAGCGGGTGCCGGTGCCGGGCGGGGCGGCCTCGGGGCCGAGGCCGTCGGGGGCTGCGGGGCCGGCGAACGGCGGCCGGGGCGGGCCGGCCGGCGGGTCCGCGGTGAGGGCGGGGACCAGCGCGAGCGGGACGGCGGCGGTCAGCAGCACCGGCCAGCGCGCCCCGAACCAGGCCACCGCCGCGCACGGCGGGGCGGCCAGGGCGGCGGCGACGAGCGTGGCCCTGGCGGCGGCGCCGCACTCCCGGCCGGGGGGCTGCTGCTCACCCGAGGCCACCCCGCGCGGCACGCGCGCGTACAGCTCGTCGGCCAGCGCGAACAGGTCGGCGTGCCGGCAGCGCGCCGCCGCCTCGGCGCCGAGGCCCGCCTCCTCCAGCCCGGCGGCGATCTCCAGCGGGTCGACGGCCCGCTCGCACAGCGCCCGGTGCTCCGCCATCACCTGGCGCACCGGATCGCCCGAGGGCCGGCCGGCAGCACCGCCGGCCGCCGCGCCGCCCGCGGACATCAGACCGCCTCCGCGAGGGCGCCCGGGTCCGTCTCCAGGCTCCCGCCGTCCGCCCGGAGGGCCCCCAGGCGGGCGGGGGTCCGCAGCCGGCCCCCGCCCTCCCGAGCGCCGTCGTCGCCGCCCCCGGCCGCGTCGTCGGAAGCGCTCCCGCCGGCCCCGTCGGCGCCCCCGCGCAGCCAGAACTCGGCGGGCCGGGCGAACGGGCGGGGCCGCTCGCCGGGCGCACCGCCGCCCCCGCCGTCCGGGAAGGCCGGGAACCGCGAGACGAGCTCCAGGTAGATCTCCCGGAAGGCGCCGATCACCGGTTCGACGGCGAAGCGTTCCTGCGCCCTCAGCCGTCCGGCGAGCCCGAGCCGCGAGCGCCGCTCCTCGTCGCGCAGCAGCGCCAGGCAGGCGCCGGCCAGGGCGCTCGGGTCGCGCGGGGGCACCAGGAGCCCGGTCGGCCCGACCACCTCGCGGGCCACCCCGACGTCGGTCGACACGACCGCCCGCCCGCTCAGCATCGCGTCCGCGAGCAGCCGCGGCCGGCGCTGGGCCAGCGCGGAGAACACGGCCACCGTGCCGCTCTCCCAGGCCTCGGCGAGCGAGCCGGGCCGCCCGGCGAAGTCCACCGCCGCCGCGATCCCGAGCCGTTCGGCCAGTGCCGCGCAGTGCGCGAGGTAGCCGGGCCGCGCCTCCTCGCCGTGGACGACGAGCCGGGCGTCCGGGAGTTCGGCCCGCACCCGGGCGAAGGCGTGCAGCATCAGCTCGGTGTCGCGGCCGGGTTCCAGGGCACCCGCCCAGGTCAGGGTCGGCGCGGCCGGTTCCGGCCCGGCGGCGGGCCGGGACACCGCGGGCGTGCCCTCGTACACCACCCGGGTGCGCGCCGGGTCCGCCCCGCAACGGCGCTGCCACTGCTGGTCGTGCGCGCTGCCCGGGGTCAGTATCGCGGCCTGCCGGTACGTCTCCTCGGTGAGCGCCCTGAAGAACGCCAGCAGCAGGGCCCGGACCGGCCAGCGGTAGGGCGCCTCGCGGTAGCCGAGGTACTGCTCGCGCAGGTGCAGGCCGTGCTCGGTGACGACGAACGGGACGCCGTGTAGGTGCCGGGCCACCAACGCGGGCAGCGCGGCCGGGCCGCCGCCCACGACGTGGCACAGGTCGGCGCCGCCGAGGCCGCCGGGCCCGGTGCCGTACCAGGGCGCGGACAACGGGCGCAGGCACTGTTCCAGGAGGTCGGCGGCGACCAGGACGTCGCACACCAGCGGCTGCCCGGCCGAGGTGTCCGCGCCGGGCAGCCGCCAGACCCGCTCCAGGGCGCGGCGGGCGTGCGCGGAGGCCAGGAACGCGGACAGGCCGGCATCCTCCCGGGCGAGCGCGGCCAGCCGGTACAGCCCGGCCCCGAACCCGTCGCGCTCGCCCGGCAGGACCAGGGCGCGCACCAGTTCCTCGTACGCCCGCGCGTACTGGCGTCTGCGGAGTGCGCCGGGGGCCCGCCCGGCCGGCCTGCGCCCCCACAGCGCCAGTTCGTGGACCCCGCGCCAGGCGGGCGAGATCCGGTCCCCGACGCCGAGGGCGTCCGGGCCGGTGAGCAGGTAGAGCTCGAACCCGTGCTCCGGCAGGCCCTCGGCCAGCCGGTCGCACCAGGGTCCGGTGCCACGGCCCGGGTACGGACGGGCACCCTCGGTGAGCAGCGCGATGCGCACGGAAGACCTCCTCTTGCTGCCCCTCCCGGGGCTGCGGAAGCTGGTGGCCGACCGCCTGCTGCCCGCCGTGTGGCGCGGCGTGTGTGGCTCTCCCCCCACACCTGTTCGGTCCGGCAGCAGAAAGGTAGGACCGGCCCGCGGCCATCCATCGGTCACATGCCTGGTTGCCACCTGAACGAGTGAACCGGCGTGACCTCGCCGCGAACGGGCCCGTTAGCGCCGCCGTTACCGGGCGCGGGCGCCCAGCAGCTCCCCGACCTCGCGCGCCACCTGCCGGGGGTGCTCCATCATCGCCACGTGCCCGGACTCCGGGAGCACCAGCAGCCGGGCGTCCGCGAAGGCCGCGCAGGCCCGCCGGGCCGAGCGGTAGGAGACGAGCTTGTCGCGCAGCCCGTACACGAGCAGCACCGGCACGCGCACCTGCCCGGCCTGCCGCCACAGCGCCTGGTCGCCGCGCTCGGTGTAGGCGGAGACGATCCCGCGCACCGAGCCGACCAGCGCCCGCGTCGCGTGCGGCACCGCGAGCCGGCGCCGGTACTCGGCCGCCGCCTCGGCCCGGGTGGCCGCGGGCAGCCCGTCCGGGTCGCCGTAGACCAGCCGCAGGATGCCGTCGGCGGCCTCCTCGGGGCCGCGCGCGTTCGCCGGGAGCCGGCCCAGCAGACCGGGCAGCCCGGGCACCGCGAGCAGGCCGGTCGGCCAGGCACTGCGCTGCGGCGGCAGCTCGGGCAGCGCGGGCGAGACCAGGGTGAGGGTGCGGACGAGGTCGGGGCGCAGGGCCGCGAGCCGGACGCCGACGGCGCCGCCCAGCGAGTTGCCGAAGAGGTGGACGGGGCCGCGGCCGGCCGCCTCCAGGTAGCCGATGACGGCCCGGACGTGGCCGTTGACGCTCAGGTTGCCGTCCGCGGGCGGCGCGGAGGCGCCGAAGCCGGGCAGGTCCACGGCCTCGCCGTCGATCCGGTCGGCGAGCAGGCCCATGAGGGCCGTCCAGTTGCCGGCCGAGCCGCCGAGCCCGTGCACGAACAGCCCCGGCTCCCGCCCGTCCGCTCCGCGCGCGCCGATCCTGCCCGCACCGGCCGGCCGGTGCACCGCGAGCACCGCACCGGGGACCTCGACCGACCGTATCTGCTGCTCAGCGCCGCTCATGGTGGACGATGGTAGTCAGCGCCCGCCGGGCGGGCGCCGCCGGGAGGACACCCTGTGTGGCCGGGCAGTTCCGTCCCCGTCACACCACTGCCGATGCCGAGGTCAGCGCCGTATTGTGGGCTCCTGACAAGGAGGCCGGGGGCTTTTCTCACGTCCGCCGAACGCGGACGCGGTTACCGAAAAGTAGAATCGGTCACCTCGCAGCCCCGTACGAACCCCGAAGTGAGGAGCGCCGTGACGGCCATCCAGGAGGCGCAGGAGCGCCCGCGCGGTGCCCGCCTGCCGCGAAGCGCCCGCCGTGAACAACTGCTCGGTGCCGCCCAGGAGGTGTTCGTCGCGCAGGGCTACCACGCGGCCGCCATGGACGACATCGCCGACCGCGCCGGGGTCAGCAAGCCGGTGCTCTACCAGCACTTCCCCGGGAAGCTGGAGCTCTACCTGGCGCTGCTGGACAAGCACTGCGACGCCCTCGTGGAGTCGACCCGCGAGGCGCTGTCCACCACGACGGACAACAAGCTGCGGGTGGCCGCGACGATGGAGGCGTACTTCAACTACGTCTCCAGCGAGTCGGGCGCCTTCCGGCTGGTCTTCGAGTCGGACCTGACCAACGAGCCGGCCGTGCGCGAGCGGGTCGAGCGGGCCTCCGAGGCCAGCGCGACCCTGGTCAGCAAGGTGATCCAGGAGGACACCGACCTGCCCGAGGCGGAGTCCAAGCTGCTCGCGGCCGGGGTCTGCGGCCTCGCCCAGATCACCGCCCGCTACTGGCTGTCGCAGGGCCTGGAGATCCCGCGCGACGAGGCGGTCCGACTGGTCGCCAGCCTCGCCTGGCGCGGCCTGAAGGGCTTCCCGATGCACCCGGCCGGCGAGTCCGCCTAGGGTCCGTCCGCGGCCGCGGTGGGCTCCGGTGATCCGCTGACCTTCGCCTCCGCGGTGATCGCGTGCTCTATGGTGAAGCCGTACGGCGCGGTCGTCGCGAACGCTTGTCCCAGGCGCTCCGGTGCCCGCGCGTGGATGGCTGCAACCCCGGAGGGACGGAAGCCGTGGAGGTCAAGATCGGCGTGCAGAACGCGCCGCGCGAGATCGTGATCGAGAGCACGCAGACTGCCGATGAGGTCGAGAGCGCGGTCGCCAAGGCGCTGGAGGGCAGCTCGAAGCTCTTCTCGCTGACCGACGAGCACGGCCGCCGCGTCATCGTCCCGGCCGAGCGCCTGGCGTACGTGGAGATCGGCGAGCAGGCCGTCCGCAAGGTCGGTTTCGGCACTCTCTGAGTCGCCCGCCCGGTGCCCCGTTCCCCCCGAGGGAACGGGGCACCGCTGCGTGTACGGCCGGTCGGACCGGGGTAGGGCGCAGGTGCGGCCGTTCGAGTGCCGCGCGCCCGTCCCCCGGGGAGGCAGCCTTGCTGGTCGAGTCGATCGTCTTCGCCCTCGTCGGCCTGGTCGTGGGCCTGGCCGCGCTCCTGGCGCTGCCGGCGTACTTCCCGGCGGCCCGTGCCCTGGTGCTCGGCACCGCGGTGGCGGCGGCGCTGGTCGGCGGGGCGGTCGCGGCCTTCGGCCTGGCCGGTCGCTACCCGGCCGGGGCGGCCTTCGCGGCGGCGGTCTCCTCGGTGGTGCTCACCTCGATGCTGGCCCGGCCCGACGTGGCCGCCGGCCGGGCCCCGGCGCACCGGCACCACCCGCACCACGGGGGCGTCCACCGCGCGCCGCGGCGGCACCGGCCGGCGTAGCCCGCGTCAGCGGGACGGGGCTCTAGGAGGCCAGGCCGAGGGCGGCCATCCGCTTGGTGTGCGCCTCGGTGATCCGGTTGAACATCTTGCCGACCTCGACCAGGTCGAAGCCCTGCACCTGCACGCCGCCGACCAGCAGGTTGGACAGCGCGTCGCGCTCGGCGACCACCCGCTGGGCCTGGCTCAGCGCCTCGCCCATCAGCCGCCGGCCCCACAGGGCGAGCCGGCCGCCGGCCCGCGGGTCGGCCTCGATCGCCTGGCGCACCTTGTCGACGGCGAACTGGGCGTGGCCGGTGTCGGACATGACGCCGAGGACGAGGTCCCGGGTGTCGTCGTCGAGGCGGACGGCCACCTCGCGGTAGAAGTCCGTCGCGATGGCGTCGCCGACGTAGGCCTTGACCAGGCCCTCCAGCCAGTCCGAGGGCGCCGTCATGCGGTGGAACAGCTCCAGCGGCTCGACGAAGGGGCGCATGGCCTCCTGCGGGTCCGCGCCGATCTCGGCGAGCCGGTCGTGCAGGCGCTGGTAGTGCTGGAACTCGGAGGAGGCCATCCGGGCCAGGGCCGCCTTGTCGGCGAGGTCGGGCGCCAGCTTGGCGTCCTCGGCGAGCCGCTCGAAGGCGCTCAGCTCGCCGTACGCGAGGGCGCCGAGCAGGTCCAGCACCGCCGCGCGGTAGCCCGGGTCGGCCGAGCAGCTCGCCCAGTCGCCGATCGAGCCGACCTCGTCCTGCGTCTCACCATGGGTCTCCATGACCCGCCACCTTAGTCCCGCCCGCCCGGCTCCCCCACACGGACCGGCCGCCCCCGGGCGTGCCGGGTGACCACCCGGAACGCCCGGTCACGCGCCGGTCGCCGGGGGCAATGTCAGACGCGTCACGTGTTCGAGTCGTCGCCTGACTGTATGGTGGTACGGAGCCCCGTCGTGCTCGCACGGTGTCACCGCCGTCTCGGTGTCCCGCGCAAGCCCGCTCCCCAGCGGCGCCGTCCCCTCGGACGTGTCCGCATCGGAGGCACGGGTACTCACGTACGCGGATGCCCGGTCGGAGAGCCGATCGGCTCCGACCATGGCTTGGACTTCAAGCCTTGGCACCGCATCAGTGGCCGAGCGAGGGCCGCCGAGACCGCGCCCGCCCGGCGGAGGTCCCGCGCAGGTCCCTCACGGGAATCCTCCCCGACGCCGCCGGCGACGCGCCCCGCCATCGGGCCGCGCGCACCGGCCGGCCGCAGGGACCGGCGCGGTTGTGCGTCCGCGCAGCTGTTTCAGGACCGTCCCGGTCCGTACGCAGCCGCGCGCCCGCCCGCCCGCCGCTCGCTCTCGGCCCCTCCACACGGAAGAGGCAGCACCCTGTCCACCACCGCTGAACCCATCAAGACGACGTTCCGAGAGCTGGGAATCCTCCCGGAGACCGCCGAGGCCCTGGAGGCCGTCGGCATCGTCCACCCGTTCCCCATCCAGGAGATGACCCTGCCGGTCGCGCTGACCGGCCACGACGTCATCGGCCAGGCCAAGACCGGCACCGGCAAGACCCTCGGCTTCGGCCTCCCGCTGATCGAGCGGGTCGTCGTGCGCGCCGACGTGGACGCCGGCCGCGCCACCGAGGAACAGCTCACCGAGTTCCCGCAGGCGCTGATCGTCGTCCCCACCCGCGAGCTGTGCACCCAGGTCACCAACGACCTGCAGACCGCCGGCAAGGTGCGCAACGTGCGCGTCCTCGCCGTCTACGGCGGCCGGGCGTACGAGCCGCAGGTCGAGGCGCTCACCAAGGGCGTCGACATCGTCGTCGGCACCCCGGGCCGCCTGCTCGACCTGGCCGGCCAGAAGAAGCTCAACCTGTCCAAGGTCCGCGCGCTGGTCCTGGACGAGGCCGACGAGATGCTCGACCTGGGCTTCCTGCCCGACGTCGAGAAGATCATCACCATGCTGCCGGCCAAGCGGCAGACCCTGCTGTTCTCGGCCACCATGCCGGGCCAGGTCATCAACCTCGCCCGCCGGTACATGAGCCAGCCGACGCACATCCGGGCCGCCGCGCCGGACGACACCGGCGCGACCGTCGCCAACATCGAGCAGCACATCTTCCGCGCGCACTCGCTGGACAAGGTCGAGATGGTCTCGCGCATCCTGCAGGCCGACGGCCGCGGGCTCGCGATGATCTTCTGCCGCACCAAGCGCACCGCCGCCGACGTGTCCGACCAGCTGACCCAGCGCGGCTTCGCGGCCGGCGCGGTCCACGGCGACCTCGGCCAGGGCGCCCGCGAGCAGGCCCTGCGGGCCTTCCGCAACGGCAAGGTCGACGTGCTGGTGTGCACCGACGTCGCCGCCCGCGGCATCGACGTCGAGGGCGTCACGCACGTCATCAACTACCAGTGCCCCGAGGACGAGAAGACCTACCTGCACCGGATCGGCCGCACCGGCCGGGCCGGCGCCTCCGGCACCGCCGTCACCCTGGTCGACTGGGACGACATCCCGCGCTGGCAGCTGATCAACAAGGCGCTGGACCTGCCGTTCAACGAGCCGGAGGAGACCTACTCCACCTCGCCGCACCTCTACGAGCTGCTGAAGATCGCGCCGGGCACCAAGGGCATCCTGCCCCGCTCGGAGCGCACCCGCGCCGGGCTCGGCGCGGAGGAGGTCGAGGACCTCGGCGAGACCGGCGGGCGCGGGGCGCGCTCCGGCCGGAGTGGCCGCGCCGGCTCCGGCGGGTCCGCCGGGGCCGCCGGCTCCGGCCGCTCCGGCCGTCCGGGCGGCCCGGCCGTCGAGGCGGCCGAGGAGAAGCCGCGGCGCACCCGCGAGCGCCGGCGCACCCGCCGGGGCTCCGCGGTCGGCGCCGAGGGCGAGGCCGCTGCCGCGGTGACCGGGGCTGCGTCCGCCGCGACGGCCCCGGCCGTCGAGGGCGCCGAGGGCGAGGCCGCGCCGCGCCGTCGTCGCCGCCGCTCGCGCGGTGGTGCGTCGGGCGCCGAGGCGGCCGTGGCCGAGGCCGCGGTGGTCGAGGCCGCCGAGGCCGTCGTCGCCGAGGCCGTGGCCGTGGCCGAGGCTCCGGCCGAGGAGAAGCCGGCCGCGCGCACCCGGACCCGGACGCGGAAGCCCAAGGCGGAGGCCGTGGTCGAGGCCGCCGAGGCCGTCGTGGCCGAGGTCGTGGCCGAGGTCGTGGCCGAGGTCGCCGTCACCGAGGCTCCGGCCGAGGAGAAGAAGCCCGCCACCCGGACGCGCACCCGCAAGCCCAAGGCCGAGACCGTCGTGGCCGACGCCGCTGTCACCGAGGCTCCGGCCGAGGAGAAGAAGCCCGCCACGCGCACCCGGACCCGCAAGCCCAAGGCCGAGACCGTCGCGGCCGAGACCGAG
>NZ_JBEZGX010000012.1:11766-153620 GCF_040650235.1 Kitasatospora sp. NPDC048722
GAGGTCGCCGTCACCGAGGCTCCGGCCGAGGAGAAGAAGCCCGCCACGCGCACCCGGACCCGCAAGCCCAAGGCCGAGACCGTCGCGGCCGAGACCGAGGTCGCCGTCACCGAGGCTCCGGCCGAGGAGAAGAAGCCCGCCACGCGCACCCGGACCCGCAAGCCCAAGGCCGAGACCGTCGCGGCCGAGACCGTGGCCGAGACCGCCGAGGTCCCGGCCCCGCGCCGCCGGACGCGCACCCGCAAGGCCGCCGAGGCGACCCCGGAGAGCTGACGCACCCACCCCGGAGGGGGTGGGCGGGCCCGGAACGGGCCTGCCCACCCCCTCCGGCGTTCCCCGGGACGTGAGGACAGGCCCTAGGCTCGGGCTTGGCCCGGGTAGTTGTACGACGCACGCAGGAGAGCAGGTCCATGAGCACGCCGCCGTTCCTCACCCTTCCCCGTTGTGCCCGGGCCCTGCGGGTCGCGACCGAGCGGGGCGGGTTCGCGGCGCTGCGGGCCGAGCCTGCGGGCGCGGTGCGCGGGTCGGCGCTCCTGGTGCCCGGGTTCACCGGCAGCAAGGAGGACTTCATCGCGCTGCTGGAGCCGCTCGCGGCGGCCGGGTACCGGGTGACGGCGGTCGACCAGCGCGGGCAGTACGAGACCGGCGGGCCCGACGATCCGGCCGCTTATGCCGTCGGGGCCCTCGGGGAGGACGTCCGGGCGCTCACCCGGGCCCTCGCCGGGGAGGACGGCGACGGCGGGCCGGTGCACCTCGTGGGGCACTCCTTCGGCGGGCAGGTGGTCCGGGAGGCGGTGCTCGCGGCGGCGGTCGAGGGGCCCCTGCCGTGGGCCTCGCTGACGCTGATGTCCACCGGCGCGGGCGCCATCGACCCGGCCGAGGCGGCCCGCACCAAGTTGCTGCTGGACGCGCTGCCGGTGCTGAGCCTGGAGGAGATCTGGCAGGTCATGCGGCAGATGGAGGAGGGCGGCGGCGACCAGAAGGAGCGCCCGGCCGCCGACGTCGCCGCGTTCCTGCACCGCCGCTGGCTGGCCAACGTGCCGCGCGCGCTGGCCGTCACCGGCGGCCACCTGGTCGCCGGGCCGGACCGGGTCGACGAGCTGGCCGCCGCCACCGCCGGGCTGCCCGTGCTGGTGCTCTCCGGCGCGCGGGACTACGCCTGGCCGGTGCCGGCGCAGTCGGGCATGGCGGAGCGGCTCGGTGCCCGACGCGTGGTCGTCGAGGACGCCGGCCACTCCCCCAACGCCGAGCGCCCGGCCGCGACGGCGCACGCGCTGGCCGCGTTCTGGGCCGGTGACGGGGCCTCGCCCGACGTGGTCTGAACCACTTCTCGAAGTTCGACCGCGTTCAACGCAGGACAAAAGTCGTTAGTTACGGTAATCTTTGATTCTGTCCGGGAATCATCGCCGGCCCTCCGCGGGTTTCGATCCACTGAAACCAGTACTTAACGGACGGGCAACGGTCCGGAAGCACCGCCACGACACCGTGGTCCACGAGGCACCAGCAGCACCGGGCAAGCAGGGGGAGCCCTTGCCGCAGCAGACCGCCACACGTACGAGCCGCGTGATCCGGCCCAAGCGCCGGACCGCCCGCAAGACCCCGGAAGGGCTGATACCGACTCAGCCGCAACCGCCCCGTGACGCGGGGCGAGGAAAGGAGACGCCCATGACGAAGCCCATGCGTTTCGAGATCGTCCGGCTGGACGACGCCAACGGCTCCGCCACCGACCGCCTGATCGCCGACGCCGAGACCGTCCGCGAGGTCGTGCAGGCCGCCGCCCGCACCGGCGAGCGCCTGCTCATCCGTCCGTGCCCGACCGTCTGACCCCGCGCGGCGCCTCCGACCGGGAGACCCCGCCCGCCGCCGACGAGCCCGGAGCGTCCGATCCGGACGTGCCGAAACCCGACTGACGCCCCGTCACCGCTATCGCCGATGACGGGGCGTCAGTGCGTCCGGGCCCGGCCCGGCCCCACCGGCCCGACGTTTGCCGCCCCCCGCCGCTGGACATCCCCCAACCTGAGCCGCCCGCACCCGCGCCCACCCGCGCCGGGCCGGGCGTCCCGCCACCGACAGGTGCCGCCGAACCCTCCTTACGGGTGATCGTCCTTGACGCGGCGGTCCGGAGGGAGGAGCGTTGTCGGCTATGAGGGGCGAGCCAAGCTGCCCGAGGTGCGCCGGTCGGGTCCGCGCCCCCGGTCTGTTTTCGGACACCTGGCAGTGCGACCAGCACGGAGCCGTGCACCCGATGCAGCCGGTGCTGCCCCCGAGCGTGGAGGCGCTCGGCGTGGCCGTCGCCCGTTCCCAGGTCCCGGTGTGGCTGCCCTGGCCGCTGCCAGTCGGCTGGCTCTACACCGGCATCGCGCACGTCGGCGACGACGTCTCCGGCGCCCGCGCCACCGCCGTCGCCTGTTCCGGGCCGGCCCCGCTCGGCGGTTTCGGCGAGCTGGTGCTGGTGGCCGAGGAGCTGGGCGTCGGCCTCGGCGCCCGCTACGCCGGGATGCCCGGCCCCGACCCGGGCGAGTCCGTCGCCCTCTACAAGCCCGCCGACGCCAAGCTGATGGCCGCCGGGCGGCCCACCCCGATGTTCCACGTCCCGGACGCCCCGGCCGACCGCGCCGTGTTCGTCGGCGAGGCCCGCGGGCTCTGGCTGTGGGCGATCGCGTGGCCCGAGCAGTCCGCACTGGTGATGTACGACGAGCTGGTCCTCACCGACCTTCGCGAGGCGGGCGCCGAACTGGACCTCCTGCCCTGCGGAGCCCTCTCCCCCCGGCTCCTGGGCTGAGCGCCCTATCCTGGGCCGCATCCGCGAGCTCCAGGAGGTCCGACCCGTGCGCATCGACCTGCACGCCCACAGCAACGCGTCCGACGGCACCGACAGCCCGGCCGAGCTGGTCGCGGCGGCGGTCGCCGCGGGCCTCGACGTCGTCGCGCTCACCGACCACGACACCGTCGCGGGGCACGCCGGGGCCGCCGAGGCCGTGCACGCGCTGCCGGCCGGCACCAGGCTGACCGTCGTGCCGGGGGCAGAGCTGTCCTGCGTCGTGGACGGCATCAGCATGCACCTGCTGGCGTACCTGTTCGACCCGGCCGAACCGGCCTTCGCGGCCGAGCGGGAACTGGTGCGCACCGACCGGTTCCGGCGCGGGCGGGCGATCGTCGAGCGCTGCCGGGAGCTCGGCGCGGACATCGACTGGGAGCAGGTGCGGCGGATCGCGGGCGAGGGCTCGGTCGGCCGGCCGCACATCGCGAGCGCGCTGGTCGAGGCCGGCGTGGTGGCGACCGTCTCGGACGCCTTCACCGCCGAGTGGCTCGCCAACGGCGGCCGGGCGGACGTCCGCAAGCACGAGACCGACCCGGCCGAGGCGGTCCGGCTGGTCCGGGCGGCCGGCGGGGTGCCGGTGTTCGCCCACCCCGGCGCGGTCAAGCGCGGGCGGACCGTCTCCGACGAGGTGATCGCGAAGCTCGCGGCGGCCGGGCTGGCCGGGCTGGAGGTCGACCACACCGACCACGACGAGGAGACCAGGGCCCGGCTGCGCGGCCTGGCCGGCGAGCTCGGGCTGCTGGTCACCGGGTCCAGCGACTACCACGGCGAGCGCAAGACCGTCCGGCTCGGCGCGCACACCACCGACCCCGGGGTGTACGAGGCGCTGCTGGCCCAGGCCACCGGCGCGAAGCCGATCGGGGGCTGAGCCCGCGCGGGGAGCCGCGCGGGCGTGCGGGAGCGCCGGGGCGGGGTGCGCCCGGAGCGCGCACCAGGTGGCGCCCCGTCAGTCCAGACGGACGCCGCGGCGCTCCGGGTCGCGCAGGTCCGTACCGTGCTCCAGCCAGCGCTCCTGGAGGGCGGCGGCACCGTGGACGCGCTTCCACCCGGCCTCGTTGGGGGTCATCGGCAGCAGCGGGAGGAAGCGGACCGGGTCGGCGGGCTCGTCCAGGTCGAGGTCCGGCACCAGACCGCCCGGCTCGGCGACCAGGACCGACGTGAACGGCGCGCCCGCCCACAGCGGGGAGCCCAGGTCCAGCGAGCCGCCGGGGGCCACCACCAGGCCCTCCACCTGCGGCGTCGCGGCGAAGGTGGCGAGGCTGCGCAGCACGTCGTCGCGTCCGCCGCGGACGGTCAGGACGAGTTCGGCGCGCGGGCCGCGCACCTGGTCGGCGACCATCGCGGTCGGGTCGGCCATCGGGGCGGCGGCCATGCCGAGGGTCGTGTAGCGGACGAGGCCGCCGGCGTCCGGGCCGAAGCGCAGCAGCTCGATCCGGTCGGTGCCGAGGAAGGTGACCGCGGCGCGGCCGCTCGGCTCGCCGAAGGTGGCGATCAGCCGGGCCTCGACGGCCGCCAGCACCGCCTCCCGGGAGAGCTCCGGGGAGGAGCCGTGGGGGTCGCCGAAGATCGGGAAGTCGTGCGCCATGCCCGTGAGCGTATCCCGCGGACCGGACCCGGCGCCGGTCGCCGGTCGGATGTTAGGGTGAGCGACTGGCCACCGGGAACCATGAGTTCGGGCCTTCCGGGGCCGCGGCGCGAAGGAGGTGGTTGCGGTGGATACCGGCCGAGATCGGAGTACCGGCAGCTCTGCCCAGCGCCCTTCCCGCACGTCCCGCCCCGCCCGCTGATCCCGTAGCGGCGGCCGGGGGCGGCCCGCGGACGGACCGGCCGGGAGAGCTCCCCGCCCTTCACCGGTGTTCCTCGCCGTCGCACCCGCGGCCCTCCGCCCACTCGCGCCGCACGTGCGGCGGCTCCTGTTCCAGGGAGCCTGCCATGTCGATGATCAACAACCTGCGCGCCGCCGTCCGCCCGGGCCGCCGCCGTCCGGCCGCCGGCCGCTACGACACCGTGCCGCCGGGCGGTGCCGGCTCGGCCGTGGTGGACTGCGCGGTCTACCAGGACGGCCGACGGCACGGGCAGCGCTGCAGCCCGCGCGAGGCCGCCCGGCAGGTCCGGGCCGCGCGTCAACTGCCGGGCGGCGCCGGCTCGTTCAGCTGGATCGGGCTGCACGAGCCGACCGAGGAGGAGTTCGAGGGCATCGCCCAGCGCTTCGGGCTGCACCCGCTCGCGGTCGAGGACGCGGTGCACGCGCACCAGCGGCCCAAGGTCGAGCGCTACGACGACGTGCTGTTCGCGGTGTTCAAGACGATCCGGTACGTCGAGCACGACCAGCTGACGCCGACCAGCGAGGTCGTCGAGACCGGCGAGCTGATGGTCTTCGCCGGGCGGGACTTCGTGATCACCGTCCGGCACGGCGGCCACGGCTCGCTCCAGGACCTGCGCCACCGGCTGGAGGCGGACGCGGACGAGGCGGGGCTGCTCGCCAAGGGCCCGGCCGCCGTGCTGCACGCGATCGCCGACCACGTCGTGGACAACTACCTGCTGGTCGCCGAGCGGCTGCAGAACGACGTGGACGAGATCGAGTTCGACGTCTTCTGCAACCGCGGCGGGCGCGGCACCGACGTCGGCCGGGTCTACCAGCTCAAGCGCGAGGTGCTGGAGTTCAAGCGGGCGGTGGTCCCGCTGCTGCGCCCGATGCAGCAGCTCTCGGAGCCGCAGCAGGGGCTCGTCGACCCGGACGTCCAGAAGTACTTCCGGGACGTCGCCGACCACCTGGCGCGGGTGACCGAGCAGGTGCACGGCTTCGACGAACTGCTCAACTCGCTGCTCCAGGCGAACCTCGCGCAGGTGTCGGTCGCGCAGAACGAGGACATGCGCAAGATCACCGCCTGGGCCGCGATCTTCGCCGTGCCCACCATGATCACCGGCGTGTACGGCATGAACTTCGACTACATGCCCGAGCTGCACCACCGGTACGGCTACCCGCTGGTGCTCGGCGCGGTGGCCGTGATCTGCGTCGCGATGTACCGCGGCTTCCGGCGCAACGGCTGGCTGTAGTGCCCGCAGGACGCCGTCAGCGCCGCCCGGCGCGGGCCACCAGCACCAGGCCGAGCAGGATCAGCACCACCGCCGGGTAGGCGGCCGCCGGGGGCCGCTGGCCGAGCCAGAGCGCCGCGATCAGTGCCGCGCCCGGGGCCTCCAGCAGGACGGCGGTGGAGGTGACGGACGGGCCGAGCGTGCGCACCACGCGGTTGCTCAGCGAGTGGCCGAGGAACTGCGCGGCGACCATCAGCAGCACGATCTGCCACCACACCCCGGCCGGCCAGCCGGACATCCGCGTCCCGGCGGCCAGGCAGATCCCCAGCAGCACGACCGCCGTGGTGGCGTAGCAGACCAGCGTGTACGCGGTGGTGCTGACGGTCTTGCGGACCTCCGCGCCCAGCAGCATGTACCCGGCCGCGGCCAGGCCCGCGCCGAGCGCGAGGGCGTCGCCGAGCAGCGCGCGCGGGGAGAGCGAGAGGTCGACGCCGGTGAGCACCAGCACGCCGGCGAAGGCGGCGCCCATGCCGAGCCAGACCATCCGGGGCGCCCGGGTGCCGAACAGCCGCATCAGCAGGATCGTCCACAGCGGGGACGTGGTGACGAGGGCGGTCGCCGAGGCCACCGACGTCATCCGCAGGCTCGGCATCCAGAGCGCGAAGTGCAGCGCGAGCAGGGCGCCGGCCGCGGCCGCGAGCAGCAGCGCCCGCCGGCCGATCCCGCGCAGCTCGGCGCGGTGGCGCAGCAGCGCGTACGGGCCGATCACGCCGACCGACATGACGTTGCGCCAGAACGCGATCGCGAGCGCGGGCGCGGCGGTGGCGCTGATCAGCGGGCCGGAGAGCGAGATGCCGCTGATGGAGACGGCGAGCAGCAGGAGGTCGAGGGTGGGCAGCGGGTGCGAGGGGGACGCACCCGTGGTGGACGCGGGGGCGGTGGCGGGCCGGGCGGCGGGCACGGCGCTCCTTCGCGGGCGAGGGTGGCTGGCGGGGTGGCTGAGCGGGTCTCACCGTAAGGCCCGTGCCGCGGCGATGGAACTGTCGCCCGACGGGTGAGACGGCCCGTGGAGGGCGGAGGCCGTACGCTGTGCGCCATGGACCGTACGCCCGCCACCGCCGACGACTTCCTGGACCAGGCCCTCCTGGAGGAGGCCGCGAAGAAGTCCGGACTGCTCTGGGTCCGCGCCGACGGCCAGGAGCAGTCCCGCCCGGTCTGGCACGCGTGGCACGACGGTGCCGTGGTCGTCGTCGGCGACGGCGGTGAGCAGCCGCTGCACGGCCTGGCCGCCGGCTCCGCCGCCGTGGTCACCGTCCGCAGCAAGGACAAGGGCGGGCGGCTCACCGGCTGGCCGGCCCGGGTCACCGAACTGGCCCCGCACAGCGAGGCCTGGCTGGGCGCGGTCGAGGAACTCAAGGGCAAGCGGCTGAACGCGCCCGACACCGACACCATCGCCGACCGCTGGGCCCGCGAGTGCCGGGTGCTGCGGCTGGAGCCGGCCGGCCCGCTGGCGGAGCGCCCGGGCGCGATGCCGGACGGCTCGCACGCCGCCGAGCCGCTGGCGACCCCGGCGACCACCCGCCGGCCGATCCCGGCCGGTCTGCCCAAACTGCTGTTCAAGCGCCGCTGAAGGTCCGTACCCGCTACTCCCGGCGTCGCGGCGGTGCCTCGTCGGGCCGCTCCCGCACGCCGCGGGTAGCCTTGGCCAACGGGGGCGCCGCGGCGCGCACCCAGCACGGTTTCGGACCGGTCGAGCGAGTCGAGGGAGTTCATGGCAGGGCCAGGCACCCGGGTCTTCATCTCCCACCTCTCCGCGATCGCGGTCTTCGACCCGAACGGGGACCAGGTCGGCCGGGTCCGCGACGTGGTCGTCACGCTGCGCCTGGGCGGGCGCCCGCCGCGGGTGCTCGGACTCGTGGTCGAGGTGGTCGGGCGGCGCCGGATCTTCCTCCCGATGACCAGGATCACCAGCCTGGAGTCCGGCCAGGTGCTCACCACCGGCGTGATCAACCTGCGCCGCTTCGAGCAGCGCCCCGCCGAGACCCTCGTCCTCGCCGAGCTGCTGGACCGCACCGTCACGTGGTCGAAGACCGACGAGCCGGTCACGGTACTGGACGTCGGCATGGTCCAGAGCCGGCTGCGCGAGTGGGAGATCAGCAAGGTATTCGTCCAGGTCGGCCGGGCCGGGCGGCTGCGCAAGGGCAAGGGCGAGCGGCTCACCCTGGACTGGCAGGACGTCACCGGCTTCGCGCTGCCCGAGCAGGACCAGGGCGCGGCCAACCTGCTCGCCACCTTCGAGCAGCTGCGCCCCGCCGACCTCGCCGGCGTCATGCACCACCTGTCCGCCAAGCGCCGCGCCGAGGTGGCCGCCGCACTCGACGACGAGCGGCTCGCCGACGTCCTGGAGGAGCTCCCCGAGGACGACCAGGTCGAGATCATCGGCAAGCTCAAGGAGGAGCGCGCCGCCGACGTCCTGGAGGCGATGGACCCGGACGACGCCGCCGACCTGCTCTCCGAGCTGCCGAACGACGAGGCCGAGCGCCTGCTCCAGCTGATGGAGCCGGACGAGGCCGAGCCGGTGCGCCGCCTGCTGTCCTACGAGGAGGACACCGCGGGCGGTCTGATGACCACCGAGCCGGTCGTGCTGGAGCCGGACGCGACGGTCGCCGAGGCCCTCGCCCGGATCCGGGTGCGCGACCACAAGCCCGCGCTCGCCGCGCAGGTCTTCGTCTGCCGCCCGCCGAACGAGACCCCGACCGGCCGCTACCTCGGCACCGTGCACTTCCAGCGGCTGCTGCGCGAGCCCCCGTACGTCCTGGTCGGCTCGCTGGTCGACGACGACCTCGACCCGCTGCCGCCGGACACCCCGCTGCCGCTGATCACCAGCTACCTGGCGACCTACAACCTGGTCGCGGCCCCGGTCGTCGACGAAGCTGACCACCTGCTCGGCGCCGTCACCGTCGACGACGTGCTCGACCACCTGCTGCCGGAGGACTGGCGCGACGCCGCGCTGCACGCCCGGGACCACGACCAGCACGAGACGGAAGGGGCGATCGGTGGACGCTGACCGCAAGGGACGGGCGGACGACGACCCCGCACGCCGGCGCCTGCGAGGCGAGCTGCGGGAACTGCGCCAGCTGCGCGAACTGCGCACCCGCGAGGGCAGCCGGGACCGCCTGGAGACCTCCCCGATCAGCGGCTCCAACCGCGTCCGGTTCGACCAGCCGCGCACCGCCCGGCCGGGCCTGCTCTCCCTGCCCTCGTACGACCCCGAGGCCTTCGGCAAGCTCTCCGAGCGCATCGCCCGCTTCCTCGGCACCGGACGGTTCATCGTCTGGATGACCGTGGTGATCATCATCTGGGTGGCCTGGAACACCCTGCTCCCCAACGGCGTGCGCTTCGACTCCTACCCGTTCATCTTCCTGACCCTGGTCCTGTCGCTGCAGGCCTCCTACGCCGCGCCGCTGATCCTGCTCGCGCAGAACCGCCAGGACAACCGGGACCGCGTCAACATGGAGCAGGACCGGGCCCGCAGCGACCGCAACATCGCCGACACCGAGTACCTGACCCGCGAGGTGGCCGCGCTGCGCCAGGGCCTCGGCGAGGTCGCCACCCGCGACTTCATCCGGTCCGAACTCCAGTCCCTGCTGAAGGAGATCGAGGAGCGCCGGGAGACCAGCGAGGCGCTGTGACCGGCGGCACGCTACCGACGGGTTAAGGGGGTCGGCGGGCGCCGTACCATCAAGGCATGGCCAACGAGACAGAGGTCGCGGCCGGCGTCACGGAGGAGTCCGTGCGCCAGGCGCTGTCGACCGTCAACGACCCGGAGATCAACCGCCCGATCACCGAGATCGGCATGGTGAAATCGGTCGAGATCGCCGAGGGCGGCGCGGTGCGGGTCGCGGTCTACCTGACCGTCTCCGGCTGTCCGATGCGCGAGACCATCGTCGCCCGGGTCCGCGAGGCGGTCGGACGGGTCCCCGGCGTGAGCGGCGTCGAGGTCGAGCTCGACGTGATGAGCGACGAGCAGCGCAAGGAGCTCTCCCAGCTGCTGCGCGGCGGCGCCCCCGAGCGGGAGATCCCGTTCGCCAAGCCCGGCACCCTCACCCGCGTGTACGCCGTCGCCTCCGGCAAGGGCGGCGTCGGCAAGTCCTCGGTGACCGTCAACCTGGCCGCCGCGATGGCCGCGGACGGCCTGAAGGTCGCCGTCGTGGACGCCGACATCTACGGCCACAGCGTGCCGCGCATGCTGGGCGTCGAGGGCCGGCCCACCCAGGTCCAGGACATGATCATGCCGCCGCAGGCGAACGGCGTGAAGGTCATCTCGATCGGCATGTTCACCCCGGGCAACGCCCCGGTGGTGTGGCGCGGCCCGATGCTGCACCGCGCCCTCCAGCAGTTCCTCGCCGACGTCTGGTGGGGCGACCTGGACGTGCTGCTGCTCGACCTGCCGCCGGGCACCGGCGACATCGCGATCTCGGTGGCCCAGCTGGTCCCGAACGCCGAGATCCTGATCGTCACCACCCCGCAGATGGCCGCCGCCGAGGTGGCCGAGCGGGCCGGCACGATCGCGGTGCAGACGCACCAGAAGATCGTCGGCGTGATCGAGAACATGTCCGGCATGCCGTGCCCGCACTGCGACGAGATGATCGACGTCTTCGGCACCGGCGGCGGCCAGACCGTCGCGGACGCGCTCACCCGCACCGTCGGCGCGACCGTGCCGGTGCTCGGCTCGATCCCGATCGACGTCCGCCTGCGCGAGGGCGGCGACGACGGCCGCCCGGTCGTGCTCGCCGCGCCCGACTCCCCGGCCGGCGTCGCCCTGCGCGCCGTCGCCGGCAAGCTCGGCGGGCGCCAGCGCGGCCTGTCCGGCATGTCGCTCGGACTGACGCCCAGGAACAAGTTCTAGCCGTACGTCACGAGGGGCCGGGTGGTGCGCCACCCGGCCCCTCGGCGCGTTCGCGGACGGCGCCGGTGCCGCGGCGCCGGTGCCGTGGCACTAGGGACGGGTGTACGCGGTCAGGTCCGGGACGGTCGAGAAGCCGGCGCCGTAGGCGCTGATGCCGCGGCCGTACGCGCCCAGCAGGACGCCTGGGGCCTCGCCGGCCAGCACCCAGCCGTACTCGGACTCGCGGTAGCGGAACGGCTGCGGGAGCCCGTTCACCGGCAGGCTCAGGGTGGACCAGCCGGGGCCTGCCAGGTCGTCGGCGAGGTCCCACGCGAGGGAGCTCTGCTGTTCCAGCCAGTCCTGGCGCAGCGCCCGGTCCAGCTGGCCGGGCCAGGTGGCGGCGAGCAGGCCGGAGCCGGCCAGCCAGGCGGCGGAGGAGGCGGAGGTCGCCTCCAGGGTGCCGGTGTTGTCGGCGCTGCGGCGGCTGTCACGGCGGGCGACGGTGACGACGACGGCGAACTTGCGCACGTCGCGCGGCTCGAACTGGCGGGCCGGCTCCTCGCCGTGGCCGAGGGTGCCGTAGTCGACCCCGGCGGACGCCAGGCCGCGGGGGCCACCGGCACCGGCCTGCATCAGGTAGCGGCGGCCGGTCCAGCCGTCGTCCAGGCCGTACCACGGGAAGTCGGCGGACAGGTAGGGCACCAGCGGGTCCACCGGGCCGGCCTGCCCGCCGACCACCGGGCCTCCGGCCGTGGCCGTCGCCCCTCCCGCCTGACTCGTCGCGTCCATCCCCGGGCCTCCTCTAAAGCACGTGTGCCTGCCGGGACCCCGCTCCCTTGGTGGCGGGCCCCGGCGCCCCCGGCGCGCGTCCTGCGGCCCGCGCGGGCGCGGGAACTGACGGACAGCTCGACGGGAACAATCAGCACAATAGCGGCGCGCACGCCGCCGCCCCGCTCAATCGTGCGGGCGAGCGGGGCGGCGGCGTTGCCGAAGGGAGACGGCGCGGGGGCGCGGTCAGGTCGCGTCGGGGTCGAACGGGGGGCGCTCGCCGGGCTGGAGCGGCGGGCCGGCGGAGGCGGCGGCCGGGGCGGCGGCCTTGTCGAAGCTGACGCTGCCGGCGCGGCCGTTCACCGGGGTCGCGGGCTTGTCGTCCAGGACGGACCGGATGTCCAGCGAGTCCTTCATGTCCTTGAGGCCCAGCGGGTCCTCGTTGCCGCCCATGAGCTGCTTGCGGACGAAGGTCTTGGGGTGCAGGTCCTCGAACTCGAAGTCCTTGAACTCCGGGCCGAGCTCGCTGCGGATGTCCTCCTTCGCGCTGTCGGCGAAGGAGCGGACCTTGCGGATGAAGCCCATCGTGTCCTGGATCAGCTTCGGGAGCTTGTCGGGGCCGAAGATGATGATCGCCATGACGATCAGGGTGAGGATCTCCAGCCCGCCTACGTCGCTGAACACCTGTGCTCCCTAGCTCGTCGGACGACGGTTCCTACAGGGTAATGGCCATCGGCGGGTCCCTGGTCCACGGTGTGATGAACCCGTGGTAAAGACCGGCCGATGGCCGATAGCCGTCCGCGAGCGGCGCTGTGGCGCGGGTTTATAGGGCAGGGGCTAACGGAGTTCCCGGTGCAGGGCGGTCAGCCCGCCCGCCGGGCGGTCCGGCGCCGGGGTCGCCTCGTGCGTCGAGGCGACCGGGAAGCCCGGGAAGTCCACCGGGACCTGCGCGTTCATCGGGACCAGCCCGCCGGTGCGGCCGGGAGTGCCGGCCGAGCCGACCGGGCTCACCGACGTGCCGTGCTGGTCCTCGCTCTGCGCGGTCAGGCCGCCGACGCCGCCCAGCGTCACCGCGGCCACCGAGAAGGCGCCGGCGGCGGCGAAGACGAAGCGGCGCCCGCGCGGCGCGGACGGCCGCACCACGGCCACCGCGGCGGCGGGCTGCGGCCGGGCCGGGGCCTCGGGACGCGGCGCGCGGCGGCCCATCAGCGGGCGCAGGACGGCCCCGCCGCGGCCGAACGCGCGCGGGTCGACCCCGGGCAGCGGGGTGTCGGCGCCGAGCGCGCCCGCGCCGAAGGAGGCGCCGGCGCCCCGGCCGAAGGAGCCGCCGTTGAGCCGGCTGCCGCCGAGCGTGCCGGGGCCGGTGACGCCGCCGCCGGGCAGGTCGTCGTCGTCCCGGCCGTCGCGCCAGTCGGAGCCGGGCTGCTCGTCGTCCGGCAGGCTCCCGACGGCCATCAGGCGGGCCATCAGGGCCGAGGACGGGGCGGGGGTGCCGGTGCGGGTCAGCAGGTGCTTGACGCCGCGGCCCTCGTCCGCCTCGGCCAGGCACTGCGGGCAGGTCGCCAGGTGGGCCTGGACGCGTTCGCGGGAGTCGTGCCCGAGCTCGCCGTCCAGGAAGGCGGACAGGCGCTCGCCGAGGTGGTGCTCCTCGGCGGCGGGCTCGGCGGGGCGCACGGCCACGGCCCGCAGCTCGGCGTCGCCGGGCAGCGGGGCGGCGGACGGCAGCGGCTCGCCCGGCTCGTCACCGCCACGGCGGCCGGGCAGGGACCAGCCCCGCCTGGTGGCGGACCGGCCGGACGGCTCCGGACGGCCCGACCCCGAGCGGCCGGTTCCGCTCACGATCGCCTCCGTCCGCGCCCGCCCGGTGTCACCGGGACCTCGCCGACGGCGGCGCCCACCGGCACCGGCTCCTCCGAGCCGCCGCGGCGCTCGCGCCCGGGGGCCGAACCGGGGGCGCGGTGCTTGAGCGCGGCGCGCAGGTGGGAGCGGCCGCGGTGGATGCGGCTGCGGACGGTGCCGAGCTTGACGCCCAGCGTGGCGGCGATCTCCTCGTAGGACAGGCCCTCGATGTCGCAGAGCACCACGGCGGCGCGGAACTCCGGGGCGAGGGTGTCCAGGGCCTGCTGCACGTCGGCGTCGAAGTGGGTGTCGCTGAAGTGCTGGGCCGGGCTGGGCTCGCGGGAGGCGAGGCGCTCGGCCGCGTCGTCGCCGAGCGCGTCGAAGCGGATGCGCTGGCGGCGGCGGACCATGTCCAGGAACAGGTTGGTGGTGATCCGGTGCAGCCAGCCCTCGAACGTGCCGGGGGTGTAGGTGGACAGCGAACGGAACACCCGGACGAAGACCTCCTGCGTGAGGTCCTCGGCGTCGTGCTGGTTGCCCGTCAGGCGGTAGGCGAGGCGGTAGACGCGGGCGCTGTGGGCCTCGACGATCTCCTCCCACGTGGGGGGAGTCCAGGACTGCGCGTCGGGACCCTCGGTGAAGGTCGCGAGGGCGGGGGCCTCGGTGGTACCGGCGTCCGGCGTCGCGGCGGCGGCGAGCTGGTCCAGGTCGGAGTGCGCAGGCTGGTTCATCACGGGCTTCGGCGTACGGGCCGACGTGGTGCCGCGGACGTGCCGCCGCACGGGGACGTCGCCCTCGGCCACACCTCCTCGGTCGGCTCTTCTGCCCAGCAGGGCCACCACCATATCCACCTCACCCGTCAAGCCCGGATAAAAGTGCCCGGGAGGTCTCCCGTACCCGGTCCCTCCTCACAACGGCCCGCCGCCGTACGCGGTTCCCGCCCGGCCAGTAATCTGTGGCAGGAAATATCGACATCCCCCGGCACCGGGCCGCCACCCGGGGCTCCGAAAGAGGCAGCCATCAGCGAGTTCGGGCCCGCGCGCGCGGCCCTCGCAGACACCTACGTGGGCGAGGACGCGGTGCTGACCTACGCCCGGGCGCAGTCCGCGCGGACGGGGATACGGGCGATCGGGCCGAGCGGCGGGGCCTGCCTGAGACTGATGGCGGCCGCGCTGGACGCCAAGGCGGTCGCCGAGATCGGCACCGGGACGGGGGTTTCCGGGGTCTACCTGCTGCGCGGGATGCGGCCGGACGGCGTGCTGACCACGGTGGACTCCGAGCCGGTGCGCCAGCAACTGGCGCGCGAGGCGTACCAGGCGGCGGGCTTCGCGGCCAACCGCTCGCGGTTCATACCCGGACGGGCGCTGGAGGTGCTGCCGAGGCTCGCGGACGGCCAGTACGACCTGGTGTTCTGCGACGGCGATCCGGCGGAGTCGCGGGAGTACCTCGCGGAGGCGCTGCGGCTGCTGCGGCCGGGCGGGATGGTCTGCTTCGAGGGGGTCTTCCAGGAGGGCCGGTTGGCCGAGCCGGAGCTGCAGGACCCGCAGACGGACGCGGTGCGCAACCTGGTCCAGGACGTCCGGGAGAGCGACGGGCTGCTGCCCGCGCTGCTGCCGGTCTCGGACGGGCTGCTCTGCGCCGTCAAGCGCTGAGCACCTCCGGGCGCGCCCGCAGGACGGCCCCGGGAAGCCGCGGGCCCGGGCCGACATGACGTCGAACCCGGGCCCGGCAGCACATCTCCAGGAGATGGGGAGCGCCCGCTGCGGTCAGCCGCAGGCCTTCTTCAGGGCCTCGCCGAGGGCGTCGGCCTCGTCAGGCGTGAGCTCCACCACGAGGCGTCCGCCGCCTTCGAGCGGAACGCGCATGATGATGCCCCGCCCCTCTTTGGTGACTTCGAGCGGGCCGTCACCCGTCCGCGGCTTCATGGCCGCCATGCTCGTTCCCCTTCCTGCAACCGCTCAGCTACGCACCGGCAGTCCGTCCACCGCCGGTATCGAACGCATTGATCGGAAGCCATTATCCCGCATGCCACGGCCTGATGACCAACATCACTCTCGGTGCAACCTCGGCCGGATCAACCCCAACCGCCGCATTTGCCGCCATAAGCCCCGCCGCGGCGGCGGTGCCGACACCACCGGAAGGTGCGATACCTCACACTCCCCAGGCGGCCCGGTGCTCCGGCATCCTGACACCCGACGACACCGCAGCGATCACAAGGGAGACCCCTCGCCCATGTCCGATTCCGTGCTGTACGAGCTGGACGGCGGCCTGGCCGTCATCACGATCAACCGTCCGGAGGCGATGAACGCGCTGGACGTCGCGACGAAGGTCGCGCTGCGGGACACGATGGCCGCCGCGGCGGCGGACCCGGCGGTGCGCGCCGTGCTGCTGACCGGGGCGGGCGAGCGCGCGTTCTGCGTCGGACAGGACCTCAACGAGCACCTCGCGATGCTCAAGCGGGCCGACGAGACCGGCGAGGGCGCGCTGCGGACCGTCGCCGAGCACTACAACCCGCTGGTGCGGGCGCTGGCGGGCATGCGCAAGCCGACCGTCGCGGCGGTCGGCGGGGTCGCGGCGGGCGCGGGCGCCTCGCTCGCCTTCGCCTGCGACTTCCGGATCCTGTCCGAGAAGGCCGGCTTCAACACCGCCTTCGCCGGGATCGGGCTGACCGCGGACTCGGGCGCCTCCTGGACGCTCCCCCGGCTGGTCGGACACGCCAAGGCCACCGAACTGCTGATGCTGCCGCGGACGGTCAGGGCCACCGAGGCGATGGAGCTGGGCCTGGCCACCAAGGTCGTCGCGCCCGAGGAACTGGCCGCCACCGCACGGGTCTTCGCCCGCGAGCTGGCCGAGGGCCCGACGGTGGCCTACGGCGCCATCAAGGAGTCGTTGGCGTACGGGGCTTCGCACTCGCTGGACGAACTGCTCGACAAGGAGGACGAGCTGCAGACCCTGGCCGGCGCGAGCGAGGACCACCGGATCGCGGTCCGCGCCTTCATCGCCAAGGAGAAGCCCGCCTACCGGGGCCGCTGAGCACCGCGTTACCGGGGCTGCCGGGCCTTCCGCGACGGGCTCCGGGGCTCGGTGCGCACGTGGCAGGCCGCCAGGTGGTCGTCGACCAGGCCGCAGGCCTGCATGAGCGCGTAGGCGGTGGTGGGGCCGACGAAGCGGAAGCCCTCCTTCTTGAGCGCCTTCGCGAGCGCCGTCGACCCGGGCGTGACGGCCGGGACCTCCGCGAGCGTGCGGGGGGCCGGCCGGTCCGGGTCGCCTGCGAAGCCCCAGATCAGCGCCTCCAGGCCGCCGTCGAGCTCGCGGGCGACCCGGGCGTTGGCGATGGCCGCCTCGATCTTGGCCCGGTTGCGGATGATGCCGGTGTCGGCGAGCAGCCGCTCGACGTCGGCCTCGCCGAACTCCGCGACCCTGCCGATCTCGAAGCCGGCGAACGCGGCCCGGAAGCCCTCGCGGCGGCGCAGGATGGTCAGCCAGGACAGGCCGGACTGGAAGGCCTCCAGGCAGACCCGCTCGAACAGGGCGTCGTCGCCGTGCACCGGGCGGCCCCACTCGGTGTCGTGGTAGACCCGGTAGTCGTCGGTCGAGTCGCCCCAGCCGCAGCGGAGCAGGCCGTCGGCGCCGAGGACGGTGCCGTCCTGCGGACCGGTCACCGGTCCTCCGCCGGCTTCGCGTCCTCGGGCGCCCCGGCCGGCTCGACGACCTTCGCGAACGCCTCCAGGCCCGGCAGCGGTTCGGCGCCGGCGTCGGGTCCCGTGGTGGCCTCGACCGCGCCGCGCAGGTGGGCGGCGGCCTCCAGTTCGGCGATCCGCGAGTCGCGGTAGGCGAGTTCGGCGCCGAGGCGGTCCAGGACGTCGTCGACCTCGTCCATCCGGTAGCCGCGCACGGCCATCGGCAGGCGCAGGTCGTCCACGTCCGTCTTGTGCAGCGGACGGTCCTGCGGCAGCCGCGCCGCGAGGCGGTCCTGAACCGCCTCCG
Organism: Kitasatospora sp. NPDC048722; assembly: GCF_040650235.1. Classification (NCBI taxonomy): domain Bacteria; kingdom Bacillati; phylum Actinomycetota; class Actinomycetes; order Kitasatosporales; family Streptomycetaceae; genus Kitasatospora; species Kitasatospora sp. NPDC048722. Next base: position 29,106 of record NZ_JBEZGX010000012.1, read on the forward strand.
GCATCGAACCGCCGCCGCCGAGCGCCACCAGCGCGGCGCCGCCGACCACCACGGCCATGGCGACCACGATCACCCAGAACACGAGCTGTCCTCCCGACTTCCCGGCCGGCCTGCTGTCAGGTGCCCGGACCGCGCTGATCATGACAGCATGGTCCCAAGTGAGGCCGGGGGCCATCATCGCACCCTGGCGAGCCGTGGAGGAGACATCGGTGGCGCTGCGCCTGGGACCGCGCGAATTCGGTGACGACGAGCTGGTGATCATGGCCATCGTCAACCGGACCCCGGACTCGTTCTTCGACCGGGGGGCGACGTTCGCGGACGAGGCCGCCTTCGCCGCCGCCGACCGGGCGGTGGCCGAGGGCGCCGCGATCCTGGACATCGGCGGGGTCAAGGCGGGGCCGGGCGACGAGGTCACCGTCGAGGAGGAGCTGCGCCGCACGGTGCCGTTCGTGGCGCAGCTGCGCAAGCGCCACCCGGACGCCGTGATCAGCGTGGACACCTGGCGGCACGAGGTCGGCGAGGCGGTCTGCGAGGCCGGCGCGGACCTGCTGAACGACGCCTGGGGCGGAGTGGACCCGAAGCTGGCCGAGGTGGCCGCGCGGTACGACGCGGGGCTGGTCTGCACGCACGCGGGCGGCGCCGAGCCGCGCACCCGGCCGCACCGGGTGGGCTACGAGGACGTCATGGCGGACATCCTGCGGGTGACCGTCGGCCTGGCCGAGCGGGCCGTGGAGCTGGGCGTGCGGCGGGACGCGCTGATCATCGACCCGGGGCACGACTTCGGCAAGAACACCCGGCACTCGCTGGAGGCGACCCGGCGGCTGCCGGAGATGACCGCGACCGGCTTCCCGGTGCTGGTGTCGCTGTCCAACAAGGACTTCGTCGGCGAGACGCTCGACAAGCCGGTGGACGAGCGGCTGCTGGGCACCCTCGCGACGACGGCCGTCTCGGCCTGGCTGGGCGCGCAGGTCTACCGGGTGCACCAGGTCGCCGAGACCCGGCAGGTGCTGGACATGGTCGCCTCGATCCGGGGCACCCGGCCCCCGGCGGTGGCCCGCCGGGGACTGGCCTGACCGCGGCTCTCCGATCCGGTCCACTCGGGTCCGGTCGGCTCGGGTCCGGTCGGCTCAGATCTCGTTCACCGGCCGGCGGGCGTCGGCGAGGATCTTCAGGACCTCGTCGATCTCGTCGGTGATGTGGAACAGCTCCAGGTCGTGCGGGGCCGCCTTGCCCTGCGCGACGAGGGTGTTCTTGAGCCACTCGTAGAGCCCGCCCCAGTAGGAGCTGCCGAAGAGGATCACCGGGAAGCGGGTGACCTTCTTCGTCTGGACGAGGGTGAGCGCCTCGAACAGCTCGTCCAGCGTGCCCAGCCCGCCGGGCAGGACCACGAAGCCCTGGGCGTACTTCACGAACATCGTCTTGCGGACGAAGAAGTAACGGAAGTTCAGCCCGAGGTCGACGAACTCGTTGAGCCCCTGCTCGAAGGGCAGCTCGATGCCGAGGCCCACGCTCAGGCCGCCGGCCTCGGAGGCGCCGCGGTTGGCGGCCTCCATGGCGCCCGGGCCGCCGCCGGTGATCACCGCGTAGCCGGCCTCGGCGAGCGCGCGGCCGATGGTCACGCCGGACTCGTACTCGGGCGAGTCGACCGGCGTCCGGGCCGAGCCGAACACGCTGATCGCGGGCGGGAGTTCGGCCAGGGCGCCGAAGCCCTCGACGAACTCCGAGGTGATCCGCAGCACCCGCCACGGATCGGTGTGCAGCCAGTCGGTCGGCCCGGTGGTGTCCAGCAGGCGCTGGTCCGTGGTGCTCGTGCCGACCTGGTCCCGGCGCACCAGCACCGGGCCCTTCTGCTTCTCCGGCCAGGCCTTCTTCTTCCGCGGCACGCCGACCTGCTCGGGGCCGTGCCCGTACTGCTTCTCGTCTCCTGTGCCTGTCATGACGAAACCCTACGCCGGACTTCCCCCGTTTTCAGGCAACGGGGGAAGGTCGGTTGGGGAACCGGAAGGTGGCGTTCGGCTTCTGATCGGATCAACTGCCGGGCGGGCGGCGGTCAGCTGGTGAGCCAGGCGCGCAGCCGCTCCTCGGCCTCGGCGATGGCGCTCAGCGAGCAGTGCTCCTCCCGCTTGTGCGCGAGGTTCGGGTCACCGGGGCCGTAGTTGACCGCCGGGACGCCGAGCGCGCTGAAGCGGGCGACGTCGGTCCAGCCGAACTTGGCCCTGGCCTGCCCGCCGGTGGCCGCCAGGAAAGCCTGCGCGGCCGGCTGGGCGAGGCCGGGCAGGGCGCCGGGGGCGAAGTCGGTGACGGTCACCTCGAAGCCGTCGAAGACCTCGCGGACGTGCTTCTCCGCCTCCGCCTCGCTGCGGTCCGGTGCGTAGCGGAAGTTGACCGTCACGACGCACTCGTCCGGGATGACGTTGCCGGCCACACCGCCGTCGATCCGCACCGCGTTCAGGCCCTCGCGGTACTCCAGGCCGTCGATCTCCACCCGGCGCGGCTCGTAGGCCGCGAGCCGGGAGAGCACCTCGGCGGCGTGGTGGATGGCGTTGTCGCCGAGCCAGCTGCGGGCCGCGTGGGCGCGCACGCCGGTGAGCCTGACCTGCGCCCGCAGGGTGCCCTGGCAGCCGCCCTCGACGACGGCGCCGCTGGGCTCCAGCAGCACGGCGAAGTCGGCGGCCAGCCAGTCGGGCCGCTCCTTGGCGAGGTGGCCGAGGCCGTTGCGGTGGGCCTCCACCTCCTCGCAGTCGTAGAACACGAAGGTCAGGTCGCGGTTGGGCTCGGGCAGCGTGGCGGCGAGCCGCAGCTGGACGGCGACGCCGGACTTCATGTCCGAGGTGCCGCAGCCGTAGAGCAGGTCCCCGTCGACGTACGAGGGCACGTTGTCGGCGATCGGGACGGTGTCCAGGTGGCCGGCCAGCAGGACGCGCTCGGGGCGGCCGAGGCGGGTGCGGGCCACCACGTTGTTCCCGTACCGGTCGACGGTCAGGTGCGGGTAGGCGCGCAGAGCGGCCTCCACGGCGTCGGCGAGCGGCTGCTCGTCACCGCTCACGGACGGGAAGTCGACCAGGCGGGCGGTCAGCGTGCCGCCGTCGAGGGTGAGGTCCAGGGGCGTCGTCTCGGGGCTGCTCATGACGCCAGCCTAGTGCGCGCCGCGGAGACCCTGCGTAGCGGTCCTGTGACAGGGTCGGCGAAGCGTAAGGGCAACCGGGGGGCGCCGCACACCCGTCCGAGTGGGTACGGTGTCGGATCAAGAAGCAGGCGCGAGAGGGGCGAGGGTGGCCAGGAAGAAGAGCAGCGAGGATCAGGGCGACGAATTGGAGCCCCCCCGCCGCGGGCCGCTGCGCGCCCTGCTGCTCGTGATCGTCGGGCTGCTCGGTCTCGCGCTCGTCGGCGGGGCGGCCGTGGTCGGCATCTGGTGGTTCGGTTTCAAGGGCACCGAACCCGAGGGCTGCACGGTGAAGACCGCGACCGGCGAGGGCACGCTGGAGCTGTCGCAGGCCGCCAACGCCGCGACGATCGCCGCGGTGGCGCGCTCGCGCGGGCTGCCGGACCGGGCGACGGCGATCTCGCTGGCCACCGCCATGCAGGAGTCCAAGCTGCGCAACCTCGCGGGCGGCGACCGGGACTCGCTCGGCCTGTTCCAGCAGCGCCCCTCGATGGGCTGGGGCACCTCGGCGCAGATCCAGGACCCGGTCTACGCGACCAACAAGTTCCTGGACGGCCTGGTCAAGGTGCCCGGCTACACCCGGCTGCCGCTGACCGACGCCGCCCAGGCGGTGCAGAAGAGCGGCTACCCGCAGGCGTACGCCAAGCACGAGACCAAGGCGACGCTGCTCACCTCGGCGCTGGCCGGCCGCGAGCCCGCTTCGTTCAGCTGCGTCGTGCACGACTACGCCAAGCCCGGGACGGACGACTCCGCCGACTCCGCCTCGCCGACCGCGTCCGCCTCCGCGACCCCGGCGGCGGCGCCGGACCGCACCCAGGTGCTCTCCGACCGGGTGCGCCGCGAGTTCGGCCGCACGGTCGCCGCGGCCCCCGGCTACACGTCGTCGATCAAGGGGGCCGAGAACGCCGTCGCGCTGACCCCGGACCCGTCCACCGCCGCGCTGACCACCTCGGCGGACGCCGGGGCCGACGCCGCCGAGGCCGCCGAGCGGGCGAGCGGCTGGGAGGTCGCGCACTGGGCGGTCGCCCAGGCGCAGCAGCTGGGCATCGCGACGGTGGCCTACGACGGGAAGATCTGGCGCAAGGCCTCGTCGGAGGACGGCTGGCAGTCGCAGCCGACGGGGACCACGACCAAGCTCGTCCAGGTCACCCTGGCGCCGTCCGACAAGAGCTGACGCACTGACGTACGGGTTGCCGCCGGACGGGTGATTCCGGTCAACCTCGGTGGACCGGCCGCCCGTTCCGGCGACCCCCACTGGAGAACCGTCACTCCCCTTGCCCGGTGCAGGATCCACGGGCTCCGACGGGCTCCACCAGGGCGCCCCCTTGCAGTCATACGATCCGATGGTCAGTCGGACAGTTTCCTTGCACCGGCCGAAACCTTCTGGCTTCTCAAGCGGTAACAACGTCGTCCGCCCGGTCGTCCACCCGGCGGACGGGACGGACCCAGACCCTTTCGAGGAGCCCCATGTCTCACCCCCTCACGCGTCGGATCGCCCAGGCCGCGCTCGTCGTGGCGGCCGGAGCGACCCCGCTGGTCGCGGCCGGCTCCGCGTCCGCCCTGGGCGGCGACGCCCTGCTGCCCAAGAGCGACCTCGCCGCTCCGGTGGGCCAGCTCACCAACACCGACGCGGGTTCCAGCCTCCAGCACACCACCCACCAGCTCGGCGAGGCCGCCGGGACCACCGGCGCCGCCACCGTCGCCGCGGGCGTACCGGCCTCCGCCGACGCCGCCGGCAACATCGTCGCCCACCAGCTGCCCGAGGCGAACGAGAAGGCCAGCTCGCTGACCGCCCCGGTCGACCAGACCGCCGCCACCACCGGGCAGCTCTCCGGCGTCACCCCGAAGGTCGCCTCCGCGCTGGCCGGCAAGCTCGGCGAGGCCGTCACCGGCAAGGCCGCGGGCACCCGCAGCGCCGCCGCCAGCCCGGTCGGCGGGCTCGCCCAGACCGGCTCGGTCGCCAAGCAGCTGCCCGGCGCCGGCAACCTCACCAACGGCGTGCCCAGCACCAGCGCCGTCACCGACGCGCTGCCGCTGGGCTCCGTCGAGCGCGCGCTGCCGGGCGGCCTGCCCGGCGCCGACGTGCTCGGCCTGGCCGAGCACGGCTCGGCCAACCGCCTCGGCGGCGCCGACCTCGGCCCGAACAACCCGCTGTCCGGCCTCACCGGTGCGCTCGGCCCGGTCGGCGGCCTCCTGGGCGCCGTGAACGGCGGCGGCGTCGGCCTGTAGGCCACCCCCGGGCGGGCCCGCTGACGGGCCCCGACGACGTACCACGAAGACGGCGAAGGCCGGTGTCCGAGGCGGACACCGGCCTTCGCGCGTCGCCGCTAGCGCGCCGCGTTCAGCCGCTCGACGGCCGCGGCGACCCGCTCGTCCGTCGCCGTGAAGGCGACCCGGACGAACTGCCCGCCGGCCGGGCCGTAGAACTCTCCGGGCGCCACCAGGATGCCGAGGGCGGCCAGTTCGGCCACCGTCTCCCAGCACGGGCGGTCCTGGGTGGCCCACAGGTAGAGGCTCGCCTCCGAGTGCTCGATCCGGAAGCCGTACGCCTCCAGGGCCGTCCGCAGCGCCGAGCGCCGGGCCGCGTAGCGCTCCCGCTGCTCGGCCACGTGGGCGTCGTCGTCCAGCGCGGCGATCGTCGCGGCCTGGACGGGCGCGGCGACCATCATGCCGCCGTGCTTGCGCAGCCCCAGCAGCTCCTTGACCACGACCGGGTCGCCCGCCAGGAAGGAGGAGCGGTAGCCCGCCAGGTTGGAGCGCTTGGAGAGCGAGTGGACGGCCAGCAGGCCCTCGTGGTCGCTGCCGCACACGTCCGGGCGCAGGACGGACACCGGCTCGGCCTCCCAGCCGAGCTCCAGGTAGCACTCGTCGCTGACCAGCAGCACCCGGTGCTCCCTGGCCCACGCGACGGTGCGGCGCAGCTCGTCCGCACCGAGCACCCGGCCGGTCGGGTTGGACGGCGTGTTCACCCAGAGCAGGCGCACGCGCGAGCCGTCCAGCTCGTCCACCGAGTCGTACTCGACGGGCTCCGCGCCGCACAGCCGCGCGCCCACCTCGTAGGTCGGGTAGGCGAGGCGCGGGTAGGCGACCTGGTCACCCGGGCCGAGGCCGAGCTGGGTCGGCAGCCAGGCCACCAGCTCCTTGGAGCCGATGGTCGGCAGCACGGCCTGCGGGCCGATCTCGGCGCCGCAGCGGCGGCGCAGCCAGCCGGCGATCGCCTCGCGCAGCTCAAGCGGGCCCCAGACGGTCGGGTAGCCGGGGGTGTCCGAGTGGGCGGCCAGCGCCTTCTGGATCACCTCGGGGACCGGGTCGACGGGGGTGCCGACGGAGAAGTCGCACAGGCCGCCCGGGTGGGCGAGGGCGGTCTCCTTGTACGGCTCCAGCTTGTCCCACGGGAAGACGGGCAGGCGGTCCGAAACGCGGCGCGCCGCCCCCGGGTGGCCCGGGAACGGCGCGCGCGTGCTGTTGTCGGTGCTCACAGCTCAGATGCCACCGATCGTCAGTGGTCGGCGTTCTGCGGCGGCAGAGCGGCGATGAACGGGTGGTCACGCTCGATCAGGCCGAGCTTCGAGGCGCCACCGGGCGAACCGAGGTCGTCGAAGAACTCGACGTTCGCCTTGTAGTAGTCCTTCCACTCCTCGGGAGTGTCATCCTCGTAGAAGATCGCCTCGACCGGGCAGACCGGCTCACAAGCGCCACAGTCGACACACTCATCCGGGTGGATGTAGAGCGATCGCTCGCCCTCGTAGATGCAGTCAACCGGGCACTCTTCGATGCACGCCTTGTCCTTCACGTCGACACAAGGCTGCGCGATGACGTAAGTCACGCTGTCGTTCCTCCTCGGAAGGGCCCTGGCGGCCCGTTCTGTTCTGCTCGCGTGCGCGGTGAGCGCGGCGTCGTCGATGCCCGCCCCTAGTATCGCGGGTCGGAGACCGCAAATGCACAGGAGGTGCCCAGATGACGGCAGGCGACCCGGAAAGCAGCCGTCCGCAGGACCGTCCGGAGGTCCGGATAGATCGCTCCGACGTGGGACGACGCGTGTCCGCCCGACGGCTGTCCGCGTTCGTGGGCGACCGGCCGGTCTTCCGTGATGTGATCGGCGTGCTCACATCGTGGGACGATCACGGGTTGACGGTCGTTCCCCGCTCGGGCGAGCCGGTCTCCTTCCCCGAGAAACTGCTGGTCGCGGGCAAGGTGGTCCCGCTCTTCCCGGCCCGGCGGGCCCCGCTTCCGGCCGCGACGCCGGTCGAGCTCCAGCGGATCGCGGCGCGCGGCTGGCCCGGCGCCGAGCAGGAGGCGCTCGGCGAGTGGACCCTGCGCGCCTCGGCCGGGTTCACCCGGCGGGCCAACTCCGTCCAGGCGCTCGGCGACCCCGGGCTGCCGCTGCCGGCGGCACTGGCCGCCGTCCGGGACTGGTACGCCGAACGCGAACTGCCCGTCCTCGTCGAAGTCGTCACGCCCGGCACGGCGGACGGGCTGCGCCGACTGCTCGGCCCCGCGCAGTCGCCGACGCTGGTGCGCACCGCCCCCCTGGCCGGACTCGTCAGGGTCGGCTCCGGGCACGACCGGGTGCGGCTCTCCCGCACGGCCGGACCCGACTGGATGTCCCTGTACGGGAAGCTCAGCGCCGACCCGGCGGTGCGCGAGGCCGCCCGGCGGGTCCTGCACGGCGGGCCCTCGGTCTGGTTCGCCACCGTGCCCGGCGCCGCGGGACAGCCGCCGCTGGCCATCGGACGCTGCGTCGTCGACGGCGCGTGGGCCTGCTTCGGCGCCATCGAGGTCCAGCCGCACGCCCGGCGGGCCGGGCTGGCCACGGCCGTCATGGCGGTGCTCGCCGCCCGCGCCGCCGAGGAGGGCGCCACCGGCGCCTACCTGCAGGTCGAGGCGGACAACGACGGTGCGGCCGCGCTCTATGACGGACTCGGCTTCACGACCAGTCACACTTACCACTACGCCCGGCCGCCCCAGGGGTAGCCCCGGCCACCGCTTGCCCGATCGCCCGCCCGCCGTACGAAAGCCGTCGCCGTCACCGTGACCGAGCAGAGCAGAGACCGCTTCCGGACCGCCGCCCGCGCCGAACAGCCCGACCCGGTGCTGCTCTGCCTGCTCGCCGCCGCCGAACACGGCCCCCTCACCGACCCGGACGACCCCGGCGAGCCGCCGGGCCTCGACGCCCTGCTCGCCGCCTGCGGGGCCGCCCTCGACCGGCACGCCGCCGCCGTCCGCCTCGCGGTCGCCGAACGCGCCCCCGCCGGGCCCGAGGAGACCGCCGCCCTGCTCGCCGCCGTCCTCGGCGGGCGGGAACGGTTCCACGGGCGGCAGTCCGACTACCGGCGGCTGGAGTCCTCGCTGCTGCCGGAGGTCCTGCGGCGGCGGCGCGGGCTGCCCATCACGCTGTCCCTGGTGTGGATGGCGGTCGGCCGGCGGGCCGGGCTCACCGTCCACGGCATCGCGCTGCCCGGCCACTTCATCGTCGCCGTCGGCGGCCCGGCCGGCGGCGAGGAGTACGTCCTGGCCGACCCCTTCCACGGCGGCCGGCTGCTCGACCCCGGCGACGCCGAGCGCCTCGTCGAGGCCACCGGGCACCCCTTCACACCCGTGCTGCTCACCCCCGCCCAGCCGCTCGACATCGTCCACCGCGTCCTCGGCAACATCCGGGCCTGGGCCTCCGAGCGGCCCGAGCACGCCCGCACCCAGCTCTGGGCCACCGAACTCGCCCTGCTGCTCCCCCGCCACCCCGCCCAGCTGCGCCTCGAACGCGCGGAACTCCTCGTCCGCACCGGGGACTTCCTCGGCGGCTCGGCCGAGATGGACGCCTATGCCGAGATCCTCGACGCCTTCGACCCGGACGCGGCGGCCGAGGTCCGGCAGGAGGCCAGGGCGGCCCGGCACCGGCTCAACTGAGGAACTACAGCCAGCCCTTCTCCCGGGCGATGCGGACCGCCTCGGTGCGGTTGCGGGCCTCGGTCTTCTGGATCGCCATCGAGAGGTAGTTGCGGACCGTGCCCTCGGACAGGTGCAGGCGCTTGGCGATGTCCGCGTTCACCGCGCCGTCCGCCGCCGCCCCGAGGACGTCCCGCTCGCGGGCGGTCAGCGGGTTGGCGCCCTCGGCCAGCGCGGCCGCGGCCAGCGCCGGGTCGATCACCCGCTCCCCGCGCAGCACCCGGCGGATCGCCTCGGCGAGTTCGGAGGCGGGCGCGTCCTTCACCAGGAACGCGTCCGCGCCGGACTCCATCGCCCGCCGCAGGTAGCCGGGCCGCCCGAAGGTCGTCGCGATCACGACCTTCGTCCCCGGCGCCTCCCGGTGCAGCTTCGCCGCCGCCTCGATGCCCGTCATGCCGGGCATCTCGATGTCCAGCACGGCGACCTGGACGTCGTTCGCCAGCACCGCCGCCACCACCTCGTCGCCACGGCCCACCTGCGCCACGACGTCGATGTCCCCCTCCAGCCCGAGCAGCGCCGCCAGCGCCTCCCGGACCATCCCCTGGTCCTCGGCCAGCAGCACGCGGATCGAGGGGCCGTTCTGATCGTCACTCATGGGCACGACCTTAGAGGGGAACCCGCCCGAACCTCCCCCGGGGGACCGGGGCTTCACAGCCAGCGCCGGGCCGCCTCGACGCTGTCCCCGCCGCTGGAGTTGAAGGCGAGGGCGGCGTCCGGGGCGTGCCGGCGGACGAGGTTGACCACGTGCTCGAAGAACGTGAGCAGCGGCTCGGGCTTGCGGATGCCCCCGCCGATCACGACGACGTCCCACGTCCGCTCGCCGAGGGCCGCGACGATCGCGGGCCCGGCGGTCGCGTCGAGGGCGACGAGCGTCATGGCGGCGTCGATGCCGTGGTCGGCGAAGCGGAGGAGTTCGGCGTCGAGGGCGGCGCGCAGGGTGGCGCCGTCCATGCCGGGGACGGTGTGCGGGTCGATGCCGATGACGAGGACGTTGGTCATGTCCCCTCCTACGCGGGGCCGTTCGGCGGAGTTCCCTACGACCGCCCGGCCGCCGGCGGCACCGGAGCCGGCACCTCGCGCAGCGGCACCATCGCGCGCAGCCGGAAGCCCTTGCCGCGCTCCCCCGGGCCGCTCTCCAGGCGGCCTCCGACGAGGGCGAGGCGCTCCTCCAGGCCCGAGAGGCCGTTGCCCGGTTGGGACTTGCCCGGACCGCGCCCGTCGTCGGTGATCTGCAGGACGGCGAAGCGCTCTCCGCTGCCCTCCCACGCCGTGTCGGCGGTGACGGTGCAGACGGTGGCGCCCTCGCCGTGGCGGACGATGTTGGTGACGGCCTCGCGCAGCGCCCAGGCCAGCGCGCCCGCCTCCTCGTTGGCGAGGCCCGGCCAGCTGTCGACGAGCTCCGGCGACGCCTCCAGCCTCACCTGTGCCGCGGCCAGCGCCGTGCGGGCGGCGGCGAGTTCGACCGGCAGCGTGGGCCGGCGGAAGCCGGTCACCGCTTCCCGGACGTCGATCAGCGACTGCCGCGCCACCTGCTCGATGTCCGCGACCTGTGCGCGCGCGGCCTCGTCCTTCCCCGCGTCCATGAACCGCCCGGCGAGCTCGCTCTTCAGCGTGATCAGCGACAGCGAGTGCCCGAGCAGGTCGTGCAGGTCGCGGGCGAGCCGCAGCCGCTCCTCGGAGGCGGCCAGGTGCGCGACGGCGGCCCGGGCCTCGCGCAGTTCCTTCATGGTGGCGACGAGCCGCTGCAGGCCGGTCATCGCGATGCCGGCGAGGAAGGCGCTGAGGGCGAAGGTCGTGGTGCTGTCCCCGCCGGCGTGGACGGCCAGGCCGGTCACGGCGGTGAGCACGGCCATGCCGAGCAGCGCGCGCACCGCGAAGCGCAGCGGAATGATGATCGCGAGGCAGACCGAGGCGTAGATGAACAGCGTGAGGAAGGCACTGCCGAAGACGGCGGAGGCCACGACCGCGAGCACGATCATGGTCGCGACGATCACCTGGCAGGCCCGCGGCCGCATCCCCGCAGTCGAGCGGAAGACCACCAGCAGGACGTAGGCGGCCACGAAGCCCGTCAGGCAGACCCAGCCGAACACCCGGGCGGCCGGGCCGTGGCCGCCGTGCAGCAGCTCGCCCGCCGGGTAGGCCAGGTAGAGCATCCACAGCAGCATCCAGGAGACCTTGACCAGCATCTGCCGCCTGGTCTCTACCGGGGAGCCGGGGACGTTCATGAACGACACGCGCGCCACACCCGCCTCCGGCTGCTCGTCGGTGCGGTGGGTGCGGCGGGTGTCGTCCATGTGGATCATCATGCCTGTCGGGTGTCGCGCCGGTACAGGACGGTGGCGGCGGCGACGAACACCGCGAGGAAGCCGGCCAGCCCTGCGACGGCGACGGTGTCCAGCGAGTGCCCGGGCTGGGTGAAGGCGGCCAGCTTGTTGTACAGGAACACCGGGTTGAAGCGGGCGAACTTCTCCAGCGAACCGCTCACCGGGAACCAGGTGCCGCCGAGCAGCGCCATCGCCATGTAGGTGATCATCACGATCGGCTGCACCGAGTCCGGCGCCGCCGCGTACCCGAGCGCCACGCCGAGCGCGGCGAACACGAAGCTGCCCAGCCACAGCGCGGCCCCGAGGCCGATCCACTGCGCGGCACCCAGCGACACGCCCTGGCTCGCACCGACCGCGAACACCACCAGGATCGCCGGCAGCGTGGTCACCGCGCTCGCCGCGATCTTGCCGACGGTGTAGGCCCGGCCCGGCAGCGCCGTCAGCCGCAGCTGGCGCGTCCAGCCGGTCTTGCGTTCCAGCGAGATCCGTTGCGCGTTGCCGGTGAGCACCGCGCCGACCGCGCCGAAGGTGGCCATCGAGACCATGAAGTAGGTCTTCACCGGGAGGCCGCCGGCCTGGTTGGCGGAGCCGTAGGCGTGGATGAAGAAGAAGTACATCAGCGCCGGGTAGGCGACGGTGAAGAACAGGTAGCGCCGGTTGCGGAAGGTCCGCAGGATCTCCAGCTGGATCAGGGTGGTCATCGCACGGTCTCCTTCGGGGCGTCGTTCCGGTCGTCGCGGTCGTCCTGCTCGCCGGTGATGGTGAGGAAGGCCTGCTCCAGGCCCAGCCCGGTGACCTCCAGTCCGCGCGGGTACAGGCCCGCCCGGTAGAGCCCGGCGACGCTCGCGTCCGCGTCCGCCGTCCGGATCCGGACCGTCCGCACGCCGGGCACGCGGGCGGTGACGTCCAGGGACTGCACACCCGGCAGGGCGCGCAGCACGCCGCCGTCGAACGCGCCGTCGCCGTCGTGGAGCTCGAAGGCCACCCGGCGGGCGCCCGCACGCGCCTTGATCTCCGCGGACGTGCCGTCGGCGATCAGCCGGCCCCGGTGCAGGACCAGCACGCGGTCGGCGATCGAGTCCGCCTCCTCCAGGTAGTGGGTGGCGAACAGCACCGTCCGCCCGGCGTCGGCCTGGGCGCGCATGCTCGCCCAGAACGCCTGCCGGACGGTGACGTCCATGCCGGTGGTGGGCTCGTCCAGCACGATCAGGTCGCTGTCGCCGGCGATCGCGAGGGCGAAGCGGACCCGCTGCTCCTGACCGCCGGACAGCTTGTCGACCCGGCGCTCGGCCAGCTCGCTGATCCCCGCGTCGGTGAGCACCTGGGCGACCGACCGGCCGCGCGGGTGGACGTCGCAGGCGAGCTTGACCAGCTCGCGGACCTTGACGTCGGCCATCAGCCCACCGCTCTGCAGCATCGCGCCGACCCGGCCGGCCGCGATCGCCCCGCGCGGGCTGCTGCCGAACAGCGAGACGGTGCCCTGATCGGGTTCCCGCAGGCCGAGCAGCAGGTCGAGGCTGGTGGACTTGCCCGCGCCGTTGGGCCCGAGCAGGGCGACGGTCTCGCCCGGCCGCAGCACGAGGTCCAGCCCGTCGACGGCCCGTACCCGCCCGTAGCTCTTGCCGACGCCGCGGAAGGCGGCCACATCCGTGCCCATCGCCCTGCTCCTGTCCCCTGGTGGTGTCGCGTCCGGTGCCGTTCGCACCACCTCAGAGTCCCGCGCGGGCCGGGCACGGCGGCAGTGTCCGCCGTCGTGCGTTCCGTATGACGGATGTCATGCCGGCGGCCGGTACCCCCGTCAGGGGAACCGGCCGCCGGAACCGCTGGTCAGGGGCGTCGGCGGGCCCCTGTCGGGGTCACATCCCGAGCGAGCGCTTCACGAAGTCGACCTGGAGCAGCAGCAGGTTCTCCGCGACCTCCTCCTGCGGGGTCATGTGCGTGACGCCCGACAGCGGCAGCACGGTGTGCGGGCGGCCGGCGGCGAGCAGGGCGGAGGACAGGCGCAGGGTGTGGGCGGCCACCACGTTGTCGTCCGCGAGCCCGTGGATGATCATCAGCGGGCGCTCCAGCCCGGCCGCGTACCCGGTGAGCGAGTTCGCCGCGTACACCTCGGGCCGCTCGGCCGGGTGGCCCAGGTAGCGCTCGGTGTAGTGGGTGTCGTACAGCTCCCAGTCGGCCACCGGCGCGCCGGCCACGGCCGCGTGGAAGACGTCCGGGCGGCGCAGCACGGCGAGCGCCGCCAGGTAGCCGCCGTAGGACCAGCCGCGGATCGCGACGCGGCCGAGGTCGAGCGGGAACTCCCCGGCCAGTGCCTGCAGCGCGTCGACCTGGTCCTCCAGGGTGCTCCCGGCGAAGTCGAAGGCGATCGACTTCTCCCAGGCCGGGCCGCGCCCGGGGGTGCCGCGCCCGTCGGCGACGATCACCGCGAAACCCTGGTCGGCGAACCACTGCGAGGTGAGGTGCGGGTTGTGCGCCTGGACGACGCGCTGGCCGTGCGGGCCGCCGTACGGGTCCATGAGGACGGGCAGCAGGCCGTCGCGCTCGCGGTCGTAGCCGGTGGGCAGGAAGACGGCGGCGGGGATGCGGCGCTCGCCGGCGAAGCGGAAGACCGGGCGGGCGGTGATGACCGGGGTCTCGGCGTACGAGGCGATGGTGGCGACGTCGTCGACGACCACGCCCTCGGGCAGGTCCCGGGAGACCTGGACGAGGCTGCCGGGCAGGTCGGGCTCGGCGGTGGCCCGGACGGTGATGCCGGCCGCGTGCACGGCGGTGGTGACGGAGGTGAACGGACGGCCGTTGGAGGCCTCCCAGCCGAGCCGCTTGCCGTCGTGGCCGATCCGGCCGACGGCGACCCAGCCGGGCTCGGGGTCGGTCTCGGCGGCGCCGCCGGAGGCGGTGAAGAACACCTCGTCGGCGGTGACCGCGACGACGGAGCGCAGGTGCAGGTCGTCCCCGGTGACGGCCTGGTCGCCGATCACCAGCGCCCGCACGCCGCCCTGGTCGCTGATCCGCACGAGCTTGCCGTCCGGCGTCCAGGCCGGGACGCCCTGGAACAGCTCCAGCCAGGCGTCGTCGTGCTCCTCGAACAGCACCTCGGTGGCGCCGGTGGCGACGTCGAGGCCGAGGATCCGCTGGCTGCGCTGGTCGCGGGCCTGGACGAGCAGCAGCGGCACGCCGCCCGCGGACCAGTGCACCCGGGCGAGGTAGGGGAAGGCGGCGCGGTCCCAGACGACCTCGGTGCGGCCGCCGTCCAGGTCGAACACCCAGAGCCCGACCTCGGCGTCGGCGGTGCCGGCGGCGGGGTAGGCGACCTCGGCGGGCTCGCGCTCCGGGTTGGCCGGGTCGGCGATCCACCAGCGGCGCACCGGGGTGTCGTCGGCGCGCTCGACCAGCAGCCGGTCGCCCTGCGGGGACCACCAGTAGCCGCGGTCGCGGCTCATCTCCTCCTGGGCGATGAACTCGGCCTGGCCCCAGGTGACGTTCGGCCCGTCGGGCTCGGCGAGGGCGCGGTCGCCGCTGCCGTCGGTACGGGTGAGCCGCAGTTCGCCGGCGGTGTTGGCGTACGCGACGTACCTGCCGTCCGGGGAGGGGCGCGGGTCCAGCAGCGGGCCCTCGGCGGGGAGTTCGGCGGTGGCGCCGGTCACGAGGTCGGCGGTGAACAGGCGGCCGGACAGGGCGAAGGCGGCCAGCCGGCCGGCCGCGTCGAGGGCGTAGCCGACGATGCCGGCCGAGCCCTCGCGGCTGCGCTCGCGGCGGGCCTTCTCGGCCGGGGAGAGGTCCTCCTCGCCGCCGCCGAGCAGGACCACCGGGTCGGCGGCGATCCGCTCCTCCGCGGTGGCGGTGTCGAGGGTCCAGAGCAGGTTGGCCCGGTCGCTGCCCGAGCGCGAGCGGAGGAAGACGACCCGGGAGCCGTCCGGTGCGACGGAGAACGACCGGGGCGCGCCGACGGTGTAGCGCAGGGTCCGCGCGTACTGCCGGGGGAAGGTGTCCGCAGGTGTGTGGGAGGTCATGGCACCAGACCCTACGACCTCTCGCGCGCGCCGCCGGGAGCGTTCTGATCACTCGTTCGGAGCATCGTCGGGAAGTACGCCCCAAAGTGGTCCGCACCCCCTCCCACCGGCCCATGCGCCCCACCCGTGCCGCCGTACCCCGGCGCGCGCGGACTCACGGAACGTAATGCTTCGCTCACCCATCGGGTAAGACTGATCAAGCGGGTGATCGTCCGGCCCCGTCCCGGACCGCCGGTCGCCCGACCGCAAGTCCCGCACGGTCCGACCGCCGACCTCCCCAGGGGGCGGCGCACCCGAGAAGGGGTGTGAACCGACATGGCTTTGTCCGTCTCCGCAGCCATGCTGATGCTGGTCATCGTGGTGGTGCTGATCCGCCGCTCCGGCCTGAAGCTCGCGCACGCGATCGTCTGCGCGTTGCTCGGCTTCTACCTGGCGTCCAGCTCCATCGCCCCGTCGATCAGCCAGGTCACCAGCAACCTCGCCGGGATGATCAACGGCCTGAAGCTCTGAGCCGCGCGCGCTCACGCGCCCGAAGGGCCGGTCGTTAGGCTTCCTCCCATGACCTCGACTACCGGACGCCGCCTGCTGCTGGTGCACGCCCACCCCGACGACGAGTCGATCGGCAACGGCGCCACCATGGCCCGGTACGCCGCCGAGGGTGCCCGCGTCACCCTGGTGACCTGCACCCTCGGCGAGGGCGGCGAGGTGATCCCGCCCGGGCTGGCGCACCTGACGGCCGATCGGGACGACACCCTCGGCGCGCACCGGATCGGCGAGCTGACCGACGCCATGGCCGCCCTCGGCGTCGCCGACTTCCGCTTCCTCGGCGGCCCGGGGCGCTACCGCGACTCCGGGATGATGGGCGTGCCCGAGAACGACGCGCCCGGCTGCTTCTGGCGGGCCGACGTGGACGAGGCCGCCGGCCACCTCGTCGCCGTGATCCGCGAGGTGCGGCCGCAGGTCCTGGTCACGTACGACGAGAACGGCGGCTACGGGCACCCGGACCACATCCAGGCGCACCGGGTCGCGATGCGCGCGTACGACCTCGCGGCCGACCCGGCGTACCGGCCCGGACTCGGCTCCGCCTGGCGCATCGCCAAGGTGTACTGGAACCGCATGCCCCGCTCGGTGATCGAGGCCGGGCTCGCCGCCACCGCCGCCCGCGCGGTCTTCCCCGGCACGGCCGTCCCGTCGGACGTCCCCGGCGTCGTGGACGACGCGGTGGTCACCACCGTGGTGGACGGCACCGCGTACGCCGGACGGAAGGCCGCCGCGATGGCCGCGCACGTCACCCAGATCACCGTGGACGGCACCTCGTTCGCACTCTCCAACCACCTCGGCCAGCCACTGGTGGCCACCGAGTACTACCAGCTGGTGCGGGGGCAGGCGGGGCCCGGACAGCCCGAGGACGACCTGTTCGCGGGCCTGGACGCCGAGCGCACCACCGCCGAAGAGACCGCTGCGGCGACCGCCGAGGAGGGCGCCCGATGAACAAGTCCGCCGACCGCACGCCGACCGGGTCCGCCGGGCCCGCCGACGGGAAGCCGTCCGGGGCGCCGAAGCGCTCGTTCGCCGCCACGGTCCTCGGCACCCGGGAGGAGCGCCTGGCCGAGGCTCAGCCCCCACGCGGCGCCCGGTTCGTGGCGTATGTCCTGTTCTTCGCGCTCGGCTTCGCGGTCTCGGTCTGCGGATCCTTTGTGCAGGCCTTGTGGCCGCCCGTGGGGGTCCTGCTCGCGCTCGGCGCGAGCGCCGCCACCTTCTACGGCGGACTGCGCGTCACCGGCACCCGGCTGGGCGCCACCCTGCCCGCGGCCGGCTGGTTCATCGCCCTGGTCGTCGTCATGGTGCCGCGGCCGGAGGGCGACACCGTGCTGTGGCCCAACGCCACCTCGCTCGCCTGGATGTTCGCCGGCTCGATCCTGGGCGTGATCTGCGCCACCCTGCCCACCCGCGCGAGCTGGTTCCCCGGAGTCCCCAACCCGCCCCGCTGACCCCGCGAGTGCGGCGCGTAGGGCACCGCGCACGACGCGCAGTCAGGACCACACGGCCGTACTCTCATACCGGAGGAACCGGACGTATCAGGATCTGTCCGAACCCGTTCACCGCTCAGTTCTTCCCAGTATGGTGGTGCCGCAGAACGCCGTACCCGACCGCCGCCCGCCCCAGGCCCGGCGACCACGAACCGCGGTCGCGCCGCACGGCCCGCCCGCGAACCCGGAGCAGAGCAGCATTGAGCAGCCGCGAATCTGACAACGCCCACCCGACGCCCCGGCGCACGGGCCCGGACGCCTACCCGTCGGGCACCCCGCCCTACGGCACACCGGGCCTGCCCGGCGGCGACCTGGCCGGCACCGGTGCCGCCCAGGGCGCGGCGTCGGGCGGCGAGGACGAGGTCCCGAAGACCGAGACCACCCTGACCACCCGGGTCCGGATCAACATCCCCGGCTCGCGCCCGATCCCGCCGGTCGTCGTCCGCAGCGCCGTCAAGAACGAGGAGGGCCCCGGCGACGAGGCCCCGGCGTCCGCCCCCGAGGCGGGCGGCGCGCGCCACCGCTCAGCGCCCTCCTCCCCCGTCCTCGGCGTGATGGAGGGCGGCGGCCGCACGGCGACCCCGCCGAACCTGCCGCCGGAGTGGCAGATCCCGCCGATCCCGCCGGCGACCTCCGAGTCCGAGTCGACCGGCGCGTGGTTCCGGCCGCGGCAGAAGAAGGCCGCGTCGGCGCCCGGCGAGGCCGCGCCCGCCCCGGTCCCGGCCGGTGCGCCGGGTGCCGGAACCGAACCGCAGTCCCAGCCGCAGGCCAAGGCCCAGGCCCGGCCCAGGCCCCAGCCGAACGGCGCGCGCCCCGACGGCGCCCCGCAGAACGGCGCCCAGCGCGCCGGCCAGGGTGCCGCCCGGCCCAACGGCCGTCCGGTCCCCGCCCAGGCGCAGGCCAACGGTGCCGCGCCCGCCCCGGCTCCCGCGCCGCGTCCGGGCGGTGCGCCCGCCGCGCCGTTCGGCCGCCCGGAGGACCGGGCCGACGAGCCCGGCGTGTACGAGGCCGCGGCGGCCCCGTTCGCCGCCGACCCGTTCGCCCCTGTTCCTCCCGCCGCGGCGCCCCCCGCCGGTCCGCGCGGCCCGCAGAACGGCCGTCCGCAGAAGCGCGGTCCGCAGGGTGCCGGCGCCCCGAACGGCCGCCCGCAGAACCGCGGCCCGCAGGGTGCCCGGCCCTTCCCGGCCGGCGGCGCGGCCGACCCCGAGGACACCTCCGTCGACGGCTTCGCGCCGATCCGCGAGGACGTGCCGGCGTCGGCCGCCATACCCGGCCTGCCCCACGACGGCGCCCCGCGCGCCGGCCGGGGTGCCGACGAGGGCCGCCAGCAGCCGGGCCTGTTCGCCTCCGCGCCCACCGGCGCCGACCCGTTCGCCGCGCAGCGCCCTGCCGCGCCCGCCGGCCAGGACGCGTTCGCCGCCCCCGGCGGCCTGTTCCCGGGCGCACCCGCCACGCCGGGCGCACCGGGCGCACCGGGCGGCAAGGCCTCCTCCGCCGACCCGTTCGGCACCGGCCCGTTCGGCGGCGCCCCGGCGGGCGCGCAGCAGCCCGGCCGCGACCCGGAGGCCACCGCGGTCACCCCGCTGCCGGCCCCCGCCGCCGCGGAGCCCGCGCCCGCCAAGGCGCAGGGCAAGGCCAAGAAGAAGGGCGGCGCCGGCAAGAAGATCGTCAAGCTCGGCGTCTACGGCATCGGCGGTGTCCTGTTCCTCGGCGCCGCCGCGTACGGCACCGGCCTGATGCTGAACCAGTCGGACATCCCCAAGGGCACCGTGGTGCTCGGCACCGACATCGGCGGCAACAACCGCGACCAGGCCATCCACCAGCTCGACGAGACGGTGGGCAAGGCCGGCCAGCAGCCGCTCAAGCTGAAGATCGGCGACCAGAGCGTCGACCTGGACCCGACCGTCGCCGGACTCGGCTTCGACACCACGGCCACCGTGGACGGCCTCACCCAGCACAGCTACAGCCCGGTCGACGTCATCAAGTCGCTACAGGGCGGCACGAAGAACGTCGCGCCGGAGGTCAAGGTCGACCGGGCCAAGCTCAAGGCCGCGCTGGACGGCCTGGCCTCCGGGGCGGGCCAGGGCCTGCAGGAGGGCTTCGTCAAGTTCGGCGACTCCGGCGACCCGGTCGTCGTGCCCGGCAAGGCCGGTCAGGCACTGGACTCCGCGAGCGCCGTCGCCGTGGTCGAGCAGGCCTACCGCGACCGCGCCGCCGGCAAGCCCGACCAGCCGATCGCGCTGAACGTCACGGCCGCCCAGCCCAAGGTCTCCGCCCAGGCCCTGCAGGCCGCCGCGGACGGCCTCGGCAAGTCCGCGGTCAGCGGGCCGATCCACATCGTGGCCGGCACCAAGACGTGGAACTTCGGCAAGCTGACCGCCGCCAAGGCGCTGACCCTCGTCCCGGACGCCTCGGGCAAGCTGACGCCCAAGTGGGACCTGGACGCGCTCAACGCCCAGCTCGGCAACGTCTTCGACAAGGTCAGGATCAAGAAGAACGGCCAGTCCGTGGCGATCACCGCGCAGGACGTCGCCGACGCGCTCACCCCGCTGCTCGACAAGAGCGGCGACAAGGACCGCACCTTCAAGTTCACCGTCGCCTGACCGACCGCGCTCGACCGCCGAGGGGCGGGTCCGCCACCTTCCTCGTGAAGGAGCCGGGCCCGCCCCTCGGCCGCCCCCCTCGACAACTCCCGTCCCGCTCGCCAAGATGTGACGCCACACCATCCGTCACACCTGCCTCGGGAGCACGCCAATGGGCCGCCTCCACCACCGGACGGCCCTGCTCGCCGGCCTCACCGCGCTCACGCTCTCGCTGACGCTCTGTTCGTGCGCCTCCCAGCCGGACGGCTCGCCCGGCGACGCGATGGCGTCCGTCCCCCGGTCGCCCAAGTCCACGTCGACGGACGTCAACCCGCGCGACCGCGCGCAACTGCGCCAGGGCGGCACGCTGAACCTCGCGATCGCCCAGTTCTCCCACCAGTGGTCGCCGATCCACGCCGACGGCACCGAGTCCTCGACGGGCAGC
Source organism: Kitasatospora sp. NPDC048722 (assembly GCF_040650235.1). NCBI lineage: Bacteria > Bacillati > Actinomycetota > Actinomycetes > Kitasatosporales > Streptomycetaceae > Kitasatospora > Kitasatospora sp. NPDC048722. The sequence goes on from NZ_JBEZGX010000012.1 coordinate 49,603, forward strand.
GTCACCAAGCCGCTGCTGCCCACCTTCTTCCGCTCCGACGCGGCCGGCACCCAGACCCCCAACCCGGCCTACCTCCAGGACGCCCACGCCGAGCTCAGGGACGGCCACCAGGTGGTCGTCTGGACCCTCAACCCCAAGGCGCACTGGTCCGACGGCACACCGATCACCTGGCGCGACATCGAGGCCGACTGGCGCGCGATGAACGGCAAGGACCCGGCGTACAAGTCCTCCAGCAGCACCGGCTTCGAGCTGGTCTCCTCGGTCGTGCCCGGCAAGGACGACTTCCAGGCCGTGATGACCTTCGACCAGCCCTTCTCCGAGTGGCAGTCGATGTTCAACGGTGCGGCCAACGCCCCGCTGCTGCCGGCGAGCAGGGTGAGCAGCCCCGACCTGTTCAACACCGCCTACCTGGACGCCATCCCGGTGACCGCGGGCCCGTTCAAGGTCGAGAAGCTGGACCCGGCGACCCAGACCGTCACCCTGGTCGCCGACCCGGCCTGGTGGGGCGACAAGCCGCTGCTGGACCGCATCGTCTTCCACGCCATGACGCCCGCGACGATGGCCGCCGCCTTCGGTCGCGGCGACATCGACCTCTTCAACAACGGCCCGGACGTGGCCGGGTACGAGGCCATCAAGCGCACCAAGGGCGCCGTCGTCCGGCGGGCCGGCGGCCCGGACTTCCGCCAGCTCACCCTCAACGGCCGCAGCCCGCTGCTCACCGACGCGACCGTGCGCCAGGCCGTGTTCCAGGCGATCGACCGGGACGCGATCGCCCGCGAGGACCTCAAGGGCCTGGACTGGCCGCCGACCACGCTCAACAACCACCTGCTGGTCGCCAACCAGAACGCCTACCGCGACAACTCGCTCGGCCTCAGCCGCTACGACCCCGCCGAGGCCCGCCGCAAGCTCGACGCCGCCGGCTGGAAGCTCGACGGCGACGTCCGCCACAAGGACGGCCGCGAGCTGAACCTGCGGATGGTCGTCCCGGCCGGCGTCGCCACCGCCCAGACCGAGGCGGCGACCGTCACCGGGATGCTCAAGGGCGTCGGCGTGAAGGTCACCACCGTCCAGGCCGGCGCGAACGAGTTCTTCGACAAGTACGTCAACCGGCAGGACTTCGACCTCGCCGTGTACGCGCTGCTCGGCACGCCCTTCCCGGCCAGCGGCAGCCGCGCCAGCTTCGCCCAGAACAGCGGCAACAACCACTCCGGCACCGGCAGCGCGGCCGTCGACGCCGCCCTCGACCGGGCCGCCGCCGCGCCCGACGCCGCCACCGCCTCCGAAGCCATCAACCAGGCCGACGCCGAGCTGTGGAAGGTGGCCGGGATGCTCCCGCTCTACCAGCGGCCGCAGCTGTACGGCGCCCGCGCCAACCTCGCCAACATCGGCGCGCAGGGCCTGTCCGACATCGTCTGGGAGAACGTCGGCTTCGAGAAGTGACCGGCCCCGGGAACCGACGGCCCCCGCAAGCACGCGGCCGGGCCGCGGAGTCGAGGGACTCCGCGGCCCGGCCGGGGAACGGGCTCAGGCGCTCCCGATCACGTCCCGCACCTCGGCGAAGTGGCAGGCCGACTCGTGCGCGGCCGGGCCCTTCAGCAGCGCGGGCACCGCGAGCAACGGCACCTCCTCGGAGCACCGCTCCTGCGCCTTCCAGCAGCGGGTGCGGAATCGGCAGCCGGACGGCGGGTTCGCCGGCGACGGCAGGTCGCCGCTGAGCAGGATGCGCTCGCGCTGCTCGCGGCCGGTCGGGTCGGGCACCGGCACGGCCGACAGCAGCGCCTGGGTGTACGGGTGGGTCGGGTGGGCGTAGATCTCGTCCTCCGTGCCGATCTCGACCATCTTGCCGAGGTACATCACGCCGACGCGGTCGGAGATGTGCCGGACGATCGAGAGGTCGTGCGCGATGAACATGTACGACAGCCCGAACTCGGTCTGCAACTGCTCCAGCAGGTTGATCACCTGCGCCTGCACCGACACGTCGAGCGCCGACACCGGCTCGTCACAGATGATGATCTCCGGCTTGAGCGCCAACCCCCGGGCGATGCCGATGCGCTGGCGCTGACCGCCGGAGAACTGGTGCGGGTACCGGTTGATGTACTCCGGGTTCAGGCCGACGACGTCCAGCAGGTCCTGGACGGCCTTGCGGCGGTCGCCCTTCGGCGCCACCTCCGGGTGGATCTCGAACGGCTCGCCGATGATGTCCCCGACCGTCATGCGCGGGTTCAGCGACGTGTACGGGTCCTGGAACACCATCTGGATGTTCCGCCGCACGGCCTTCAGCGCCGACCCCGACAGCCGGGTGATGTCCTGGCCCTTGTAGCGCACCTGGCCCGCGGTCGCCCGCTCCAGGCTCATCAGCACCTTGGCCAGCGTGGACTTCCCGCAGCCCGACTCGCCGACGATGCCCAGCGTCTCCCCGGTGACCAGGTCGAAGGAGATGCCGTCCACGGCCTTCACCGCGCCGACCTGCCGCTTGAAGAGGATGCCCTGGGTCAGCGGGTAGTGCTTGACCAGGTCCCGGACCTCCAGGATCGGCTCAGCCACGGAGGGTCTCCTTCCAGAAGTGGCAGGCGCTGTGCCGGCCCGGCAGGTCCCTGCCCTCCGCGTCCAGCACCGGGACGAGCGGCGGCGGTTCGGACCGGCAGCGGTCCTGCGCCCGGTCGCAGCGCGGGTTGAACGCGCAGCCGGCCGGAATGTGCAGGAGGTTCGGCGGCAGGCCCTGGATGGCGTACAGGTTCTGCCCCTTCTGGTCCAGCCGGGGAATCGAGTTGAGCAGGCCCCGGGTGTACGGATGGGCCGGGCGCGCGTACAGCTCGTGCACGGGCGCCGTCTCGACGATCCGGCCCGCGTACATCACCGCGATCTTGTCCGCGACGTCCGCGACGACGCCGAGGTCGTGGGTGATCAGGATCAGGCCCATGTGGAACTCGGACTGCAACTCGGCCAGCAGGTCCATCACCTGGGCCTGCACCGTCACGTCCAGCGCGGTGGTGGGCTCGTCCGCGATGATCAGGTCGGGCTCCATCGAGAGCGCCATCGCGATCATGATGCGCTGGCGCATGCCGCCCGAGAACTGGTGCGGGAAGTCGTTCACCCGCTGCGCCGCCGCCGGGATGCGCACCCGCTCCATCAGCTCGACCGAGCGGTCCTTCGCCTCCTTGCGCGAAGCGCCCTGGTGCACCCGGAACATCTCACCGAGCTGGTAGCCCACGCTGAGCACCGGGTTGAGCGAGGACAGCGCGTCCTGGAAGATCATCGCGATCTTCCGGCCGCGCACCGCGCGCCGGGCCCTGGGGCTCATCGTCAGCAGGTCCTGGCCCCGGAACAGCACTTTGCCGGCCGTGATCCGCCCCGGCGGCATGTCCAGGATGCCCATGATCGCCTGCGCCGTCACCGACTTGCCCGACCCGGACTCGCCGAGCACCGCCAGCGTCTCCCCGGCCGACACCGAGTAGCTGACGCCGTTGACGGCCTTGGCGATGCCGTCCCGGGTGGCGAACTCGACGTGCAGGTCGTCGACTTCGAGCAGCGGCGTGCCGGGCACCAGGTTCTCCCGGCGCGGGCCGGTCACCTCGATCGCGCCCACGCGCGCCCCGCCGTCCCTCGTGCCGGACGGCTTCGTCGTGTCAGTCATGGTCCGCGGCCCTCCTCAGCGCAGCTTGGGGTCGAGGGCGTCGCGCACGGCGTCGCCGAGCATGATGAACGCCAGCACGGTGATGCTCAGCACGGTGGCCGGGAAGAGCAGCACGTGCGGGGCGTTCAGGAACCGGGACTGGGCGTCGCTGATCATCAGGCCCCAGGAGATCGCCGGGGACTGGATGCCGATGCCCAGGTAGGACAGCGCGGCCTCGGCGCCGATGTACACGCCGAGGTTGATGGTGGAGACGACGATCACCGGCGCCACCGCGTTCGGCAGGATGTGCCGGGTGACGATCCGCCCGGTGCCGGCCCCGAGCGCGCGGGCGGCGACCACGTAGTCGTTGTGCTTGTTGGAGATCACCGCCGAGCGCATCAGCCGGTAGATCTGCGGCCAGCCGAGCACCGCCATCACCGCCGAGACCGTCCAGGCGTTGCCCTTCTGCCAGGTCGACATGATGAGCATGCCGCCGAGCAGCAACGGGATCGCGAAGAAGATCTCGGTCACGCGCGAGAGCAGGCTGTCCCAGAACCCGGCCATCCAGCCGGCCAGCAGCCCGAGCGTGCCGCCGACCAGGACCACCAGCGAGGTGGTCAGGATGCCGACGATGATCGAGTTGCGGGCGCCCCAGATCGTCCGGGTGTAGACGTCGCAGCCCTGGACGTCGAACCCGAACCAGTGGTCCGCGGAGGGGCGTTGCAGGGAGGACGAGAGTTCGCAGAACCCGGCCGAGTTCGGGTCCTTGTCGGTGAACAGCTGCGGGGCGACGGCCATCACCACCATGAGCAGCACCAGCAGCCCGCCGATGATGAAGAGCGGGTTGCGCCGCAGGTCGTACCAGGCGTCCGTCCAGAGGCTGGCCACCCGCTCCTTGCCGCTCTCGGCGACCGCCTTGGTCACCGGGGCCGTCGTGTCCAGCGCGTTCGTCGGCTCACTCATAGCGGATCCTCGGGTCAAGAACGGCGTAGAGCAGGTCGACCACCAGGTTGGTGAAGAGGTACACCATGACGAGGGCGCTCACGACGCCCACCACGATGGTGCGTTCGCGCAGGTACACCGACTGGAACAGCTGGTGCCCGATCCCGGGGATGTTGAAGATGCCCTCGGTGATCACCGCGCCGCCCATCAGCGACCCCAGGTCCATGCCGAGGAAGGTGACGATCGGGATCAGCGCGTTGCGCAGCCCGTGCCGCACCACGACGCGCAGCGGGCTCAGGCCCTTGGCCACCGCCGTGCGCACGTAGTCGGCCCGCATCACCTCGGTCAGGCTGGTCCGGGTGAGCCGGGCGATGTACGCGAGCGAGGTGGACGCGAGCACGAAGGCCGGCAGGAGGTAGGCGCGGAAGCCGTCGTCCTCGTTGAACGAGACCGGGAAGAAGTCGATGCCGTAGTCGTTGTGGAGCTTCACCCCGAGGAGCAGCTGGAGCACGAAGCCGATCACGAACGTCGGGATCGAGATGACCATCAGGGTCGAGATCAGCACCAGGTTGTCGATGAACCGGCCGCGCCGCAGGGCGGCGACCACACCGGCGGACACGCCCACCGCCATCTCGATGACCAGCGCGGTCACCGCCAGGTTGATGGTGTACGGGAAGGCCCGCGTCATCACGTCGACGACGGCGTGGCCGCGGTAGTCCTCGCCGAAGTCGCCCTGGAACAGGCCGACCAGGTAGTGCCAGTACTGGAGGAAGAACGGATCGTCCAGGTGGTACCGGTCGTGCAGCATCGCGACGACCGTCGGGTCCGCGCGTTTCTCACCGGCCAGCGCTTGGATGGGGTCACCGGGCAGCAGGAAAACCAGTGCGTAGATCAGGAACGTCGCGCCGAGGATCACAGGTATGGCCTGGATGACCCGACGGACCACATAGCGGCCCATGCGGCGGCCTCCTCGCGGTTGGGGCGCGTCACCGGCGGGCGGCACGGGGGTTTCCCGCGCCGCCCTGCGGGACGCACCGGTCAGGGGGAGTCAGATCAGGCGAGTTCGACGGAGGTCAGGTCGATCCGGCTCTGGGCGTCGATGATCACGTTCTTGACGGTCTTGGTGTAGGCCCCGGAGCTCATGTAGGTGTACACCGGGATGTACGGCAGCTCCTTGAGCAGGATGTCGTCGGCCTGCTGGTACAGCTTCATGCCCTCGTCCTCGGTCTTCGCCTGGTCGGCCTTGGCGAGCAGTGCCTCGAAGTCCTCGTTGACGTAGCCGCCGTAGTTGGAGCCGTTGTCGATGGCGATCTTCGAGAAGATCGGGCGCAGGTAGTCCTCGATCGACGGGTAGTCCATCGACCAGGCCATGCGGAAGGCACCGGAGTACTGCTTGGCCCCCAGCGCGTCGAGGATCTTGCCGAACTTCTCGAACGGCTTGAAGGTGACGTCGATCCCGAGGTTGTTCTTCAGCTGGTTGCCGACGGCCTCGATCCACTCCTTGTGGCCGCCGTCCGCGTTGTAGCCGATCTCCAGCTTGTTGCCGGGCAGGCCGCCGGCCTGCGTGTAGAGCGCCTTCGCCTTCGCCGGGTCGTACTTGCAGGCGTCGCCGCAGGCGCCCTGGCGGTAGCCCGGGATGATCGGGCTGATGAAGTCGTCGGCCGGCTTTCGGGTGCCGGAGAAGATGGTCTTGGTGATGGCCTCGCGGTCGATCGCCATCGAGATCGACTTGCGCAGGTCGGGGTTCGCGAACGCCGGGTTGGTCGCGATCGGGAATCCGATGTAGCCGACGCCGGATTCCGGCTGGTAGATGTAGCGGTCACCGAACTCCTGGGCCACCGTCGCCATCGCCGAGATCGGCAGCTTGTTGGTGATCTGGATGTTGTCCGCGCGGAGGTCGTTGTACGCGGTTTCCAGCTTGTCGTAAATCTTGAAGGTGACCGAATCGAGCTTGGCCTTTTTGCCCGGGTAGTTGTCGTAGCGCTTGACCTTGATCTGCTGGTTGTGCTGCCACGGGCCGTCCATCTGGAACGGGCCGTTGCCGATCGGGTTGTCGCCGAAGGCCTTCGGGTCGTTGAAGAACACCTTCGGGAGCGGGTAGAAGGCGTTGTACCCGAGCATGGTCTTGAACTGCGAGAACGGCGCCTTGAGGGTGACGGTGAAGGTCTTGTCGTCCACGACCTTGAGGCCCTTGAGCGCCGTGGCGGTGGGCTTCTTGTCCTTGCCGGGCGCGAGCTCGTCGGAGCCGAGGATCTTGTCGAAGAACGGCAGGGCCTGCGCGGCGTTGTCCTGGTCGGCGCCCCAGTTCCAGGCGTCGACGAAGGACTGCGCGGTCACCTTCTCGCCGTTGTGGAAGGTGTAGCCGTCCTTGAGCTTGATCGTCCAGACGGTGGAGTCCGGGGAGTCGATCGACTCGGCCATGGCGAGCTTCGGCGTGCTGGTCTTGGGGTCGTAGTCGACCAGCCCGGTGAAGAGCGCGTACTCGACCTGGGTGCCCTCGGACTCCGCGGTGTTCTGCGGGATCAGACCGTTCTGCGGCTCACCCAGCTGGACGCTGATCGACCCGCCGGTCTTGCCGGCCGCGGGCTTCTTGTCGCCGCCCGTGCTGCACGCGGAGATCGCGAGCGCCGTACAGGCCGCCAGGGCGGTCAGGCGCATCGTCTTGGTGAGCCTCATTCAACTGCTCCTCGTTTTGGGGGCTTACGAACGAACGGCGGCCCCGCCACTCGGTGTGCCGGGCGTGACGGAGGCCGACATCTCAGGGCCGATCCGCACAGTTGGCGAGGTGACCACTGATACGCGCAAAGCAACTATCGATCAACCGACCCGCTTTCGGAATCCGCGTCACATCTCTTTTCAATTACGCGCCGGACCCGGCCCGGACAATGCTCGCCAAATTCCCGCATATCGCATCCGTGACCGCCCGTTCCGATCTCCGGAAGGCGGACGACGATCTCCGGTATTCGCGCGTTTACGAGGAGTAATTGATCTTTTTCCGGTGTTTGCGCAGCACAGCGGAGGGCGCGCCCTCGAATCGAGGACGCGCCCTTGGTGTGCGCCGGCCGCCGCGGCGTCGACCGAATTGTTACCCGGCCGCCACGACCCCCCTCCCGTTGTCCCGCTCCGCGGCGAAGTGACACGCCGACTCGTGCCGGGCCGCCCCGTCCAGCCACAACGGGGCCGCGAGCAGCGGGACCTCCACCGCGCACCGCTCCTGCGCCTTCCAGCAGCGGGTGCGGAATCGGCAGCCGGACGGCGGGTTCGCCGGCGAGGGCACGTCCCCGGTCAGCACGATCCGCTCCCGCGACTCCCGCGCGGTCGGGTCGGGCACCGGCACGGCCGACAGCAGCGCCTGGGTGTACGGGTGGGTGGCGTGGTCGTAGATCTCCGCGTCGGAGCCGATCTCGACCATCTTGCCGAGGTACATCACGCCGACGCGGTCGGAGATGTGCCGGACGATCGAGAGGTCGTGCGCGATGAACATGTACGAGAGGTTGAACTCGGTCTGCAGCTGCTCCAGCAGGTTGATCACCTGCGCCTGCACCGACACGTCGAGCGCCGACACCGGCTCGTCACAGATGATGATCTCCGGCTTGAGCGCCAACCCCCGGGCGATGCCGATGCGCTGACGCTGACCGCCGGAGAACTGGTGCGGATACCGGTTGATGTACTCCGGGTTGAGCCCGACGACGTCCAGCAGGTCCTGGACGGCCTTGCGGCGGTCGCCCTTCGGCGCCACCTCCGGGTGGATCTCGAACGGCTCGCCGATGATGTCCCCGACCGTCATACGCGGGTTCAGCGACGTGTACGGGTCCTGGAACACCATCTGGATGTTCCGCCGCACGGCCTTCAGCGCCGACCCCGACAGCCGGGAGATCTCCTCGCCCCTGTACCGGACGGATCCCCCGGTGGCCGGCTCCAGGCTCATCAGCACCTTGGCCAGCGTGGACTTCCCGCAGCCCGACTCGCCCACGATGCCCAGCGTCTCCCCCTGCATCAGGTCGAACGAGACCCCGTCCACGGCCTTCACCGCGCCGAACTGCTTCTTGAGCAGCACCCCCTTGGTCAGCGGGAAGTGCTTGACCAGGTCGCGGACTTCGAGGATCGGCTCGCCGCGCGCCACGTTCTGGTCGAACACGAGCTCCTCCGGCGTGGTCGCCGCCGCCGTGGTCGCCCCCAGCGCACTCGCCCCGTTACCGGCCATGGAGGGTCTCCTTCCAGAAGAAGCACGCACTGCCCCGCCCGGCCAGCGCGGTGCCGTCCTCCTCGGTCACGGGGAACAGCTCCGGCACCTCGGCCCGGCAGATGTCCTGCGCCCGCGGGCAGCGCGGGTTGAACGCGCAGCCCTCCGGGATCCGCAGCAGGTTGGGCGGCAGCCCCTTGATGGCGTAGAGCTCCTGGCCCTTCTGGTCCAGTCTCGGGATCGAGTCCAGCAGGCCCCGGGTGTACGGGTGGGCCGGGCGCGCGTACAGCTCGTGCACGGGCGCCGTCTCGACGATCCGGCCCGCGTACATCACCGCGATCTTGTCCGCGACGTCCGCGACGACGCCGAGGTCGTGGGTGATCAGGATCAGGCCCATGTGGAACTCGGACTGCAACTCGGCCAGCAGGTCCATCACCTGGGCCTGCACCGTCACGTCCAGCGCGGTCGTGGGCTCGTCCGCGATGATCAGGTCCGGTTCGAGCGCCAGCGCCATCGCGATCATGATGCGCTGGCGCATGCCGCCCGAGAACTGGTGCGGGTAGTCGTTCACCCGCTGCTTCGCGGCCGGGATGCGCACCCGGTCCATCAGCTCGACGGCCTTGTCCTTGGCCTCCTTGCGGGACGTCCCGTGGTGCGCCCGGAACATCTCGCCGAGCTGGAAGCCCACGCTGAGCACGGGGTTGAGCGAGGACAGTGCGTCCTGGAAGATCATCGCGATCTTCTGGCCGCGGATCCGCCGACGCTCCTCCCGGTCCATCTTGAGCATGTCCTGGCCGCGGAAGCGGATCTCGCCGCGCGGGATGCGGGCCGGCGGCATGTCCAGGATGCCCATGATCGCCTGCGCCGTCACCGACTTGCCCGACCCGGACTCGCCCAGCACCGCCAGCGTCTCCCCCGCCCGGACGCTGTAGTTGACGCCGTTGACCGCCCGGGCCACGCCGTCCCGCGTGACGAACTCGACGTGCAGGTCGCGCACGTCGAGCAGCGGTCCCTCGTACGGCGTCTCCCGCTCCTGCCTCGTGGTGTCGACAGCTGTGGTCACGATGCCCTCCCTCGCTCAGCGAAGCTTCGGGTCGAGGGCGTCGCGCACGGCGTCGCCCATCATGATGAAGGCCAGCACGGTGATGGAGAGCGCCGCGGCCGGGAAGAAGAGGACGTACGGCGCCGTTCGGATCACCTTCTGGGCGGAGGAGATGTCGATGCCCCAGGAGATGGTCGGGTCCTGCAGGCCGATGCCGAGGAAGCTCAGCGTCGCCTCGGTCGCGATGTAGCCGCCCAGTGCGATGGTCGCGACGACGATCACCGGGGCGATCGCGTTCGGCAGGATGTGGCGGACCATCAGCCGCCCGGTCCCGGCCCCGAGCGCCCGCCCGGCCACGACGTAGTCGGCCTGTTTGACGGTCAGGACGGCACCGCGCATCACCCGCGCGATCTGGGTCCAGCCGAGGACGACCAGCGCGAAGACCACGGCCCAGACCGTGCGGCTGGCGAAGCCGTTGAGCAGCACCAGGGCGCCGAGCAGCAGCGGGATGCCGAAGAAGACGTCGATGATCCGGGAGAGCACCGCGTCCATGGCGCCGCCGAAGTAGCCGGCGATCATGCCGGTCAGCCCGCCGAGCAGGGTGACCCCGGCGGTCACGAAGATGCCGACCGTGATCGAGGCGCGGGCGCCGTACACGACCCGGGCGTAGATGGACCGCCCCTGGGCGTCGTAGCCGAACCACCCCGCCCCGAAGAAGTCAGTCCAGTCCGGGCGTTTGAGGTAGTCGTGCACCAGGTCGGCCTTGCGCGGGTCAGCGTCGGTGAAGGCCCACGGGAAGATCGACATGACGATCAGCAGCAGGATCAGAACCGCCGAGACCAGGAAGATCGGCCGCCGCCGGAGGTCCCGCCAGGCGTCGCCCCAGAGGCTGCGGGCGTCCTCCCGCTTGGCGACGTCGCCCTCGACCAGGGTCTCCTGCTCGACGGCCATCCCCTGTTCGCCCGCATAGTCGAGACGCCCGACGCCGGGCTTGGGGTGCGGCTCGTACGAATCCTCGTCGTGGACGTCAGACATAGCGGATCCTCGGGTCCAGGACCGCGTAGAGCAGGTCGACGATGAGGCTGGCGACCAGGTAGACGATCACCAGGACGGTCACGATGCCGACCACCGTCGGTCCTTCCTTCTGGTTGATCGCCCGGTACAGGACGTTGCCGATGCCCTGCACGTTGAAGATGCCCTCGGTGACGATCGCGCCGCCCATCAGGGCTCCCAGGTCGGTGCCGAGGAACGTGACCACCGGGATCAGCGAGTTGCGCAGCAGGTGGCGGGAGATGATGGTCCGGCGGGGCAGGCCCTTGGCGACCGCGGTGCGCATGTAGTCGGCCCGCAGGTTCTCGCCGATGGAGGTGCGGGTGAGCCGGGCGACGAACGCGAGCGAGAGCGAGCCGAGCACCATCGCCGGCAGGATCAGCTGGGTGAGGTCGTAGCTGTCCTGCACCGTCGGCGTGACCCAGCCCAGGTTGGTGGCGAACACCGTCTGCGCGATGTAGGCGAGCACGAAGACCGGGATCGAGATCACCAGCAGGGTGAGGATCAGCACCAGGGTGTCCTGGATGCTGCCGCGCTTGAGGCCGGAGACGAGTCCGAGGCACAGCCCGAGGATCATCTCGAACGCGAAGGCCATCAGCGCGAGCCGGATGGTGACCGGGAAGGCGTCCGCCATGATGTCGGTGACCGATCGGCCGGTGAAGCTGGTCCCGAAGTCTCCCTGGAAGAGGTTCCCCATGTAGTGCAGGTACTGCTTCCAGACCGGCTGGTCGAGGTAGTACTTGTGCTTGATGCTCGCCACCACGGCCGGGTCGGCCGCCTTCTGGCCGAACAGCGCCGCCACCGGGTCGCCCGGCAGCGTGTAGACCAGCAGGAAGATCAGCAGCGTGGTGCCGAAGAACACTGGGATCATCTGCAGCACCCGCCGCAGCACGTAACTGCCCATCCGAGCCTCCTTCCGAGGTGGCCGGGCCCCGACCTTCGTGCGGTGAGGGCGGGGCCGGCGGGAGAGGGGATCAGCCCTTGACCTCGACCTGGGTCCAGGCCGGGTTGCCGAAGGAGTCGAACTGCACGTTCTGCACCTTGGTGGAGTAGCCCGAGTTGGTCCGGTAGTACCAGAGCGGGATGGCCGGCATGTCGCCGGGCAGCACGGCCTCGGCCTGCTGGTAGCCGGTGACGGTGTCCGTCACGCTGGCGGCCTCGTCGGCCTGCTTGGCGGCCTGGTCGAACTGCGGGCTGCTGTACCCCGTGTCGTTGGACGCGGCGCCGGTGCGGTACACGTCCGCGAGGAAGTTGGCGTTCAGCGGGTAGTCCTGCACCCAGCCCGTCCGGAACATGCCGTCGACCTGGTGGCCCGTGATCGCCGCGCGGGCGGTCTTGAAGTCGGGCTTCGGGTCGCCCGTGCAGTCCACCCCGGTGCTCTGCCGGATCGAGTTGCACACCGCGTCGACCCATTCCTTGTGGCCGCCGTCCGCGTTGTAGAGGACGGTCACCTTGTTGCCGGGGACGCCGCCGCCCTGGGCGATCAACTGCTTGGCCTTGTCGGGGTTGAACGTGCAGAAGTCGCCGCAGGCGCCTGCCTTGTAGCCCTCGACGCCTTCGGCCACCCAGGCGCTGGCGGCCTTCCGGGAGCCCTGGAGCACGGTCTTGGTGATGGTGTCGCGGTCGATCGCCATCGACAGGCCCTGGCGGACCTTGGCCTTGTCGGGGGAGGACCAGTCGGCCTGGTACAGCGTGAAGCCCACGTTCTGGATGGCGCCCTGGGGAGAGTCGATCGCCCGGTCGCCGAGGTCGCTCTTGTAGGTGGCCAGCGCGGACGGCGGCACCTGGTCCATCACGTCCAGGTTGTTGGACTGGAGGTCGGCGTAGGCGGCCTCCGACGTGTTGTACATCTTGAAGACGACGCCGCCGTTCTTCGGCTTGTCCACGCCCTGGTAGTCCGGGAAGGCCTTGGTCACGACCGACTGGTTGTGCGACCAGCTGACGAACTGGTACGGGCCGTTGCCCACGGGCTTCTGCCCGTACCCGGCCGGGTCGTTGAAGAAGCCGCTCGGGAGCGGGGAGAAGGCGATGTAGCCGAGCTTGTACTCGAAGTACGAGACCTTGTTGCTCAGCTTGATCGTGAAGTGCAGGTCGTCGGTGACGGTCAGACCGGACATCTTGGTCGTGGTCGGCTGGCCGGTGGTCGGATGGACGTCCTTGTAGCCTTCGATGTCCGAGAACCAGGAGCTGTTGATCTGGTTGTTGGTGCTGGTGGCGGCCCAGTTCCAGGCGTCGACGAAGTTGTTGGCGTGCACCGGGGTGCCGTCGTGGAACTTCCACCCGTCCTTCAGCGTGACGGTGAAGGTCTGCGAGTCGCTGGTGTCGATCTTGTCGGCGACCTGCATGCGGAGCTTCGCGGTGCTGGGGTCGTAGTCCACGAGCCCCTTGAACAGGTTCTGGATGATGCGACCGCCGCCGGTCTCGTTCGCGTTGGCGGGCTGGAGCGGGTTCTGCGGCTCACTGCTCTGGTAACTGAAGGTCTTGCTGGTGTCCGACGAACTGCTGCCGCCTCCGCTGCTGCTGCACCCGCTGGCCACCAGGGCCACGGACGTCGCAGTGGCGAGGACCCAACGAGCACGGGCGGCTGCGGGCATGAAGGTCCCTCCTCAGGATGTGTGTCGCATCACACCCCATGAGAAGCGCGCCCCGGCGACGGCGCGAGCCGAGTACCCCCGGACGGGTGCGTCGACCGCCCGCGGAGTTGACGGAACGCCGGAAGGGCCCGTGGCGGGAAGCCACGGGCCCTTCCGGGTGCGTCACGGGTGCCTCGGTCAGGCCGCGGCCGTCTCCGTCTCGCGCACCTCGGCGAAGTGGCAGGCCGACTCGTGCGCGGCCGGGCCCTTGAGCAGCGAGGGGACCGCGAGCAGCGGCATCTCCTCGGAGCAGCGGTCCTCCGCCTTCCAGCAGCGGGTGCGGAAGCGGCAGCCGGACGGCGGGTTGGCCGGCGAGGGGATGTCGCCGCTCAGGATGATCCGGTCGCGGCTCTCGCGCGCCGTCGGGTCCGGCACCGGCACCGCGGAGAGCAGCGCCTGGGTGTACGGGTGGGTGGCGTTGTCGTAGATCTCCTCGTCCGTGCCGATCTCGACCATCTTGCCGAGGTACATCACGCCGACGCGGTCGGAGATGTGCCGGACGATGGAGAGGTCGTGGGCGATGAACATGTACGACAGCCCGAACTCGGTCTGCAGCTGCTCCAGCAGGTTGATCACCTGCGCCTGGACGGACACGTCCAGGGCGGAGACCGGCTCGTCACAGATGATGATCTCGGGCTTGAGCGCGAGGCCGCGGGCGATGCCGATGCGCTGGCGCTGGCCGCCGGAGAACTGGTGCGGGTACCGGTTGATGTACTCCGGGTTCAGGCCGACGACGTCCAGGAGGTCCTGGACGGCCTTGCGGCGGTCGCCCTTCGGCGCCACCTCCGGGTGGATCTCGAACGGCTCGCCGATGATGTCGCCGACCGTCATGCGCGGGTTCAGCGAGGTGTACGGGTCCTGGAACACCATCTGGATGTTCCGGCGCACGGCCTTGAGGGCCTGGCCGGTCAGCTTGGAGATGTCCTCGCCCTTGAACAGCACCTGGCCGGAGGTGGCCCGCTCCAGGTTCATCAGGACCTTGGCCAGCGTGGACTTGCCACAGCCGGACTCACCGACGATGCCGAGCGTCTCGCCCTTCATCAGGTCGAAGGAGATGCCGTCGACCGCCTTGACCGCGCCGACCTGCTTCTTGAAGAGGATGCCCTGGGTCAGCGGGTAGTGCTTGACCAGGTCCTTGACCTCCAGGATGGGCTCAGCCATGGAGGGTCTCCTTCCAGAGGTGGCACGCGCTGCGGCGGCCGGTGAGCTCCTTGCCGTCCTTGTCGGTCACCTGGTGCAGTGCCGGGATCTCCGTGCGGCACAGGTCGGTGGCGACGTCACAGCGGGGGTTGAACGCGCAGCCGGCCGGGACCTTCAGCAGGTTCGGGGGCAGACCCTTGATCGCGTACAGCTCCTGGCCCTTCTGGTCCAGGCGCGGGATGGAACGCAGGAGGCCCTTGGTGTACGGGTGCGCCGGGTTGGCGTACAGGTCGCGCACCGGGGCCGTCTCGACGATCCGGCCGGCGTACATGACGGCGATCTTGTCCGCGACGTCGGCGACCACGCCGAGGTCGTGGGTGATCAGGATCAGGCCCATGTTGTACTCGGCCTGCAGCTCGGCGAGGAGGTCCATCACCTGGGCCTGGACGGTCACGTCCAGGGCGGTGGTGGGCTCGTCGGCGATGATCAGGTCGGGCTCCATGGAGAGCGCCATCGCGATCATGATGCGCTGGCGCATGCCGCCCGAGAACTGGTGCGGGTAGTCGCCGACGCGCTGCCTGGCGGCGGGGATGCGGACCCGCTCCATCAGCTCGATGGCCTTCTCCCGGGCCTCCTTCTTGGAGGCGCCGCGGTGCACCCGGAACATCTCGCCCAGCTGGGCGCCGACGGTCATGACGGGGTTCAGCGAGGACAGCGCGTCCTGGAAGATCATCGCGATCTTCTGGCCGCGGATCAGCCGGCGCTCCTCCTCCTTCATGGCCAGCATGTCCTGGCCGCGGAAGAGGATCTGGCCCTTGCTGATCTTGCCGGGCGGCATGTCGAGGATGCCCATGATGGTCTGGGCGGTCACCGACTTGCCGGAGCCGGACTCGCCGAGCACCGCCAGGGTCTCACCGGCGGCCACGGAGTAGTTGACTCCGTTCACGGCCTTCGCGACGCCGTCCCGGGTGTGGAACTCCACGTGGAGGTCCTTGACCTCCAGCAGCGGGGTGCCAACTTCGAGCCGGCCGCTCTTCTGGTTCTTCTCGATCACGGTGGTCATCGGGTCGTCACCTCTTCTCTCAGCGGAGCTTCGGGTCGAGGGCGTCGCGCACCGCGTCGCCGAGCATGATGAAGGCCAGCACGGTGACGCTCAGGACCGCGGCGGGGAAGAGCAGCACGTGCGGGGCCGCCAGGAAGCGGACCTGGGCGTCGCTGATCATCAGGCCCCAGGAGATCTCCGGCGACTGGACGCCGATGCCCAGGTAGGACAGGGCGGCCTCGGCGCTGATGTAGACGCCCAGGCTGATCGCGGCGACGACGATGACCGGCGCGATGGCGTTCGGCAGGATGTGCCGGAAGGTGATCCGGCCGGCACCGGCGCCCAGGGCGCGGGCGGCCATCACGTAGTCGTTGTTCTTGTTGGACAGCACCGAGGCGCGCATGATGCGGTAGATCTGCGGCCAGCCGAGGACGGCCATCACCAGCGAGACGGTGTAGGCGTTGCCCTTGCCGAGCATCGACATGATCAGCATGCCGCCGAGCAGGGTCGGGATCGAGAAGAAGATCTCGGTGAACCGCGACAGGATCGAGTCGATGATCCCGCCCTTCCAGCCGGCCAGCAGACCGAGGAGGGAACCGATCAGGGTGACCAGGGTGGTGGTCAGGATGCCCACGATGATCGAGTTACGGGCACCGTAGATCGTCCGGGTGTAGTTGTCGCAGCCCTGGACGTCGTAGCCGAACCAGTGGTCGGCGCTCGGGCGCTCCAGCGAGTGCGACAGGTCGCACGCGTTGTTGTCGAACGGGCTGCCGTCGGTGAACCACTGCGGCACGATCGAGATGACGATCAGCGCCAGCACCAGCAGACCGCCGATGATGAACAGCGGGTTGCGGATCAGGTCGTGGATCGCGTCCGACCAGAGGCTGGCGACGCGCTCCGGCTTCTCCGTCTTCGCCGGCGCGGCCTTCGGGCTGTTGTCCCCGGCCGGCGCCGAGGCGTCCTTGGTGATGGTGTCACTCATAGCGAATCCTCGGGTCGAGCACGGCGTACAGCATGTCCACGAGCAGGGTGGTCACGAGGTAGATCAGCACCAGCAGCGTGACGACGCCGACGATGATCGTGCCCTGCTTCTGGTACACGGCCTGGGCGAGCAGACCACCGATGCCGTGGATGTTGAAGATCTTCTCCGTGATCACCGCGCCGCCCATCAGGCCACCGAGGTCGGCGCCGAGGAAGGTGATGATCGGGATCAGCGCGTTACGCAGGGCGTGCCGGCCGATCACCCGACGGCGCTTCAGGCCCTTGGCGACCGCGGTGCGGACGTAGTCCGCGCGCATGGTCTCCATCAGGCTGGTGCGGGTCAGTCGGGCGACGTACGCGAGCGAGAGCGACGCGAGGACGAAGGCCGGCAGCAGGTAGGCCCGGATCCCGTCCTCTTCGTTGAAGGAGACCGAGAAGAAGTCGATGCCGTACGAGTTCTTCAGCTGGACGCCGAGCACCAGCTGGAGGATGAAGCCGGTGACGAAGACCGGGACCGAGATGACCAGCAGGGTGCTGAGGAGGACCAGCTGGTCGAGGAACTTGCCCTTGCGAAGGGCCGCCATGACACCCGCCGCCACACCGACGACCGCCTCGATGACGAACGCCACCATGCCGAGGTTCAGGGTGTAGGGGAAGGCGTCGCCGATCATGTCGCTCACGCTGCGACCCTGCAGGCTCTCGCCCAGGTCGCCCCGGAAGACGCCCGAGATGTAGTTCCAGTACTGAACGAGGAAGGGGTCGTTCAGGTGGTACTTCTGACGGATCATCTCCGCCACGATCGGGTCGGCGCGCTTCTCACCGGCCAGCGCCTGCACCGGGTCACCCGGCAGCGAGAAGACGATGAAATAGATCAGGAACGTCGCACCGATGAGAACAGGGATCGCCTGTATCAACCGGCGGATCACATAGCGGCCCATCAGACCTCCATACTTTCGGACAAGGAAGGGAGGCGGGCGGAGCCGGACTGTGGTCCGGTCCACCCGCCCCCGATCGTCTGACTACCGGATCAGCCGGCCATCTCAACTTCGGCCAGGTTGTAGCGCATCTGCGCATCCGTGTTGAAGTTCTTGATCTTCTTGGTGTACGCAGCGGAGGACTGGTACGTGTAGACCGGGATGTACGGCATGTCCTTGATCAGGATGTCGTCGGCCTGCTGGTAGAGCTTGATGCCCTCGTCCTCGGTCTTCGCCGCGTCGGCCTGGGTCAGCAGGCTCTCGAACTGGTCGTTGACGTAACCGCCGTAGTTCGAGCCGCTGTCGATGGCGACCTTCGAGAAGATCGGGCGCAGGTAGTCCTCGATCGACGGGTAGTCCATCGACCAGGCCATGCGGAAGGCGCCCTGGTACTGCTTGGCCTGGAGCGCGTCCAGGATCTTGCCGAACTTCTCGAACGGCTTGAAGGTGACCTCGACGCCGAGGTTCTTCTTCAGCTGGTTGCCGACGGCCTCGATCCACTCCTTGTGGCCACCGTCGGCGTTGTAGCCGAGCTCCAGGGTGTTGTTCGGCAGACCGCCGGCCTGGGTGAAGAGGTCCTTGGCCTTGGCCGGGTCGTACTTGCAGGCGTCGCCGCAGGCGTCCTTGCGGTAGCCGTTGATCAGCGGGCTGACGAAGTCCGAGGCCGGGACGCGGGTGCCGGCGAAGATCGTCTTGGTGATCGCGTCGCGGTCGATCGCCATCGAGATCGCCTTGCGGATCTCCGGCTTCTGGTAGGCCGGGTTGTAGGCGATCGGGAAGCCGATGTAGCCGATGCCCGACTCCGGCTTGTTGATGTAGCGGTCACCGAACTCGCTGGCGACGGTGGACATCGCGGAGATCGGAAGCTTGTTGGTGGCCTGGATGTTGTCGGCGCGCAGGTCGTTGTACGCGGTGTCCAGGTTGTCGTAGATCTTGAAGGTCACGTTCTGCAGGTGGGCCTTGGTGCCACCGTAGTTGTCGTAACGCTTGATCTTGATCTGCTTGTTGTGGTCCCAGTCGCCGTCCATCTGGAAGGGACCGTTACCGATGGGGTGCTCGCCGAACGCCTTCGGGTCGTTGAAGAACGCCGTCGGCAGCGGGTAGAACGGGTTGTAGCCCAGCATCGTCTTGAACTGGGAGAACGGCGCCTTCAGGGTGACGGTGAAGGTCTTGTCGTCGACGACCTTCAGGCCCTTGAGCTCCTTGGCGGTCGGGGTCTTGCCCTTGCCCGGAGCCAGCTCGTCGGAGCCGAGGATCTTGTCGTAGAAGGGCAGGCCCTCGGCGGCGTTGTCCTGGTTGGCACCCCAGTTCCAGGCGTCCACGAAGGACTTGGCGGTGACCTTCTCGCCGTTGTGGAAGGTGTAGCCGTCCTTGAGCTTGATCGTCCAGGTCGTGCTGTCCGTGGAGTCGATCGACTCGGCCATGGCGAGCTTCGGCGCGTTGGTCTTGATGTCGTAGTCGACCAGGCCGGTGAAGAGGGCGTAGACGACCTGCGTGCCCTCGGACTCCGCGGTGTTCTGCGGGACCAGACCGTGCTGGGGCTCACCGAGCTGGACGGCGATGCTGCCGCCGTCCTTCGAGGCCGAGTCGCTGCTCTTCGAGCCGGTGCTGCAAGCGGTCGCGGCCAGGGCGATCGCGGTCGCCGCGACGAGCCACTTGGTCTGGGTTGCACCACGCATGGGGGATGCCTCCTGAAATCGACTTTCCAACGAGGAGAGCACCGCGGTTGGTTGATACCGGATCCGCCGTGCCGTCCGCGCTCGTGGTTTCGGCGCGCACCCCTGCGCGTTAACCCTTGACCCGAGCCTGACTGGCTCCACTATCCGTCACGCACGGACACGAAAGTGACCAATGCCGATCTCAATTAGGTCACATGAACGGTCGGTAAGTTTCGAAAACCGGACATATGAGACATAGCCAGACAGGTACCAAACGGACAGTCGTCATGAATGACGGACTGTCATGTTCGCTCAGCGGACACTCGACTGTGATAGGCGCTATTCCGTTTATACGCGCATCGACAACTTGGGGTGATTGAAAAAGTTCGCCCCCCTCTCCAGTGGAAAGGGGGGCGGATCTTTCCGGCCAAAGGCCGATCAAACCGTCGGGATCACGCCTTCTTGGCGCGCGAGGCGGTGCGGCCGCGGTCCTTCTGGTCCAGGACGACCTTGCGGATGCGAACCGTTTCCGGAGTCACCTCGATGCACTCGTCCTCGCGGCAGAACTCCAGCGACTGCTCCAGCGAGAGCTTGCGCGGCGGGACGATCGACTCGGCCACGTCGGCGGTCGAGGACCGCATGTTGGTGAGCTTCTTCTCCTTGGTGATGTTCACGTCCATGTCGTCGGAGCGCGAGTTCTCGCCGACGATCATGCCCTCGTACACCTCGGTGCCCGGCTCGCAGAAGAGCACGCCGCGCTCCTGCAGGTTGGTCATCGCGAAGGCGGTGACCACGCCGGCCCGGTCGGCGACCAGCGAGCCGTTGTTGCGGGTGGTCAGCGTGCCGAACCACGGCTCGTGGCCCTCGTGGATCGAGTGGGCGATGCCGGTGCCGCGGGTGTTGGTGAGGAACTCGGTGCGGAAGCCGATCAGGCCGCGGGACGGCACGACGAACTCCATCCGGACCCAGCCCGAGCCGTGGTTGGACATGTTGTCCATCCGGCCCTTGCGGACGCCCATGAGCTGGGTGACGGCACCCATGTGCTCCTCGGGGACGTCCACGGTGAGGCGCTCGACCGGCTCGTGCGTCTTGCCGTTGACCTCCTTGGTGACCACCTGCGGCTTGCCGACGGTCAGCTCGAAGCCCTCGCGGCGCATGGTCTCGATCAGGATGGCCAGCGCCAGCTCACCACGGCCCTGCACCTCCCAGGCGTCCGGGCGCTCGGTGTCCAGGACGCGCAGCGAGACGTTACCGATGAGCTCGCGGTCCAGGCGGTCCTTCACCTGGCGGGCGGTGACCTTGCGGTCCACCTTGGCGCCGGACTTGGCGTCCGCGCCCTTGCCGCTGCCGCCACGGCCGACGAGCGGCGAGGTGTTGGTGCCGATGGTCATCGAGATGGCCGGCTCGTCCACCGTGATCAGCGGCAGCGCGACCGGGTTCTCCGGGTCGGCCAGGGTCTCGCCGATCATGATGTCGGAGATGCCGGCGACGGCGCAGATGTCACCGGGGCCGGCGACCTCGGCCGGCTTGCGGGTGAGCGCCTCGGTCATCAGCAGCTCGGAGATGCGGACGTTCTGGATCGAGCCGTCGCGCTTGATCCAGGCCACGGTCTGGCCCTTGCGCAGCTCGCCCTGCTCGACGCGCAGCAGCGCGATGCGGCCGAGGAAGTTGTCGGCGTCCAGGTTGGTGACGTGGGCCTGGAGCGGGGCGTCCTCGTCGTAGCTCGGGGCCGGGACGTGCTCCAGCAGGGTGGAGAAGAACGGCTCCAGGCTGGTGCTGTCGGCCGGGACGGTGCCGTTCTCCGGCTTGGTCAGCGACGCGACGCCGTCACGGGCGCAGGCGTAGACGATCGGGAACTCGATCTGGTCCTCGTCGGCGTCCAGGTCCAGGAAGAGGTCGTAGGTCTCGTTGATGACCTCGTCGATCCGGGAGTCCGGGCGGTCCGTCTTGTTGATGCAGAGGATGACGGGCAGACGGGCCGAGAGCGCCTTGCGGAGCACGAAGCGGGTCTGCGGCAGCGGACCCTCGGAGGCGTCGACGAGGAGCACGACCGCGTCCACCATCGACAGACCGCGCTCGACCTCGCCACCGAAGTCGGCGTGGCCCGGGGTGTCGATGATGTTGATGGTGATCGGCGCGCCACCGTCCTTGGGGTGGTACTTGACGGCGGTGTTCTTCGCGAGAATGGTGATGCCCTTCTCGCGCTCCAGGTCGTTCGAGTCCATCATGCGGTCGTCGAGCTGCTGGTGGGCGGCGAAGGCGCCGGCCTGCTTCAGCATGGCGTCGACCAGGGTGGTCTTGCCGTGGTCGACGTGGGCGACGATGGCGACGTTACGGATGTCGTTGCGCGTGGGCATGCCTAGCGGATTCTCCCGGAATCGTGGGTTACGGCGCCCGGCCGCGAGACGCGCACTTGCGGCCGCTGTCGGCCGCCGCCACCCGTTCGCCTGCTACTACCGGTCCACCCGCCGGGCATCTGGACATGCCTCGGCTTTCTCCTATGGTACGGGGAAGGGCGCACCGGGGCAGAAACGAGCCCGTCCGGCGGGATCAAGATCACAGCCGGATCACGCCGGGCTACGACGTCAGGGACCATCCGACGTCCTGGAAGCGCGGCCAGTCGAAGCCCCACACCCCGGCCCCGGCCACGCCCGAGCGGACGCCGACCAGCTCCGGCCGCTGGTAGAGCGGCACCGAGTGGCCGAGCTGCCAGATCCGGACGTCGGCCTCCTGGAGCAGGTCCAGACGGGTGGCCCGGTCGAGCTCGCCGGCCGCCCGGTCGAAGAGGCGGTCGATCTCCTCGGTGCCGCTGCGGGCGTAGTTGCTGCCCGGGTCGAGGGTGCCGTCGGGGTCCGGCCGGGGCTTGGCGTAGGCCGGCCGCTGCTCGCTCGCCGGGCTGGGGCCGGCCGGCCAGGAGAACAGGGCGAGGTCGTAGTCGCCCACCGCGAGGTGGTCCTTGACGAAGGTGTCGGCGGGCGCGGTCACCGTCCGCAGGGCGACGCCCTGCTCGGCGAGGCCGGCGGTGAGGGCGTCGGCGGTGCGCTTGGCGGTCGCGGAGCCGGCCGGGACGAGCAGGTCGAGGGTGAGCGCCTTGCCGTCCTTGGCGCGCGTGCCGCCGCCGTCCGGCCGCTTCCACCCGGCCTCGTCGAAGAGCCGGGCGGCGTCGGCAGGGCCGGCGGCGGCGCTGTTGTCGCGGTAGCCGTCCTGGTCCCCCGCGAGGAGGTGGCTGCCCAGGGTCGCCGGGGCGAGGCCGAGCGGGGTGAGGGCCGCGGCGGCGACCCGCCGCCGGTCGACGGCCCGGCCGAGCGCGAGGCGCAGCGCCGGGTCGGTGAGCGGGGCCCGGGCCGCGTTGAGGGTGAGCTGGGTGAGCGAGGCGGTGGCGGCCCGGTGCACGGTGATCCCGGGCAGCGACTCGGCCCGCCGCAGGGCGAGCGCGGCCGCCTCGGGTGCGGCGGCGGGCGGCGCGGCGGCGGAGGGGCTCGCGGACGGCGCCGGGGGCGCCGCCCGGTCCACCGCCGCGGTGACCGGGGCGATGTCCAGCAGGTCCTGGTCCAGGGCGTCGAGGCGCCGTTCGGGGGCCGCCGCGAGGAAGTCGATCCGGTCGGCCTTCGGCCGGTCGCCCCACCAGAGCGGGTTGCGCACCACCGTCACCCGTCCGTCCTCGGCGTCGTACCGGGACACCGTGTACGGCCCGGCGCTGGGGTGCTCGCCGCCCGCGAGCGCCTGGTTGAACGCCGCCGCGGTGGACGTCTCGGCTGCCGGGTACAACGGTCCGAAGAGGGACGGCCAGTCGGCGCAGGGCCGCCGGAAGGTGACCTTGACCTCGCGCGGGTCGGCGCCCTGCCCGATCGAGTCGATGGCGTCGTACCCGGCCGGGTGGCCGCTCCGGTATGCCGGGTCGAGGCCGGAGAGCGCGGCCCGCTGCGCGATCAGGTCGGCGGCGGTCAGCGGGGTGCCGTCGCTCCAGACGGCGTGCGGGTTGAGCCGGTAGGTGACGACCTGCGGCTGCTGACCGGGCGGGGTGGACTCGGCGCCGGCCAGGTAGTCCGGGTCGGGGACGAGCCGGCCGTGCCCGTCGGGCCGGAAGAGCGACGGGTAGAGAGCGTGCGCGAGCAGCGCCGAGTCGGCGGTCGCGGCGGGCTGGTAGACGTTGAGCGTCGCGGGGACGCGGTCCACCGCCCAGCGCAGCGTCCCGCCGTCCCCGACGGCGGCGCGGTCGGTGGGCGGGACGTCCCCGGTGGCGGCGGTGACCTCGGGGACGGGCTCGGGGGCCGGGGGCCGGGCCGGGGCCGGACGGTCGGAGCAGCCGCCGAGCACGGCGGCGAGCAGCAGGGCGGCGGCTGCGGCGGTGAGCTGGCGGACGCGCATGGCGGCCATCGAACGCCGACCGGCCGGGCGAGCCCTTGCCGACACGGCGGGCCGCCGGGCGACTGCACCCGGACGGCCGATCCCCGGACGCCTCAGAGCGCCAGCTCGAACCAGACGATCTTGCCCTTGGGCGTCCGCCGGCTGCCCCAGCGCTCGGCGAGCAGGCTGACGAGCTGCAGGCCGCGCCCGCCCTCGTCGGTCTCCTGCGCGCGGCGCTGCCGGGGCTGGGCGTAGCCGTCGTCCCAGACCTCGCAGACCATGCCGCGGTCGCGCAGCAGCCGCAGCCGGATCTCGCCCCGCCCGTGCTTGAGCGCGTTGGTGACCAGCTCGCTGACGAGCAGCTCGGTGGTGTCGACGAGTTCGTCCAGGCCGCGGGCGAGCAGCCAGCTGCAGGCGAGTTCGCGGGCCTTGGCGACGGAGGTGGGCTCGGGCGGCAGGAACCAGTTGCCGACGCTGTCCTCGGGGAAGGCGTGCACCTTGGCCATCAGGAGGGCGATGTCGTCCTCCCCGTGGTGCGGGTTGAGCTCGCCGAGGACGTGGTCGCAGAGGTCCTCCAGGTCCTTGCCCTCGACGGAGAGCGCGGTGCGGAAGGCCCGCAGGCCCTCGTCCAGCTGGTGCTTGCGGCTCTCCACGAGGCCGTCGGTGTACAGGCCGAGGACGGCGCCGTCGGGCAGGGTGAGCTCGACCTCCTCGAAGGGCTCGCCGCCGACGCCGAGCGGCAGTCCGGGCGGCACGTCGAGCATCCGGGCGGGCTCGCCGGGGCTGAGCAGGACCGGCGGCAGGTGGCCGGCGTTGGCGAACACGCAGCGGCGGGTGACGGCGTCGAAGACCGCGTAGACGCAGGTGGCCAGGTAGACCTCGCGGGCCTCCTCGTCGGCCGTCGAGGTGAGCCGCCCGTACGGGCTGGCCGGGCCGGCCGGCACGGAGTCGTCGCCGAGGCCGCGGGCGATCTCGTCGAGGGCGCCGAGCACCTCGGCGGGGTCGAGGTCGAGCATCGCGAGGGTGCGGACGGCGGTGCGCAGCTGGCCCATGGCGACGGCGGCGCGCAGGCCGCGGCCCATGACGTCGCCGATGACGAGCGCGGTGCGGTTGCCGGGCAGCGGGATGACGTCGAACCAGTCGCCGCCGACCTCGGTGTTGTTGTTGCTGGGCAGGTAGCGGCAGGCGATCTCCAGGCCGCTGGCGGCCGGGTTGCCGGGCGGCAGGAGGCTGCGCTGGAGGATCAGGGCCCGCTCGTGCTCGCGGCGGTAGAGCCGGGCGTTGTCGATGCAGACGGCGGCGCGGGCGACGAGCTCCTCGGCGATGGCGACGTCGCGGGCGTCGAAGGGCTCGCTGCCGATGGCGCGGGAGAGCTGGACGAGCCCGAGGACCTGGTCGCGGGCGACCAGCGGGACGATCAGCGTGGAGCGCAACAGCGGGTCGGGCCCCGGCTCGGGGACGACGCTGCGGCCGGTGCGCAGGGCCCGGGCGTGCGGGGAGCGGCGCGGGTAGCAGAGCGTGCCGCCGGCCTCGGCGATGGGCAGGCCGGTGACCGAGCCGAGCACCGAGGAGGCGCCGCCGACGACGCTGGAGACGGCGACCCGGCGCAGCTCGCCGCTGCCGTCGGTGAGGACGGTGTCGCCGAGGCGCCCGGCGCTCGGGACGCTCTCGCCGGAGAGCAGCGCGGTGTACAGGTCGACGGTCGCGAGGTCGCAGAACGGCGGGACGACGACGTCCAGCAGCTCCTTGGCGGTGGTCTCCAGGTCGAGGGTGGAGCCGATGTGCGCGCTGGCCTCGTTGAGCAGGGCGAGGTTGCGGCGCACGCCGTCGGCCTCGCGCTCGGCGACGTGCCGGCTGGTGACGTCGGAGACCTGTCCGGCGACCCCGATGGGCTGGCCCGCGGCGCCGTTGAGGCGGTAGAGCGACACGGCCCAGAGCCGGTTGCCCTCGCGGGTGGGGACGACACCGTGGAAGCGCAGGTCGAACACGGGCTCGCCGGTGGCGAGGACCTTGCGCAGGGCGGCGCTGAGCCGGTCGGCCTCGGAGGGCGGGAAGAGGTCGTGCGGGGTGAGGCCTTCGAGGTCGACCGGGGCGAGGCCCATGCCGGAGGCGAAGGCGTCGTTGACGCGCTGGAGGCGCAGCCGGTCGTCGAACAGGACGAAGCCGGTCGGGGTCTGGCCGAAAACCGCCTCCGAGGCGGCGAGGTCGGTCTCCACGCGGCGCAGCCGGCCGAGGTCGACGGCGAGACAGGTGGCGCCGGCGGGCAGCGCGGTGTCCGGCATCAGGTACAGCTCGGCCAGGCCCTCGCCGCCGGCGGCGTCGAGGTAGGGGGTGGTGCCGGTCCACTCCTCGCCACCGAGGGTGCGCTCCAGCCGGGCGCGGCCGCGCTGCCAGAGCTCGCGCGGGACGAACGTGGTGATCGGGTCGGCGCCAACCGCGTCGGCGGCGGGGACGCCGAAGAACTCGGCGGCGCGCTCGCTCCACTGGCTGATCCGCCCGTCGGGGCCGATCGCGAAGGTGGCGACCCGGATGTAGTCGTAGACCGAGCCGGCGCCCGCGTGGGTGCCGGCGGGGGCGGCGGCGCCGTGCCGGCCCTCGGCCGCGGCGGCCGCGCGGGCGGTCACCGGGGCGGGCAGGTGCGGTGAACCGGCCTGCCCGGGCACGGCAGCATGACCGCTGCTGCTCGGCGCGTTCCGCGCCGGGGTGCTGTTCAACGGACCGACCCCTCCAACCCGCGACCGTCCGGATGTCGAGAAGACCGAGTATTCATCATCGAGGGGTGCGTTCACACGCCCTCAACATCACAACATCAGATCGGGCGAAGGTTTTTGTCCTACCGCCCGCGCAACCACAATGCCACGCCCGCGCCCCCTTCCGGAGTGCGCGCTCCCCCTGGCCACCAGGTGGCATATGCAGCCCCGTTCTACTCGCGTCCCGCTGGTCGTCCGCGCCGGCTCACGCCCTCGCCCGCCGCACGCCTCACGGCTCGTCGGGCTCATTACCCGTGAGCGCCTGCTCGAACCAGACGACCTTGCCGATGCCCTCGGCCCTGGCGCCCCAGCGCAGCGCGATCCGGCGGACCAGCTCCAGGCCCCGGCCGCCCTCGTCCGCCTCGGCCGCGTGCCGCTCGCGGGGCGGGTCGGGAAGCGGGTCGGAGATCTCCACCAGCAACGTCTCGCCGAGCGTCAGCCGGACCCCGATCGGGGCGCTGGCGTACCGGACGGCGTTCGTGACCAGCTCGCTGACCAGCAGCTCCGCAGTGTCGGTGAGCGCCTCGACGCCCCACTCGGCGAGCGCGGAGCGCACCAGCCGCCGGGCCCGGGAGACGGCGGTGGGCTCGGCCGGCAGCGTCCAGCCGGCCGTCGGGGTGCCGGCCTGGCCGTGGCCGAGCCGGGCCAGCAGCAGCGCGACGTCGTCCGGCTCGCGCCCCTGCTCCATGGTGTCGAGCACGGCCTCGCAGGCGGCCTGGATGGACGCGTGCGGCTCCTGGAGGACGGTGACCAGCCGGCCGAGGCCGACGTCCAGGTCCTTGTCCCTGGACTCGACCAGGCCGTCGGTGCACAGCGCGAGCAGACTGCCCTCGGGGATCTTCAGTTCGACCGACTCGAACGGGACGCCCCCGACGCCGAGCGGGGCGCCGGAGGGCAGGTCGAGGATCCGGCCGGTGCCGCCGGGCAGCGGGCCGCCGGTGCGGGTCGGCTCCTCGGTCTCCTGGCCGGGCACCACGAGCACCGGGGGGATGTGTCCGGCCTTGGCGACGGTCAGCCGGGCCGTGCCGGGGTCGAAGACGGCGTAGACGCAGGTCGCGAGGAGCGCCTCGTCCGGCCCCTGGGCGAGGTCGTCGGCGAGCTCGTGGACGTGCCGCAGCAGCACGTCCGGCGGCAGGTCGAGGGCGGCGAGCACCCGGACCGCGGTGCGCAGCCGGCCCATGGTCGCGGCGGCCCGCAGGCCGTGGCCCATGACGTCGCCGACGACCAGCGCGGTGCGGTCGCCGGGCAGCGGGATGACGTCGAACCAGTCGCCGCCGACCTCGGTGCCGCTGGAGCCGGGCACGTAGCGGTAGGCGACCTCGACGCCGGTGGGCTGCGGGACCTGCTGCGGGAGCAGGGTGCGCTGGAGGGTGAGCGCGGCGGTGCGCTCGCGGGCGTAGAGGCGGGCGTTGTCGAGGGAGCTGCCGGCCCGGTCGGCGAGTTCGACGGTGAAGGCGAGGTCGTCCCGGTCGAAGCCCTCGCGGTAGCCGGCCCGGCTGACCAGCAGCAGGCCGATCACGATGCCGCGGGCGCGCAGCGGGACGACGAGCATCGAGTGCACGCCGAGGTCGTGCGCGGCCTGCATCTTCGGGTCGCCCGGGTAGGTGACGTCGTTCAGCTGGTCCGCGCCGGAGAGCAGCTCGGGGACGCCGGTGCGCAGCACCCGGCCGCAGGCGGAGTCCTCGGCGAAGGTGATCCGGGCGCCGCGGCGCAGCATGACGTCGACCTCGGGGCCGTCCTGGACGGAGGCGGTGCCGAGCTGGAGCAGTGAGGTGCGCCGGTCGTGGCCGTGCCGGGGCAGGTCGTCGCCGTGGGCGACGGCCTGCAGCAGGATCACCGCGGAGTGGTCGGTGAGCCGGGGGACGACGGAGCCGGCCAGCTCCTGGGCGATCCGGGCGGCGTCGAGGAGGTCGCCGACCCGCGAGCCGAACTCGTTGAGCAGGGAGAGCCTGCGCCGGGCGTGCTCGACCTTGGAGACGGCCCGGTAGCGCTCGGTGACGTCCATGACGGTGCCGGAGATGCCGAGCACCCGGCCGGAGCGGTCGGTCATCCGGCTGTAGGAGATCGAGCGGTAGCCGGAGCGGGCCGTGACCGGGGAGGCGAGGGTGACGTCGATGACCGGCTCGCCGGTGGCCAGCACCTGGCGCTGGATGGCGGTGATCTCGTCGGCGGCCCGCTCGGGCAGGGTCTCGCCGGTGGTGCGGCCGACGTGGTCGTCGGTGGCGACGCCGTTCATCTCGGCGAGGGTCTGGTTGACGGCGGTGTAGCGCAGGTCGGTGTCGAGGACGGCGATGCCGAGCGGGGACTGCTCGAACAGCGCGTCGCGCACCGCGAGGTCGCGCTCGACGGCCCGGACGGCGGCCGCCTCGGCCAGGTTGACCTGGAGGAACGGGGTGCCGTCGCCGTCCACCAGCAGCGAGATCCGGGCGTCCACGGCGACCGGCACGCCGTCCCGGTCGCGCAGTTCGGCGGGTCCGGCCCAGCGGCCGTTGCGCAGGGTGTCCTGGATGGCGGCCTGGATCCGGGCGGCCTGGTCGTGGTCCGGGATGAGCTCGTCGATCCGGCGGCCGACCAGCAGCTCGTTCGGCCAGCCGAGCAGTTCCTCGGCGGCGGGGCTCCAGAGCACCACGCGGCCGGCCGTGTCGAGGATCGCGATGGCGACCTTGAGCATGTCGAGCAGGCTGCCCTCGGCCGGGGCGCCGGCCCCGCCCGGCGGCTCGGTGGGCCCGCCGGGGAACGGGCGGCCGGGACGGCTGCGCAGGCCGGGGGCGGGGAGGTCGAGGGTCGGCGCGGGCCGCGGGGTGCCGGCCTCGGCACCGCCCGGGGCGGCCTCGGTGACGGCGGCGGGCCCGTGGCCCCGGCGGCGGCCGACGGCCGGCTGCGGGGCGGCCGGGCGGGCGCCGCGGCGCAGCCGGGCGCGGGCGGCGGCGCTCCCCGCGGCGCCTGTCCGCCGCGCTCCCCCGCCGCCGTTACCGGTATTCGACACCGACGGGGCCTCCGGCTCTGGTCGGGATCGGCGGCGCCGGCTGGGGCGGCTCACCGATGGTGACGAAACATACCGAAAAGTGACATACCCAGCAGAACCCAGGCTATCCCGGCTGCCGGGTCGTCTTGTCCGATTGACCTACCTGGCGCGGCGCCGGGGCCGGGGCCGCGCCAACAGGTGGGGGCTCAGGCGCGCAGGAGTCCGGCGACGTGCGGCAGGACGTCCCGGTCGTGGTCGAGCCAGTCGACGGAGTCCAGCTCGTCCGGGCCGAGCCAGCGCAGTTCGTCGTGCTCCAGGAGCGGACGGGGGTCGCCGGCGAGCAGCTCGGCGGCCCAGAAGTGCAGCTCCAGTCCCGGTCGGACGGCCCACGCGCCGGGCAGCCGCGCCAGTGCCCGGGCGTGCACGCCGAGCTCCTCCAGCAGCTCCCGCTCCAGCGCCTCGGCCTCCGTCTCGCCGGGCTCGGCCTTGCCGCCCGGGAACTCCCAGCGCCCGGCCACCTCCGCAGGGGTGTTGCGACGCGCGGCCAGCACCCGCCCCGCCCGGACGATCGCGCCGCCGATCACGATCCGGACGGCGGCCTGCTCCTCGATGTTCACGGTCCCGGGATTCATGGCACCGAGCCTAGGCGTCCCCGGCCGCGCGCTCGACCTCGACCCAGTAGAGCTGCTTGTGGCCGCGGGCCTCGAACTCGGCCGCGAGGCGCTCGGCCTCGTCCTTCGCCAGCCCCCGTGCGACGACGAAGCGGTTGCCGTTGTCGTCCTGCCGCATCACCCGAAAGGTGGTCATGGCGGGAGCGTATCCCCGGCCTGCGTGGGGGTCGGGCCGGGGATACCTGTCTGAACCGTACGGGCGGCTCGCTACCGGCAGGTACGGGCCGGGTTAACTCCGGGTAAGACGGCGCGTCAGACCCGGAGGTCGGGCACCTGCTCTCCGGTGGACAGGCCCAGCTCGCGGCGGGCGTCCACGCTCAGCGGAGTGGTCTTGGCCGTCAGCAGCTTCGCCCGCCGGATCTCGCCCTCCAGCACGGCCGGATCGGTCGTCCGCGCGGCGGAGTCCCAGGCGGTGGCGGCGTCCCGCTGGGCGGCGGCCAGCGCCGCGACCTTCGGCTTCGCGGCGTCCGGCCAGGACGTCGTCGTGCGGGACAGCTGCTCGGCCTCGGAGCGGGAGGCCGCCGCCATCCGCCCGGCCCAGGTCGCGTACTCGGCGCCGGCCGTCGCGACCTCGCCCTTGGGCTGGTCGGCGTAGGCCGTGTTGAAGCCGCGGACGGCCTCCAGGTAGGCGAGCTGGGCGGAGGTCAGGCTGCCGCGGTCGGTGCGGACGGTGCCCACGTGCTCGGCGTCGCGGTCCTCGAAGGCGCAGGTGATGTACCGCTCGCCGAACTTCCAGTTCCCGGCGGTCGGATAGAGGTAGATCTCGTCCATGCCGTCCGGGATCGCCCACTGGTCGAGGGCGTAGGCGTCGAGCACGGGGCGGCAGAGCTCCGCGGCGCGCTCTCGGATCGCCGACTCGCCCGGGTAGCTCTGGCTGTCGCCCGCCGGGGTCCGGGCGGTGCCGGCCACCTCGCCGTGGTGCGGGGCGGAGCAGGGCACCTTGCGGACCCAGTACACCGTCTCGTCGCCGCCGTCCGGGTCGACCCGGGTGCCACCGTCCGGGGAGCTGTAGCAGTCGCCGGACTTGAGGGCGGACCAGCGGACCGTGCCGGCCGGGGCCTTGGGCGGCGCGCCGGAGTCGGCACGGTCGACCGGGCCCAGCGCGGCGCCGAGGACGCCGAACACCGTGACCATGATGCCGAACACGCCGAACACCAGGCCCGTCACGGCCATGCCCATGCCGCGCTCGGCGCGCTTCCTGATCTGGACCATCGCGACGACCGACAGCACGAGGGCGATCGGCCACGCGCAGACGAGGCCGGTCACGAGGGCTCCGATGGCGAAGCCGTTGACCTGCCTGGGGGGCTGGGGGTAGCCGTACGGGTGACCGGGCTGGAAGCCGGAGTACGCGGCGGGCGGCACCGACGCCCAGCCCCCGACGGGTGGGGGCGGCGGCGGGGGCGGGGTCAGGGGCGGGGCCCCGGTGGGGGCGGCCCACGGGTCGGCGGGAGCCGGGGCGGCGGCAAGCGGGGCCACGTCGGCGGGAGCCTCCGGGAGACCGGTCTTGGCGAGGTCCACCCGGTCCCCCGGGGTGTCCGCAGGTTGTCGCGGAGCCTCGTAGGGCGCGGGGTTCTCCGGCCCGGGGACGGGCGCGTCGGGATCGGGCTTGGACACGTGGACTCCCCCGGCCCGGCGGTGCGGGCGTCAGCTCGGCGTTCTGCGCCGTCCGGCGGCCTTCGGCACACGGCTCGGACCCGAACGGGCCCCGAGAACGAACGGTCGCGCGACTTTACCCGATCTTTTCGAACACCGGCCCGCCCTTTGTTCCCCGCCCTCAGCCGCGCGCCAGGACCTCTCCGTGGAGCATCGAGAACCAGGCGTCCCCGGCTCCGCTCCACTCCCGCCAGCCGGCCGCGATCCGCTCCAGCTCCGCCCGGTCGGCGAAGCCCGCGGCCACCGCCGTGCGGGCGAACGCCGAGTCGACCGTCCGGTCCGCCCACATGCCGCCCCACCACGCGCACCGCTCGGGCGTCGCGAACGTCCAGGTGGTGGCGGTGGCGGCGACCTCGGCGAAGCCGGCCGCCCGGGCCCAGGACAGCAGCCGCCGCCCGGCGTCCGGCTCGCCGCCGTTGGCGCGCGCGGTCCGCCGGTAGAGCGCCAGCCAGTCGTCCAGCACGGGCGCTTCGGGGTACCAGGTCATCGAGGCGTAGTCGACGTCCCGGGCCGCGACCACGCCGCCCGGCGCCAGCACCCGGCGCATCTCGCGCAGCGCGGCCACCGGGTCGGCCACGTGCTGAAGCACCTGATGGGCGTGCACCACGTCGAACTCGCCGTCACCGTAGGACAGTTGGTGGACGTCAGCGACCTCGAAGACGACGTTCGACAGCCCCCGCCCCGCGACGTACTCGGCCGCCTGCTCCAACACCTCGGCGGAGGCGTCCACGGCCACCACCCGCCCGTTCGGACCGACCAGCTCGGCCAGGTCGGCGGTGATCGTGCCGGGCCCGCAGCCGACGTCCAGCAGGGCCTGCCCGGGACGCAGTTCGGGCAGCAGATAGGCGGCGGAGTCGGCGGCGCCGCGCGAGCGGTGCGAGCGCAGCACGGCCTCCTGGTGGCCGTGCGTGTAGACGGTGGACGGTTCGCTCATCGGATCCCCCTCGATCGTGTTCGGCTTCCCCCGACGCTACTCCCATTCTCGCATCGCGAGAGGATTCGTCTCACATGTCGGCCGCTCGACGGTGCCCGCCCCGCCACCCGCCGTACCGTGGAGGCGCCCCCGACAGAACGGTCCCACCCCATGCCCGGCCCGCGCCCCTTCGTCCTGCTGAGCGCCGCCGTGTCGCTCGACGGCCACCTCGACGACGCCTCCCCCGAACGCCTGCTGCTCTCCAACGCCGCCGACTTCGACCGGGTCGACGAGGAGCGCGCCGCCGCCGACGCGGTCCTGGTCGGCGGCAACACCCTGCGCGCCGACAACCCGCGCCTGCTGGTCAACGACGCCGGCCGCCGGGCCGCCCGGGTCGCAGCCGGCCGGCCGGCGTACCCGCTGAAGGTGACGCTCAGCGCGAGCGGCGCGCTCGACCCGGCGCTGCGGTTCTGGCACACCGGCGGCGACAAGGTCGCGTACACGACGGACGCCGGCGCGGCGACCCTGCGCCCGGCACTGGACGGGCTGGCCGACGTGGTCGCACTCGGCGGCGCGGTGGACCTCGGCGCGGTGCTGGACGACCTGGGCGCCCGCGGCGTGCGCCGCCTGATGGTCGAGGGCGGCGGCAGCGTGCACACCCAGTTCCTCGCGCAGGGCCTGGCCGACGAGCTTCAGCTGGCCGTGGCCCCACTGCTGGTCGGCCAGGCGCAGGCGCCGCGGTTCGTCCACCCGGCCGGTTTCCCCGGCGGTCCGGCGCGGCGGATGCGCCTGCTGGAGGCACGTACGGTGGGCGATGTCGTCCTGCTCAGGTACGCCCCGAAGGAGCCCGCCCCGTGACCACCGACCTCGACCACCTGCGCCGCGCCGTCGAACTCTCCCGCCGCTGCCCGCCGTCCGGGACCGCCTTCTCGGTCGGAGCGGTGGTCGTCGGCGCGGACGGCGAGGTGCTCGCCGAGGGGTACAGCCGCGAGGTGGACGCACACGACCACGCAGAGGAGGCCGCACTCGGCAAGCTCCCGGCCGGCGACCCGCGACTGCGCGGCGCGACGGTCTACAGCTCGCTGGAGCCGTGCGGGCAGCGGGCCTCGCGGCCGGTGCCGTGCGCCCGGCTGATCATCGCGGCGGGCGTGCCGCGGGTGGTGGTGGCCTGGCGCGAGCCGGACCTGTTCGTGACCGACTGCCAGGGCACGGCGCTGCTGGAGGCGGCCGGGGTGGAGGTGGTCGAGCTGGCGGAGCTGGCGGCGGAGGCCCGGGCGGTCAACGCCCACCTGCTCGGATGATCTTTTGTATCATCATTGAACAAAGGGCTCGTCTTCACCGGGTCCACCGCCGCCCGCCGACACCCGCCGGCCCGCACCGCGAGGAGCCCGACCCATGCCCGCCGCCCCCGTCCGGCTGACCGCCCGCGCCCTCCTGCTCGACATGGACGGCACCCTCGTCAACTCCGACGCCGTCGTCGAGCGCTGCTGGCGACACTGGGCCGCCGTGCACGGCCTCGACCCGGTCGCCGTCCTCGCCGTCGCGCACGGCCGCCAGGGCCACGCGACCATGGCCGAGCTGTTGCCCGGCCGCGCGGTCGAGGAGAACCTGGCCGACAACCGGCGGATGCTCGCCGCCGAGCGCGCCGACACCGACGGCGTCGTCCCCGTCCCCGGCGCGCCCGACTTCCTCGCCGCGCTCGCCGACCTCCCGCACGCCCTGGTGACCTCCGCCGACGAGCCGCTCGCCCGGGTCCGGATGGCCGCCGCCGGACTGCCGCTGCCGAGCGTCCTGGTGACCGCCGAGTCGGTCGGCGCCAGCAAGCCCGACCCGGAGGGCTTCCTCAAGGGCGCCGCCGCACTCGGCTTCCCCCCGGCCGACTGCCTCGCCTTCGAGGACTCCGGGGCCGGCATCGCCGCCGCCCGCGCGGCCGGCCTGCGCGTCGTCGGCATCGGCCCCCGCGCCGCCGCCCACCGCCCCGACGCCCACGCCGACACCCTCGAAGCCGTCACCGTCACCGCGGAGCCCGACGGCACGACGACCGTCACCGTCCGCTGAGCCCCCCTCTCCCACGAACGCCGAACCGCCCGGCCCCGCGCGAACACGGGACCGGGCGGTCCATTGCGCGGAGCGGCGGTCAGACGTTTGAAGCGGAATGGACGACGGTCGGACCCGACCTGCGGCGGAACCGTGGGCCCTCGACCAGGAATTTCCCGGTTGGCGGGCGACGGCTCCCGACGGCCGCGTGCGGGCGTCCTGCGGCCCGCCCGCGGACCGGCTGGGCTTCTCCCGAGCTCCGCGTCCGCTCCCTGCCTCTTCCTACTTCGGAGTGAAGACGAGCACGCGGTCCAGGAGCAGCGACGACAGGGCGGGGCGGGTGAGGGTGGCCGGTTGCATGTAGGCGCGGGCCACGACCTGCAGCGTGCCCATGTCGACGGGCCTGTCCGTGCCGTACTGCGCGCAGAAGTCGGAACCGGCGGACGGGAGCGCGGTCACGTGCGGGCCGGACGGTCCGGCGTTGCCGGCGCGGCTGAAGGCCCAGGCGTAGAACTTGTCCGCGTCCCGCTGGTCGGGGATGAAGTCCCGCGCACTGCCCTGCAGTTCACGGTTGTTCTTGGCGGCCACGCCGACGGCGGCCTTGGCGTCCGCGTAGAGCGAGACGCTGGAGTAGCTCGCCTGCTGGGTGGCCGCGTGGTTGGTGCCGTAGGTGACGGCGAACGAGCCGTCCGGCAGTCCGAACGTCTGCGTGATCGGGTCGTCCGCGTCATAGGACAGGGCACCCACTCCCGTGGTGGGAGGATCGATCACCAGGTTGTCCTGCAGCCCCGGGTACGACTCCTCGAAGCCGCGTTCGACGGTCAGGTCGTGTGCCGCGTAACCCGGGTACCTGTCGACGATCCGCTGGCGCAGCAGCTCGAGCGTGGGGTTGAGGTCGAGTTCGGTGGCGCCGGTCCCGGAGACGCGCAGGTCGGGAACGGGCAGGGGATCGGGGGCATACACCGGCGTCGTCTGGTCCGCGGAACTGCTCCCCGGCCGCACCCGGAGGACCCGGATCGGGGGCGCGGCACGGTAGTCGTCGAGGGCCTTCTCGAAACCGGGGTCGGGCCCGATCGTGCGCGTCCCGAGAAGGAACTGCTGGGAGGCCTCGTCGAGGCCCAGCCGGAACATGGCCGGAGGAAGCGTGATGTTGTTCGTCCCGTCCCCCAGGCCGGAGGAGGCCAGCATCCTGTTCACCTCCTCCCGGGTGCGCGCGTTGCCCGTGACCACCAGGGCGAACGGCTGGTTGTACGGCGTGGGCCCGGTCGTGCGCACCGTCCTGTTGTTGACCGGGTCGCCCACGGAGGTCCACAGGACCGGGCCGGTGGGCAGGGAGCCGTTCAGCATGGTGAGGTCGAAGGAGAAGTACTCCTCCGGCGGTGGCGTCGTGCCGATCAGCACGACGGCCTCGTCCTGCCGGAGGCGCCACGTCGCAGGTGGGTTGGTGTTGGGCGCCTGGCCCGGTACCTCCGGCAGCCCGGTGATGATGTAGGGCGACTGGATGTTGGGCCACATGGCGCTGAAGACCGCACCCTCGCAGTACCTGCGGTTCAGGTCGAACACTTCCTCGGTTCCCGACTGCGACACGTAGCCGGACCTGGCCAACTGGTGCTCGAACCGCGCCACGTGGTGGCGGCTGGGGTCGGGTGCGGGGGAGTGTCGCCCGTCGGTCGGCGCTGGTCTTCCCGAACGGGCGCCGTGGGACAGCGCTGCCGAGGGCTCGGCGGCCGTCGCGCACGGTGCCGTCAGGAGGAGGGCGGCGACCGCGGCAAGAGCAGCCGGACATCGGCGCAGAAGGAGTCTAGGCATGGCACACCTCTATCCGGCCGCCGCACCGGGCCCGCCCCACCACGCCGCGCTCGCCCACCGACACCACCCGGCCGGAACACACCGGACGAACGGGCCACGGGACCAGACGCGTGGTCGGGACTTGCCCCGGGAGAAGGCGAGCCCCGACCGGTCCGCCCATTGGACGGATGACGTCAACCCGGAGCGCCGATCCGATGAGACGTCGAAGCGGAATGACCATCACAAAGCTGCGACCTGCGAAAACATCCTTATCGACGACCGGGGTCAGTACAGAACCAGCACGGTGCCGCCGGCCTGCACTGCCGATCAGTAGTGGTAACGGGCAGCCAGGATGATGATCTCCCGGTCCGTGACCAGGTAGACGAGACGGTGCTCGTCGTCGATCCGCCGCGACCAGGCCCCGGGCAGGTGGTACTTCAGCGGCTCTGGCTTGCCAATGCCGGCGAACGGGTCGCGCAACACGTCCTCGATGAGCCTGTTGATCCGGGCGAGCACCTTGCGGTCGCTCTTGAGCCAGGAGGTGTAGTCCTCCCAGCCGGTCTCCTCGAAGACGAGCCTCACGCGACGCCCTTCCCGCCGTCCGCCGCGTCGGGGTCGATGAGCTCCCGCTCGGAAAGCCCTATGCCGCCAAGGGCGTTCTCGTACGCCTTGAGCAAGCGGCGGGCATTCGCCGGCGAGCGCAACAGGTAGGAGCCCTCGCGCAGGGCGGCGTAGTCATCGGCCGAGACGAGTACGGCGTTTCCGTGCTTGGAGACGATCTCGATGGCCTCGTGATCGTCGTTGACCTTCTTGATCAACGGGAAGAGAGCCTTGCGCGCCTCGCTGGCAGTGATCGACATCGACTGAACTCCCTCCATGACTGGTACCACATAACGTACCACTCAAGCGGATACGACGGGCCGAAGATGTCAGCACCAAGTCAGCACGGAAAAGAGAGCGGGGTCCACCCCCAGCGAGGTGGACCCCGTCCGACCTGCGCACTTGACAGGTCGATCTATCACAAAGTAATCAATTGATCACACGTTGAAGCGGAACTCCACCACGTCGCCGTCCTGCATGACGTACTCCTTGCCCTCGATGCGGGCCTTGCCCTTGCTGCGGGCCTCGGCGATGGAGCCGGTCTCGACCAGGTCGGCGAAGGAGATGACCTCGGCCTTGATGAAGCCCTTCTGGAAGTCGGTGTGGATCACACCGGCCGCCTCGGGGGCCGTGGCGCCCTTCTTGATGGTCCAGGCGCGGGTCTCCTTGGGGCCGGCCGTCAGGTAGGTCTGCAGGCCGAGGGTGTCGAAGCCGACGCGGGCGAGGGTGGCGAGGCCGGGCTCCTCCTGGCCCATCGACTGGAGGAGTTCGAGCGCCTCCTCGTCGTCGAGCTCGATCAGCTCGGACTCGATCTTGGCGTTCAGGAAGATCGCCTCGGCCGGGGCGACCAGCTCGCGCTGGGCGTTCTTGAAGTCCTCGTCGGCCAGCTCGGCCTCGTCCACATTGAAGACGTAGAGGAAGGGCTTGGCGGTCAGCAGGTGGAGCTCGCGGATCGGGGTGGTGTCGAACCCGGCCTCGAAGAGGGTCTTGCCGGTCTCCAGGATCGCCTGCGCGGCCTCGGCGGCGGCCAGCACGGGGGCGGTGTCCTTCTTGAGGCGCGCCTCCTTCTGGAGTCGCGGCAGGACCTTCTCGATGGTCTGGAGGTCGGCCAGGATCAGCTCGGTGTGGATGGTCTCGATGTCGTCCTTGGGCGACACCTTGCCGTCCACGTGCACCACGTCGGGGTCGGTGAAGGCGCGCACGACCTGGCAGATCGCGTCCGACTCGCGGATGTTCGCGAGGAACTTGTTGCCCAGGCCCTCGCCCTCGGAGGCGCCGCGCACGATGCCGGCGATGTCGACGAAGTCGACCGTGGCCGGGAGGATGCGCTGCGAGCCGAAGATCTCGGCGAGCTTGGCCAGTCGCGCGTCCGGGACGCCGACGACGCCGACGTTGGGCTCGATGGTGGCGAACGGGTAGTTGGCCGCCAGCACGTCGTTCTTGGTCAGGGCGTTGAACAGGGTCGACTTGCCGACGTTCGGCAGGCCGACGATTCCGATCGTGAGCGACATGAAGCGCAGTCCCGGGGCTTGGAGGAGTTGGACCGGCACCGTGCGGGCCGACCCCCAAGTCTACGGGCAGCTCCTCACGCCCCGGTCGCCACCGGCAGGGGCTCCAGGAACTCCAGCCGGTTGCCCAGCCGGTCGCTGGAGTGGAAGCGGCGGTGGCCGGGCAGGTTGTCGTCCCAGACGACCTCGTGGCCGTGCGCGGCGAGCCGCTGCGCCAGCGCGTCCAGCGCGCTCACCTGGATGCCCGGGTGGCCCTTCAGGGACGGCCGGAAGTCCGGCGTGACGCCGAGGTGGACCTCCAGCCCGCCGCCGCGGAACCAGCAGCCGCCGCGGGCCGCGAGCACCGGTGGCTTCTCCACCTCCGTCATCCCGAGGACACCGCCCCAGAAGGCCCGGCACTCGTCCTCGGCGCCGGCCGGGATGTCGAGCTGGACGTGGTGGAGCCGTTCGAAGGTGAACGCGGCGGTCATGGTGGTCCCCCGGTGGAGCGGATCGGACGGTGGTCGCCGCGGCGCCGCGCGGCGTCGGTCGGGCAGGCCGGCGGACCTGAACGACGATCACATCAGTACTCCGTCCGGAGACACGGAGCAAGGCCTGAACGGTCCATTACACAGTGTGGCGATGATCGGACCGTACGTTGGGTGGGTGGAGCAGAGCATCCGTACCCAGCCGCCAGGGCCCAGACGCCGTCCGCCGAACGGCAAGGGCGCCGCCGTCCCCGGTCCCGGGCGCGGCCCCGAGGCCGCCGGGGCCCCCGCCTCCCGGCTGCGGCCGGTGGCCGGGGCCCCCGCGAGCGTCCGCCCCGCCACCCCGAAGCTGCGGCTGCGGCTGCCGCTGCGCGGGCGCGGCGACGCCCGGCTCTACGGGCGCCGACGCACCGGGCGGCCCACCCGGCTGACCGCCGTCGGAACCGGCGTGGTCGGCGTGCTGGCGACCCTCGCGGTGGCCGGGGCCGACCGGCTGCTGTTCGACGGCCTGGGCTGGCTGTTCGGCCTCGGCTACGTGGTCGTCTGCTTCCAGCTGGCCGTCCGGGTGCGCTACGTCGACCTGCTCGCGGCGCCGATCAGCGGTCCGATCGCCTTCGCGCTCGCGCTGTCGCTGCTCGCGCCGGTCAGCTCCCCGGGCGTGACCGCCCAGGTGGTGGCGCTGGCGACCGGGCTCGCGCTGCGGGCCGGCTGGCTCTTCACCGGCACCGGACTGGCCGCGCTGATCGTCCTCGCCCGGTTCGTCGCCCAGCGCCGGATCCAGCGCTCGCGCTGAGCGGCGCCCCCGCGCTTCGCCTCAGCCGGCCGCGCGGGCCGCGGCCATGGCGGCACCGACGATGCCCGCGTCGTTGCGCAGCTCCGCGGGCACGACCCGGGCCCCGCGCTCGCGCAGCAGCGGCAGGAACTTCTCGTGCTTGCGGCTCACCCCGCCGCCGATCACGATCAGCTGCGGCGAGAACAGCATCTCCACCAGGTCCAGGTACTCGTCGACCCGCCCGGCCCACTGCTCCCAGCTCAGGTCGTGCCGCTCCTTCGCGGCCGAGGAGGCCCGGCGTTCGGCGTCCTTGCCGCGCAGTTCCAGGTGGCCCAGCTCGGTGTTGGGCACGAGCACGCCGTCCACGAAGAGCGCGCTGCCGATGCCGGTGCCGAAGGTGAGCACCAGGACCACGCCGGACTGCTCACGGCCGGCGCCGTGCACGGTCTCGGCGAGGCCGGCCGCGTCGGCGTCGTTGAGGACGGTCGCGGGCAGGTCCAGCGCCTCGCGGAACAGCCCCTCGGCGTCCAGGCCGATCCAGCCCTTGTCGACGTTGGCGGCCGTCCTGGTCCGGCCGTCCACCACCACACCGGGGAAGGTCAACCCGACCGGGCCCTCGTGGCCGAAGTGCCGGACCACCTCCCGGACGGCGGCGACCACGGCCTCGGGGGCGGACGGCTGCGGGGTGAGCACCTTGTGGCGTTCCTCGGCCAGGACGCCGCGGCCCAGGTCGACCGGGGCGCCCTTGATGCCCGAACCACCGATGTCCACACCGAATACCGCCGTCATCACGACCGCCCTCCGCCGGATGCCGCGGACCGTCGTCCACAGCCTGTGCACAAAACTACGAGAGGCCGCGCGGCCGCGCACAGCAGAAGGCCCGGTGCCCCGGACGGGGCACCGGGCCTTGCGGCACGGCGTTACAGCTTGCCCGCGGCCTCGGCGCGCAGGTCGCGGCGCAGCTCCTTGGGCAGCGAGAACGTCAGGTGCTCCTCGGCGGTCTTGACGGTCTCGACCGTGTCGTAACCGCGGGCGGCCAGGAACTCCAGCACGCCGTCGACGAGGATCTCCGGCACCGAGGCACCACTGGTGAGTCCGACGGTCGTGACGCCCTCCAGCCACTCCTCGCGGATCTCCTCCGCGAAGTCCACCAGGTGGGCGGCCTTGGCGCCGTACTCCAGGCCGACCTCCACCAGGCGGACCGAGTTGGAGGAGTTCTTGGAGCCGACGACGATCAGCAGGTCGGTCTCGGGGGCCAGCTGCTTGACGGCGACCTGGCGGTTCTGGGTCGCGTAGCAGATGTCGTCGCTGGGCGGGCTGACCAGGAGCGGGAAGCGCTTCTTCAGCTCGCCGACGGTCGCCATGGTCTCGTCCACCGAGAGGGTGGTCTGGGACAGCCAGACGACCTTGGACTCGTCGCGGACCCGCACGTTGGCCACGTCCTCGGCGCCGTCCACCAGGTGGATCCGCTCCGGGGCCTCGCCCATCGTGCCGATGACCTCCTCGTGGCCCTCGTGGCCCACCAGCAGGATGTCGTAGTCCTCGTCGGCGAAGCGGACGGCCTCCTTGTGCACCTTGGTGACCAGGGGGCAGGTGGCGTCGATGGTGGCCAGCTTGCCGGCCTTCGCCTCGTCGTGGACGGACGGGGCGACCCCGTGCGCGGAGAAGACCACGATCGAGCCCTCGGGCACCTGCTCCGTCTCCTCGACGAAGACCGCGCCCTTCTTCTCCAGGGTCTGCACCACGTACTTGTTGTGGACGATCTGCTTGCGGACGTAGACGGGGGCCCCGTACTGCTCCAGGGCCTTCTCCACGGCGATCACGGCGCGGTCGACTCCCGCGCAGTAGCCCCGGGGGGCGGCGAGCAGGACACGGCGCTGCGCGGTGTTGGACATGGGTCCATCGTACGGGCGGCGGGGAGCCGCGCCGACGGGAGGCGCAATCCGGACGGATCCGGTCGCCGGTGCTCAAGTGTGGTGCTCATGAGTAAGCGAATCGCGCAGGACGCCCCGGGCGGCGCGGGCGGCCTGCGGCGCAGCCTGGGCGTGCGCGACCTGATGGTCTACGGGCTGCTGTTCATCGCCCCGATGGCCCCGGTCGGCGTGTTCGGCGTGCTGGACGCCAAGAGCCGCGGGGCCGTCGCCACGGTGTACCTGACGGCGACGGTCGCGATGGGCTTCACCGCGTTCTCGTACGCGCAGATGGTGCGCGCCGTGCCGCGGACCGGTTCGGTGTTCGCATACGCACGGGCCGGGCTCGGCGAGGGGCCCGGGTTCGTCGCCGGGTGGATGGTGATGCTCGACTACCTGCTGATCCCCGCGGTCGCCTACCTCTTCTCGGGGATCGCGCTGCACTCGCTGGTACCGGGCGTCTCGCGCTGGGTGTGGACGGCGCTCGCGATCGTGGTGACCACGGCGCTCAACCTGGTCGGGGTCCGGACGGCGGCCTCGGTCGGCTTCGCGGTGCTCGCCATGGAGATCGCGGTGCTCGCCGTGTTCGTCGTCGCGGCCGTGGTGGTGCTGGTCCAGGACGGCGCCCGGCGCGCCTGGGACACGCCGTTCACCGCCGTCGGCCCCTTCTCGCCGACGGCGGTGATCTCGGCGGTGTCCGTCGCGGTGCTCTCCTACCTGGGGTTCGACGCGATCGCGACGTTCGTCGAAGAGGCGGTGGGGGCGTCGGCCGCGGTGGCGCGGGCGATGCTGTGGTGCCTGGCGCTGGCCGGGGTGCTGTTCGTCGCGCAGACGTACCTGGCGGCGCTGCTGGAGCCGCTCACCCCGGCGCAGCTGGCGGCCGACCCGGTGGCGCAGGGCTCGGCGTTCTACGGCACCGTGGAGGGCGGCGTCGGGCACTGGCTGCACGTGCTGGTGGCGGCGAGCAAGGCGATCGGCGCGGCCTTCGCGGCGCTGGCGGGGCAGGCGGCGGCCGGGCGGCTGGTCTTCGCGATGGGCCGCGAGGGGCGGCTGCCGCGGCTGCTCGGCTCGGTCGACCCGGTCTCGGCGGTGCCGCGCCGGGCGCTGCTCGCGGCGGCGGTGATCACTCTGGCGGCGGCGCTCTGGGCGGCGAACCGGGACGACGGTCTCGACCAGCTCACCTCGGTGGTGAACGTGGGCGCGCTGACCGCCTTCGCGCTCCTGCACGCCTCCGTCGTCGGCTGGTACGCGGTGCGGCACGGCTCGCGCGACTGGCTGCGGCACGTGGTGGTGCCGGTGCTGGGGATCGTGGTGATCGGGGCGGTGGTGTACGAGGCCTCCACGACGGCGCAGATCGTCGGGATGGCGTGGCTGGCGGTCGGACTGGTGGTGCTGGCCGTGCAGGGTTCGGTCGGCGCGGGCGGCACGGGCGGCACGGGCGACACGGGCGCGGACGCTGTCGGCGGGCGCCGTTAGCCTCGTACGCATGGCCAACAGCAGCTCACCCGAAGCCCCGCTCCCGGTCGGCAAGGTCTCCGCGCTGATCGGCGGCTGGATCGACCGGCTCGGCGCGGTGTGGGTGGAGGGGCAGATCACCCAGCTCAGCCGGCGGCCCGGGGCGGGCGTGGTGTTCCTGACCCTGCGCGACCCGCAGGCCGACGTGTCGCTCACGGTGACGTGCTTCCGGTCGGTCTTCGACCAGGTCGCGGACGTCGTGCAGGAGGGCGCGCGGGTCGTCGTGCACGCCAAGCCGGAGTGGTACGCGGCGCGCGGGCAGCTGTCGCTGCGGGCCTCGGAGATCCGGCCGGTCGGGCTCGGCGAACTGCTGGCCCGGCTGGAGCAGCTGAAGCGGCGGCTCGCCGGGGAGGGACTGTTCGCGGCCGAGCGGAAGAGGCCGCTGCCGTTCCTGCCGCAGTGCGTCGGACTGGTCACCGGTCGTGGCTCGGCGGCCGAGCGGGACGTCCTGGAGAACGCCCGGCGGCGCTGGCCGGCCGTCCGCTTCGAGGTGCGGAACGTGCCGGTGCAGGGCGTCAGCGCGGTGGAGCGGGTGAGCGCGGCCGTCCGGGAGCTGGACGAGCACCCCGGGGTGGACGTGATCATCGTGGCCCGCGGCGGCGGCAGCGTCGAGGACCTGCTGCCGTTCTCGGACGAGGGACTGGTGCGGCTGGTCGCTGCGGCG
This sequence comes from Kitasatospora sp. NPDC048722, assembly GCF_040650235.1. Taxonomy (NCBI): domain Bacteria; kingdom Bacillati; phylum Actinomycetota; class Actinomycetes; order Kitasatosporales; family Streptomycetaceae; genus Kitasatospora; species Kitasatospora sp. NPDC048722. Next base: position 93,421 of record NZ_JBEZGX010000012.1, read on the forward strand.
CGGACGCCGGTGGTCAGCGCGATCGGGCACGAGCCGGACCAGCCGCTGCTGGACTTCGTCGCCGACCTGCGCGCTTCCACTCCGACCGACGCCGCCAAACGGGTGGTGCCGGACGTCGGCGAGGAGCTCGCCAAGGTGCTGCACCTGCGGGACCGGGCCCGGCGGTACGTCCACGGACGGGTCGAGCGCGAGCAGCACGGGCTGGACGGCGTGCGCAGCCGCCCGGTGCTGGCCGCGCCGCACCGGATGCTGGAGGGCCGGGGCCAGGAGGTGGACGGGCTGCTGGAGCGGGCCCGGCGCACGCTGCGGCACCGGCTGGACCACGCGCAGAGCGACCTCGGGCACACGCTGGCCCGGGTGGTCGCGCTCTCCCCCGCGGCCACCCTGGAGCGCGGCTACGCGGTGCTCCAACGGGCGGACGGCACCGTGGTGACGGATCCGGCCCAGGTCGCCTCCGGGGAGGCGCTGCACGCCCGGGTGGCGGGCGGCGGGTTCGGCGTGACGGTGGCCGAGGAGGGGCCCTCCGCGGGCTAGTACGAGCGCCGGCGGGACAGCGCCGTCGAGTGCTCACCGAAGCCGAGGCTGCGGTAGAGCGCCTCGCCGCCGCTGCTCGCGTGCAGGTCGATCCGGCCGACCCGGTGGTCGTCGAACCACTGCAGCAGCGCCTCGGTGCAGGCCCGGGCGTAGCCGCGCAGCCGGTGGCCGGGGTCGGTGCAGATGTTGAAGACGAAGCCGAACCGGCCCTCCGGGTTGCCGGGCGCGGGCAGCCGCTCCTCCAGCGTGCCGACGGCGCAGGCGGCGAGCCGGCCGGGCCGTGCGGGGTCGTCGACGACGAAGGACGGCATGGTGAGCGCGTCGGCCGGGACGGCGAGGCGCTCGCGCAGCATCCGCTCGGCGGTGGCCTGCCAGGGCCCGGGGCCGGCCTGGGCGGCCATGCTCGGCATCGCCTCGAACATCAGGTTGCGCAGGCGGACCAGCTCGGGGGCGTCGGCCGGGACGGCGGGGCGGACCTCGATCATGCGGCGGAGGGTAGCGGCAGGGAGCGGCCGCGCGCACGCGAATTCCACCCGGTGCGGCCGTCCTGTCGGCGTCAGCCCCTAGTCTGGCTCGCATGGCAGAGCAGCAGGAGCAGGACCACCCCGGCGAGGTGCCGCAGGGCGCGGACGACGCCCTCGGCTACGAGCACGCGCGGGACGCGCTGCTGGAGGTCGTCCGGCAGCTGGAGAACGGCGGCACGTCGCTGGAGGAGTCGCTGGCGCTCTGGGAGCGCGGCGAGCAGCTGGCGAAGGTCTGCCAGCGCTGGCTGGACGGCGCCCGTGCCCGGCTGGACGCCGCACTGGCCGCCGAGGAGGGTGCCGGGGCCGGGGAGTGACCGGCCTCGGGGGGGCACCGGCATCACCTTCGAAGTGATGTGCGCCACATACCACTTGGGAATAGTTGAAACTTCACCTATGTTGGGAGCAGTGACCGACCGCGGTCGGCCACACCGACGACCCCCTCCCGTATGAGGTGCACAAGCATGACCACCGACGCCCTGGTACTCGACGCCGCCGCTCAGGACCTGCTGTTCCGCGAGGCGCGCACGGCGAACACCTTCACCGACGAGCCGGTCTCCGAGGAGCAGGTCCAGGCCATCTACGACCTGGTCAAGTACGGCCCGACCGCCTTCAACCAGCAGCCGCTGCGCGTCGTCCTGGTCCGCTCGGCCGAGGGCCGCGAGCGCCTGGTCCAGCACCTGTCGGACGGCAACAAGGCCAAGACCGCCGCCGCCCCGCTGGTCGCCATCCTGGCCGTGGACAACGAGTTCCACGAGGAGCTGCCGACCCAGTTCCCGCACTTCCCGCAGGCCAAGGACGCGTTCTTCTCGGAGCGCACGGCCCGTGAGAACTCCGCCCGCCTGAACGGCGCCCTGCAGGCCGGCTACTTCATCATCGGCGTCCGCGCCGCCGGCCTGGCCGCCGGCCCGATGACCGGCTTCGACGCCGAGGGCATCAACAAGGAGTTCTTCGGCGACGGCGAGCACTCGGTGCTGGCCGTGGTCAACATCGGCAAGCCGGGCGAGGACGCCTGGTACCCGCGTTCGCCGCGCCTGGCCTACGACGAGGTCGTCACCACCGTCTGACGCGCCCGGTCATGCGGAAGGGCCCGCACCGGATCATCCGGTGCGGGCCCTTCCGCGTGCGGCCCCTGCGGCCTTCGGGCCGTTCGGCGTACGGGGCTGTGCGGCGCACGACCCCCCGACGGCCTGCGGCCTACTTGAGCGCCTGCGCCAGCTCGGCGAGCTCGTCGTACGAGGCGGTGCCGGTCAGGAGCGTCGTGCCGCCGCCGTCCTGCGAGGTCAGCGCGCGGGCCTTGTCGCCCTGCACGCGGTCCCACGTGCGGCCGGCCACCTCCGCGGTGCCGTCCGGCTTGGCGCCGTCGACCTTGTCCGACACCAGCGACTCGCGCGGGACGTCGCTCTGCTCCACCGCCGCGTACTGGCCGGACGGCGTGACGAAGCCCAGGTGCCAGGCGTTGCCCTTGCCGTTGCTCTGCGCGGCCGACTGATAGCTGACCGACGTGGCGCGCCACTTGTCGGACAGTCCCTCCGGGGCGACCAGCTTGTACGGGGCGGCGCGCTTGGCGGTGGCCGCCTCCACCCGGTACTCGACCTTGTGCTGGGGCACGCTGTCCGCGTCGTGCGGGAGGAACAGGTACCCGATCCACACCACGCCGCCGACCGCCAGCATCGACAGGACCATGTCCCGCACGGTCTGCCGGCCCCTCATGCCCTTGCTCTCTCCTGCCACCCCCACATGGTGACTCATCCACACACCGGACAGGTCACCCGGGGTGCCCGCGTACGGGTGAAGCGGGACGAACCGGCGGTTACCGGGAGGGATCGGGGCCGAGCGTGGCGACCCGCGCCACAGACAGTCATCTCTAAGGCAGATACGATCGCAGGACCCTCACCACGGCGTTCGACCAGGCAGTAGTCGGGCGCTCACTGGCCGTCGCGTACAGAGAGGTAACGACGATGACCACGCAGTACCCGCACCACCTTCCCAGTGCCCTTGAGGTCGCGCCCGAGGCTCCCGACCGGAACCTCGCGCTCGAACTCGTCCGGGTCACCGAGGCGGCGGCGATGGCAGCCGGCCGGTGGGTCGGCCGCGGCGACAAGAACGGCGCCGACGGCGCGGCCGTCAAGGCCATGCGCACCCTCGTCTCGACCGTCTCGATGAACGGCGTGGTCGTCATCGGCGAGGGCGAGAAGGACGAGGCCCCGATGCTCTACAACGGCGAGCGGGTCGGCGACGGCACCGGCGCCGAGTGCGACGTCGCGGTCGACCCGGTCGACGGCACGACGCTCACCGCCAAGGGCATGAACAACGCCGTCGCGGTGCTCGCGGTCGCCGACCGCGGCACGATGTTCGACCCCAGCGCCGTGTTCTACATGGACAAGCTGGTCGCCGGCCCGGAGGCCGCCGACTTCGTCGACATCACCGCCCCGCCGGCCGTCAACATCCGCCGGGTCGCCAAGGCCAAGGGCAGCGCCGTCGAGGACGTCACGGTCGTCGTCCTCGACCGCCCGCGCCACGACGGTCTGGTCCGCCAGATCCGCGAGGCGGGCGCCCGGATCAAGTTCATCTCGGACGGCGACGTGGCCGGCGCCATCATGGCCGCCCGCGAGGGCACCGGCGTCGACCTGCTGATGGGCGTCGGCGGCACCCCCGAGGGCATCATCGCGGCCTGCGCGATGAAGTGCATGGGCGGCGTGATCCAGGGCCGCCTGTGGCCCAAGGACGACGCCGAGCGGCAGAAGGCCCTCGACGCCGGGCACGACCTCGACCGGGTCCTCACCACCGACGACCTGGTCAGCGGCGAGAACGTGTTCTTCGTCGCGACCGGCATCACCGACGGCGAGCTGCTGCGCGGCGTGCACTACCGCTCGGAGACCGCCACCACCAGCTCGCTGGTGATGCGCTCCAAGAGCGGCACCATCCGCGAGATCCACTCCACCCACAAGCTGTCCAAGCTGCGGGCCTACAGCGCGATCGACTTCGACCGCGCCAACTGAGGCTCCTGGCACAGGAGTTCACAGCTCAGCACGACGCGGCCCCGGCGGAATCCCCCTCCGCCGGGGCCGCGGTGCGTTCCGGCGCGCGATCCGGCGCCGTCAGCCCGCTATCCGCCGGTGGGCCGTCGACACCCGGGCCGCCTCGCGCAGCTCCGACTCCCGGCGGCGGCGACGGGCCAGCACCACGCGCCGCTCGGCGGCCGTCAGCCCGCCCCAGACGCCGTACGGCTCCGGCTGCGCCAGCGCGTGCTCACGGCACTCCAGCAGCACCGGGCAGCGGGCGCAGACCCGCTTCGCCTGGTCCTCGCGCGACAGCCGGGCCGCCGTCGGCTCCTTGGACGGCGCGAAGAACAGCCCCACCTCGTCCCGGCGGCACGCGGCGCCGGTGTGCCAGGGGTTGTCCTCTCCCTGGGGCCCCTGGCCGGCCGGTGAGCCCTGCGGCTGCGGGCGGCTGTCGGGGCGGGGCTCCAACAGCTGTGCGGCGGCGACGGGCGAGGTGGTGCGGGACTCGATCGGATGCAGCACGGCCGTACTCCTGACGAGACTCTCGGACACGGGGAAGCTCGCTCCCCTGCCCGGCTGCGAGCCCCCGCTCTCCACCCCCGGGCCGGCCGCTGGCCGCCCCCGGTGCGCAGCCGTACAAGAAGCGATGTGCGAGAGGGAATACCCCGCCGGGCCGCGATTCATGCACACTGCACGCAATCGACTACCCACTGCACCCGCCGCAACGCCGAGTGCCCGGCCGGGAGTTGCTCCCGCGGCCGGGCACCGGTCGGATCACGCCAGGTCGGCGGCCGGGCAGATGCCGGCCAACCCCCGCTACTCGACGCCGAGTTGCTTGCGCACCCACTCCTTGAGCTTCTTGCCCCGGCGCGGCTTGGCGTCGCAGCCGCCGAAGATCGCCGTGCCCCGGACCCGGACCACCGGGGCGTAAGGGTCCGCCGCCGTCTGCTCCTTGACGTCGAAGCCGCCGAAGATGCCGACGCCGCCGCCGTGCAGGCTGACGTTCTCCGGCACCCGGACCTCGACGCCGCCGAACAGCGCCAGCACGTCGATGACGACCTCCGGCGACTCGAAGACGGCGTCGCTCAGGTCGATGTCCACGCCGCCGAAGACCGCGACCACCTTCAGGTGCGAGCCGACCCGCCAGCGGCCCTTGCGGGACGCCCCGCCGAAGATCGCCACCATCTGGGGCGCCTCCTGGCGGGCCGCCGGCTGCGCCGGGGCGGACGGGCGGGCGGCGGGGGCGTCCAGCGGCGGCTTCTCGAAGGAGAGCGGACGGTGGCTGGGAAGGTCGCGGGTGAGCGGCGCCAGCTCGCCCAGGGTCTTCGCCGCGTACGCGGCCTCGATGCGCTCGGCGTGCTCGTCGACGTCCAGCCGGCCCTCGGCGTAGGCGTCGCGCAGCAGGTCGGCCACCCGCTCGCGGTCGGCGTCCGAGGCCCGCAGCTCGGCCTCGGCCACCGGGGCGTGCGCGGGCGCCGGCGCCGGCCGGTCCTGCGTCAGCGGTTCGGGTTGGTTCTCGGGCTTGGTCATCGGCACGGGCGCCGACACGGGCGGCTGCCCCTGATCGTCCTGCGGCGGCGAGTTGTCCACGGGCCAAGACTAGTCGCTCGCACTGCTGCCCGAGTGAGCCCGGTCACGCAAGGCCGACCTGTCCGCGTGCCCGCGATCCCCGGGTCCTACCCTGGATGGTGCTTCGCCGACGCAGCCGGATCACTGGAAACCTAAGGACCGCCCCCATGGCTCCCACGCCAGACTTCGAGTACAGCGACCTGCTCCCCCTGGGCGCTGACCCGACCCCGTACCGCAAGCTCACCTCCGAGGGCGTCTCCACCTTCGAGGCCGGCGGCCGCACCTTCCTCCAGGTCGAGCCCGAGGCGCTGCGCCTGCTCACCGCCGAGGCGATGCACGACATCTCGCACTACCTGCGCCCCGCGCACCTCGCCCAGCTGCGCCGCATCCTGGACGACCCGGAGGCCAGCCCCAACGACCGCTTCGTCGCGCTGGACCTGCTGAAGAACGTCAACATCTCGGCCGGCGGCATCCTGCCGATGTGCCAGGACACCGGCACCGCGATCGTCATGGGCAAGCGCGGCCAGAACGTGCTCACCTCCGGCGCCGACGAGTCCGCCATCGCGCGCGGCGTGTACGACGCATACACCAAGCTCAACCTGCGCTACTCCCAGATGGCCCCGGTGACCATGTGGGACGAGAAGAACACCGGGAACAACCTGCCGGCCCAGATCGAGCTGTACGCCACCGACGGCGACGCGTACAAGTTCCTGTTCATGGCCAAGGGCGGCGGCTCCGCCAACAAGTCGTACCTGTACCAGGAGACGAAGGCCATCCTGAACGAGGCGAGCATGCTCTCGTTCCTGGAGCAGAAGATCCGCTCGCTCGGCACCGCCGCGTGCCCGCCGTACCACCTGGCCATCGTGATCGGCGGCACCAGCGCCGAGTTCGCGCTCAAGACCGCCAAGTACGCCTCGGCGCACTACCTCGACAACCTGCCGACCTCCGGCGACGCGAAGACCGGCCACGGCTTCCGCGACCTGGAGCTGGAGCAGAAGGTCACCGAGCTGACCCAGAAGATCGGCATCGGCGCCCAGTTCGGCGGCAAGTACTTCTGCCACGACGTGCGCGTCGTGCGCCTGCCGCGCCACGGCGCCTCGCTGCCGGTCGCCATGGCCGTCTCCTGCTCCGCCGACCGCCAGGCGCTCGGCAAGATCACCGCCGAGGGCGTGTTCCTGGAGCAGCTGGAGACGGACCCGGCCAAGTACCTGCCGGACACCACCGACGAGCACCTCGACGACGACGTGGTGCGCGTCGACCTCAACCAGCCGATGTCCGCGATCCGCAGCGAGCTGTCCAAGTACCCGGTGAAGACCCGGCTCTCGCTCACCGGCACGCTCGTCGTCGCCCGCGACATCGCGCACGCCAAGATCAAGGAGCGCCTGGACGCCGGCGAGGGCATGCCCAAGTACCTCCAGGACCACCCGGTCTACTACGCGGGCCCGGCCAAGACCCCCGAGGGCTACGCCTCCGGTTCCTTCGGCCCCACCACGGCGGGCCGGATGGACTCCTACGTCGACCAGTTCCAGGCGGCCGGCGGCTCGATGGTCATGCTCGCGAAGGGCAACCGCAGCAAGCAGGTCACCGACGCGTGCGCCGCGCACGGCGGCTTCTACCTCGGCTCGATCGGCGGCCCCGCGGCCCGGCTCGCCCAGGACTGCATCAAGAAGGTCGAGGTCCTGGAGTACGCCGAGCTCGGCATGGAGGCCGTCTGGCGCATCGAGGTCGAGGACTTCCCGGCCTTCATCGTCGTCGACGACAAGGGCAACGACTTCTTCCGTGAGACCACCGAGGGCCCGCTGATCACCAACCTGCGGGTGCGCTCGAAGGAGTAGCCCTCCCCGTTCCGTCCCGCCGCCCCGGCCGCCTCCGCGCGCCCGGGGCGGTGTCGTTCGCACGGCGCGGCCACCGGTACCGGAGGGGCGTGGCGCCGCCTGGTGCACCGGGCCGACGAGGAGCAGATGAAGATCCTCGAGGCCCGCCACCGCCCACAGCGGGGGCGGTGCCCGGCGCCGCCCGCGGACATCACGCGTCGAAGTCGTACTCCAGCACGTAGGACGCGGCGTCGAGGATCATCTCGTTCAGCTCGACGACCTGGCCCTCGTCGGCGAAGGCGGTGCGGCAGATCAGGATCACCGGGGTGCCGGCGGTCAGGTCCAGGCGCACGCCCTCCTCGGCGCTCGGCATGCGTGAGCGCACCTCCTCGCGGAAGTGGACGGGCTTCGCGCCGATCTCGGCCAGGCGGGCGTAGGTACCGCCCGGGCCGGTGTCCTCGCGGGTGATCGCCGTGCCGGCGACCAGGACCGCCGGGAGGTAGGACGTGGACAGCAGCACCGGCTTGCCGTCCAGGACGAAGCGGCGGTGGCGCACGCACATCGGCGCGCCGGGATCGACGCCGAGGACGCGGGCCACGTGCTCGGGCGCGCCGCGCTCGGTGACCGACACCTGGTCGACGACGAGGGTGCGCCGGTCGATGTCCGCGGACCATATCGACCGCCCGGAGCCCCACTGGCCCTGCGCGAGCCGCTGGATGCCGCGCCGGCGCAGCGGGCGGAAGTCCCGGACGAACACCCCGGCACCCCGGCGGGCCTCGGCGATGCCCTCGCTCTGCAGCACCCCGAGGGCCTGGCGGGCGGTCATCCGGGCGACGCCGTACTCGTCCATGAGGTCGTTCTCGCCCGGCAGCCGGTCGCCCGCGCGGTACTCGCCGGCGTCGATGGCCGCCCTGAGCGTGTCGGCGATCCGCTGGTACTTGGGCTGCTTGTCGCCACTGCTGCCGGTCATCGCCGCTCCCTCTCCCTCTCGGAAATCGTAGGCGCGCCCGCGGCCGCAAGTAAGCAGATACGACCGTTGACATCTCTAGAGATATTAGCTTCTCTAGAGATGCTGGGTAGTCGCCGAGCGTCACCACGGACGCGCGGACGGCGACCGCAGAGCAAGGGAGGGTTCGGTGAATCCCCGTCAGCGCAACGCCGCCGCCCACCGGCCGCACGCGGGTGACCGCGTCCTCGACCGGAGGACCGGGCGCACCGGCATCTACATGGACACCATCGGCGGCGAGCACTACCTCCGCCCCGAGTCCGGCGGCCGCGAATGGACCGCCGACCCGACCCACGTCACCCCGGCCCCCGCCCCGACCCCCACCCCGGCCGACCACGGCCCCGACGCCGATCCGGACCCGGTGAGATCCGGCCACCGAGGCCCGAGACGGTCGCCGCCAATTCCGGCAAAATCACGGCAAACTACAACAGTTCGGGCTGAAGCGAGTTCCTGCTGAACCCGATATTCCGGAACGCGGAACGGTGCTGCCTGGCACGTTACGGATATCCGCAGTCACCTTGGGTGCGCCGTGGACGTGAAATAGCCACCGCCCGCCGCGAACCCGTATTCACGAGGCCGCAACCGCGCGTGCCCCCGCCCGCCGAACGCGGGAAGCGGGGGCACAGTTCCAGGACGCGGGTTACGGCTGGCTCCAGATGACACCCTGCGGCTCGTAGACCTCACCGGGCTCGCCGGTCGCCGGCTTGGCGGGCTCGACGACGTGCTCGGACTCGTCGCCGAGCAGCTGCTGCTCCATGGCCGCCTTCTCGGCGGCGGTGGGCTCGGTGTAGGTGGTCGGGTCCGAGGACGCGGCCACCGCGCCCTCGACAGCCTTGCCGGCCTCCACAGCGGCAGCCGGGGCCGACGTCTTCGCCTCGGCGTCGGGCGTCGTCGGCACCGGGGTCTCGCTCTGGTCGTTGGCCATTGGGCGGCCGCCTTTCGGTCATCAATGTCTTCAGCCCGACCTGCTTGGCGCGGGCGCGCGGACAGTATCGTAGGGTTGATTAAATGTCCGATAAACATCGTGCGACTTGCGGTGCTGTCCGGCAGAGTCGGCCGTCCGCCTAAGCTGAACCGACCACGGCGGACCGCCGAGCGCCCTTCACGGAATCGACACCAAAGGCCATCGGGGGACTTCATGGAGTTTCGGGAGACGCCGCCTGTGCCTGCGCTGCGCTTCCAGGTCCTCGGTCCTGTCCAGGCCTGGCTCGACGAGAAACCGCTGTCGCTCGGGTCCCCCCAGCAGCAGGCGATTCTGACCGCCCTTCTGCTGCATTCCGGCCGCCCGGTCACCACCCAGGACCTCGTCGACGGCCTGTGGGGAGACCGCCCACCCGCGCAGGCCGTCGCCGCGCTGCGCACCTACGTCTCCCGCCTGCGCACCGTCATCGAACCCCGCCGCGAGGTCCGCGCACCCGCCGAGCTGCTGGTCTCGGTCGCCGACGGCTACGCCCTGCGCATCCCCGGCGACGCACTCGACGTGACGGTCTTCGAGAACCTCTCCGCCGAGGCCGCCGCCGCCCGGACCGCGGGCGACCTCCACGAGACGCACCGCCTCCTCGTCCGCGCCCTCGGGCTGTTCAGCGGGCGCCCGCTCACCGGCATCCCCGGCCCCTACGCGGAGGCGCAACGACTGCGGCTGGCCGAGCGTCAGGTCGCGGCCTCCGAGGACATGTGCGCGGCAGCCCTCGACATCGGACTGCACGCCGAGGTGGTGGGTGAGCTGAACTCGCTCACCGCCGAGCACCCCCTTCGGGAGCGGCTGCGGGAACTGCTGATGCTCGCCCTGTACCGCTGCGGCAGGCAGGCCGAGTCCCTGGGCGTCTACACCGACACCCGCAAGCTCCTCATCGACGAGCTCGGGGTCGAACCCGGGGCCGGCCTGTCCGCGATGCACTCGCGCATCCTCGCCGCCGACCCGACGCTCTCCCTCCCCGCCGCCCCGGTTCGCGAGGACGGTCCGCCGGCGCCTCCACCGCCGGCCCAACTCCCGGCTGACGTATCGGACTTCAGCGGTAGATCGGGACTCGTCACCGACCTCTCCGCAGTCCTGATGAACGCCACCGGGCAGGCGGTCGTGGTGACCTCACTGGCCGGCATCGGCGGCGTCGGGAAGACGACGCTCGCGGTCCACGTGGCCCACCGGGTGCGGGGCGAGTTCCCGGACGGGCAGCTGTACGTCGACCTGCGCGGCGCGGGCGCCTCGCCGGCCGATCCCGCCGTGGTCCTGGGCGACTTCCTGCACGCACTCGGTGCCACCGAGAACCCCGACTCGCTCGAACAACGCGCGGCCCTGTACCGCTCCCTGCTGGCCAACCGGCGGATGCTGATCCTGCTGGACAACGCCCGGGACGCCGAACAGATCCGCCCGCTCATTCCCGGCGTTTCCGGCTGCGCCGTGCTGGCCACCAGCCGGTCCCGGCTGGCCGGTATCCCCGGCGCCCACCTGGTGGACGTCGAGGAGCTGACGCCCGACGAGGCGCTGGCGCTCTTCTCGGCCATCGTCGGTGAACACCGGGTGGCGGCGGAGCCGGAGGCCGCCATGGCCGTCGTGTCCGCGTGCGGGTTCCTGCCGCTGGCCGTCAGGATCGCGGCCGCCCGGCTGGCCAGCCGGCCGCGGTGGAGCGTCTCGGACCTCGCCCGGCGGTTAGCCGATCAACGGCGCCGGCTGGACGAGCTGCAGCTCGGCAACCTCGCGGTCGAGACCACGATCGGCCTCGGCTACGGACAGCTGTCCCCCGCCGAAGCCCGCGCCTTTCGGCTGCTCTCGCTGATCGACTCCCCCGACTTCCCCCTGGCGGCCGCGGCCGCGCTGCTCGGCATGGACGAGGACGCGGCGGAAGGCCTCGCCGAGGCCCTCGTCGAGGCCAACATGCTGGAGTGCTTCACCCCCGGCCGCTACCGGTACCACGACCTGCTCCGGCTCTACGCCCAGCGGCAGAACGAGCGCGTGGGCGACAAGGAGGACCAGCAGGCCGCCATCCGTCGGCTGCTCGACCTCCTGCTGCCCACGGTCCGCAACTCGGCGCAGGCCATCGAGCCGGACGACCAGCTGCCGGAACCGCTCAACCCGATCGGCGCACCGGGCCGTTCGCTGCCCACGGGGCCGGCCGCCCAGGAGTGGCTGCGGGCCGAGACCGCGCTGCTGTTCAGCTCGGTCGAGGCCGCCGTCGCGGGTCCGAGCGAGCTCCTGCGCCCGGCCGTGGACCTGTTGATCGTGCTCAACAGCCTGGTCGAGGACCCGACCCACGGCCCGCGCATGCACCGGATGCTGGAGACCGCCGAGCGCAACGCGGAGACGTACGGGGACTCCGCCGCCCTCGCCCGGGTGCACTTCGCCTTCGGCACCCTCCAGTCGATCGGCGGGGACTTCCAGCAGGCGGAGCTGTCCCTGCGCCGGAGCCTCGGTCTGCACAGCAACGAGGACATGTCGGTCATGCGGTCGATGGCGGCCAACGCGCTGGGAGCCATCCTGAGCATGGCCAACCGCGCGGACGAGGCACTGCCGTTCCTCGAACAGGCCCTCGCCATCAGCCGCGTCGTGGGTGCTCCGATCAGCGAGGCCAGGCTCCTCGGAAACCTCGCCCGGGCGCAGCTCGGGCTCGGACAGACCGCGACGGCCGTACGGTCGGTCACCGAGGCCGTCGGCACCGCACGCGCGTCGAAGAACGGCCCCTGCCTCGCCGACACGCTGTACCAGCTCGGCGTCGTCATCTCGTCGACCGAAGCCCCGGCCGCCGCCGTGGGACACCTGCGCGAGGCGCACCAGCTGTACCGGTCCCAGCAGAACCGTCTGCGCGAGGGCTACACCCTGGCCAGGCTCTCGTCCGCCCTGCTCGCCGCGGGCCAGCACGCCGAGGCGGCCGAGGCGGCCGAGGAGTCGCTGTCCATCGGACAGGAAATGGACGGCGCCTACTGCCAGGGCCTCGCCAACGCCGCGCTCGGCGAGGCGCTGCTGGCGCTCGCGCAGCCGGCCCGCGGGCTGGCGTGTCTGCGGGAGGCGCACGCGATGTTCACGCGGCTCGGTGTGCCGGAGGCCTCCCCCGTGGCGGACCTCATCTCCCAGCAGCACACCGAGCCTGCCTCTTCCTCTCCCCCGGCGCCGTGAGGCCTCCGCCCCCCAGCGGAGATCCTCCCCCGATTCGCGTTGCGTCGGCGCTCCCGCAGCCCCCCGGCTGCGGGAGCGCCCTCAACGCTTCCCCGGCGCTGGTCCCTACTGTGCACCGCGCCGATTGACGTTCGATAAACGTCCGATTGTCAGCCTGCGGAGCGGTGAAAAGCGCAGGTCAACACCCACGCCCCCGGCGTGCTGTGCGGCGTGCGGGACCGGTTCGCACCACCCCGGCCCGCACCGTCGTGCTTCCGCAACACCGTCCACAACGGCCCAAGTACGACGAGTTGGCCGGAAAGGGGCCCCACGGCGGTGTGATCACGCATATTCTCAGATGCCAGTGCACACACAAGTGTCTGCCGGCGACGTGCCAGAGTTTCGGAATGCCCAGTTCTCAGCGTGCGGAGTGCAGTCCGTCCGTGTGATGCGGGGAGCGTGACGCACCGCCACCGGCAGCGGCCGGCCAGGCTGGCGGAGGCCAGGGTGGAAGGGTGCCTCTCTATCGTGACGACCGGACAGATATCGGACCCGTTCCCCGTCGGCGAGGACGCGGGTGACGACGAGCCCGACGCCCGGCGGCGCCGGGCCGTACGGGCGTTGCAGGCGGTCGCCTTCGACACGATCGGCGCCGGGTACGGCGAGGCGTTCCCGGCCAAGGACGGGCAGCTCGCGTGCGCACGGCGGCTGCTGGCGGAGCTGGAGCCGGGCGCCCGGGTCCTCGACGTCGGCTGCGGCACCGGGGAGCCGACGGTCCGCCAGCTGACCGCGGGCGGACTGCGGGTCATCGGGACGGACCTCTCGGACGTGATGCTCACGCTGGCCGCGCAGGCGCACCACCAGGGGGAGCACCCGCCCGTCTACCACCGGATCGACCTCTACGACCTGGGCACCGAGCGCGCCGGGCGGGTCTGGAACGTGCCCGGGCTCGGGCCGGACGGCGCGGGCGGGTTCGCCGCCGTCACCGCGTTCTTCTCGTTGATCCTGCTGCCGCAGGACGAGATCCCGACCGTTCTCGGCCGGCTGCACGCGCTGCTGCGGCCGGGCGGGCTGCTGGCGCTCGGGATGGTCGAGGCCGATCTGGATCACGTTCCGCTTCCGTTCCTTGGCAGAGAGCTGCGGATCAGCGGGTATCTGCGGGAGGATCTGGAACGGGTTCTGGTCGCGTCCGGATTCGCCGTCGAGGAGTGTTCGGGGCACCCGTACGCGCCGGCCAGTACCTCGCTGCCGCCGGAGGAGCAACTGTTCCTCTGCTGTCGACGCGTCGGCTGACCGCCCGGCGGCGGCTCCCGAGCACGCCGACAGCCGCGACAGCGGAAGAGACCAGCAAGCAGAACACCCCAGAGCCCACCCCGAGCCCAGGACAGGCAGCCGTGCGCGACCAGCTCAACACCGAGGCCGGACAGCCGCCTGCGCTCCCCCAGCCGCGCAGCGAACCCGCGGTGGCCGGGCGCGACGACGTCGCCGGGCGCCTCGGCTGGCTCGACTCGGCGACCCGGCGGATCAACAGCGCCCTCGACCTCGCCGCGACGCTGCGCAACGTCGGCCGGGTGCTGGTCCCGGCCCTCGCCGACGCCGCCGTCGTCCACCTGCGCGACCCGCTGCCCAACGTCGAGCGCGAACCCGGCTTCCCCGACGAGCTGCGGATCCACTACAGCACCGGCACCCGGATCGGGCGCCAGGGCCGCCCCAGCGGCGCGGAGGACCGCCGGCGCACCCGCTGGGGCACCCGCTCGAACGCCGACGGCGGGCCCGCCACCCCGGTGACCCGCGGCGGCGCCCTCGCGCACGCCCTGCTCAGCCGCCGGCCCGCCGAGGCCGCCGTGATCGGCACGCCCGGCGCCGAGCGCACCGAGACGCTGCTGCGCGAGCTGTACGGCGCCCGCGGGCTGGCCCGGCTCGGCGCGGGCACGTCCGTCCTCGCGCTGCCGCTGCGCGGGCGCAAGGCGGTGCTCGGTCTGCTCGTCCTGATCCGACGGCCTCCCGAACGCACCGGCCGCCCGGCGTTCGACGCCGCGGACACCGCGACCGCGGCCCACCTCGCGACCCAGGCCGGGCTGGCCGTCGACACCGCCCTGCGGTACGCCCGCGAGTGGGAGATAGCCAACGAACTCCAGCGCAGCATGCTGCCGTTGCGCCTCCCGCAGCCGCACGGCGTGCGCCTCGCCCAGCGCTACCTGCCCGGCGAGCGCGGTGCCCAGGTCGGCGGCGACTGGTACGACGCGGTGCCGCTGCCCGGCAACCGGGTCGCCCTGATCGTCGGCGACGTCATGGGCCACTCGCTCACCTCGGCCGCCATCATGGGCCAGCTCCGCACCAGCGCGCAGACCCTGGCCGCGCTCGACCTGCCGCCCCACGAGGTGCTCTACCACCTGGACGAACAGGCCCAGCGGCTCGGCCGCGAACAGCACCTGGCCACCTGCGTCTACGCGGTGTACGACCCGATCGCCAACCGCGTGGTGATCGCCAACGCCGGGCACGTCCCGCCGGTGCTCGTGCGGCCGGACGGGACGGCCGAGCTGGTCGAGCTCGACTCCGGGGCGCCCATCGGCGTCGGCGGGGTCGACTTCAACTCCGTCGAACTGCCCGCCCCGCCCGGATCGGCCCTGCTGCTGTTCACCGACGGCCTGGTCGAGACCCGCAGCCGCCCGCTCAGCGACGGCCTCGAACTGCTCCGCGCCAAGATCGCCGGCTCCTCCTGGCACGCCCCAGAGCAGCTGTGCCAGGAGGCGCTGCGGATCCTGCCGCCGGGCGACCGCGGCGACGACATCGCCCTGCTCGGCGCCTGCTTCGACGGCATCCCGGCCGGGGACGTCGCGCACTGGTACCTCCAGCCGCGCAACGAGACGCCGGGCCGGGCCCGCCGGCTGGCCGCGCACACGCTGCGCCGCTGGGGACTCGGCGAGCTCAGCGAGGCGACCGAACTGATGGTCAGCGAGCTCGTCACCAACGCCGTCCAGCACGCGACGCGTCCGGTCACCCTGAGCCTGGTGCGCACCACCAGGCTGCGCTGCGAGGTCGGCGACGACAGCCCGCTGCTGCCCCGCCCGCGCCGGACCGGCCCCGAGGACGAGCGGGGGCGCGGGCTGCAGATAGTGGCCCGCTGCGCCGACCGCTGGGGCGCGACCAGGCTGGGCACCGGCAAGGTGGTCTGGTTCGAGCAGCGGCTGCCGCAGTAACGACCGTGACGACAGCCGTGCCCGGCGGGAACGCCTCCCGCCGGGCACGGCTCGTGGGGCCGGTCAGACCCCGGCCGGCTGCTTCGCCTCCCCCGGCTGCCGCTCCGGTTCCCGTTCCAGCCGCGCGATCAACTGCTCGCCCTCCATGTCCACCCGCGGCACGATCTTCTCCAGCCGCTTCGGGAACCACCACGCGGCCTTGCCGAACAGCGCCATCGCGGCCGGCACCAGCGCCATCCGCACGACGAAGGCGTCCACCAGCACGCCCACCGCGAGGGCGAAGCCGATCGGCTGGACGATCGGGTCGTGGCCGAAGACGAACGAGCCGAACACCGCCACCATGATCAGCGCGGCCGCCGTCACCACCCGGGCGCCGCCTCGCACCCCGGCCACCACGGCCTCCCGGGGCGCCGTGCCGTGGACGTGCTGCTCCTTCATCCCGGAGACCAGGAACAGCTCGTAGTCCATCGCCAGCCCGAACAGCACCCCGATCAGCAGGATCGGCACGAAGCTCACCACCGGTCCGACCTTCGGCACGTCGATCAGGCCGTCGAGCCAGCCCCACTGGTAGACCGCGACCACGGCGCCGAGCGAGGCGGTGATGCTGAGCAGGAACCCGGCCACCGCCTTGAGCGGGACCAGCACCGAGCGGAACGCCAGCGCCAGCAGCACCATCGCGATGCCGACGATGACCGCGAGGAAGGGCGGCAGCGCCTGGCCGAGCTTGGTGGAGACGTCGATGTTCGCGGCCGTGGTGCCGGTGACGGCGATGCCGGCCCCGGTCGAGGCCTTCAACTCGGCGCGCTGGTCGCGGATCTCGTTGACGAGCGACTTGGTGGCCTCGTCGTCGGGCCCGGTCCGCGGGATGACGGTCAGCAGGGCCGTCCCACTGGCCCGGTCGACGGCGGGCGGCAGCAGCGTCTGCACGCCCTTCAGCGTCTGCAGCTCCGCCGCCACGCCCTGCACGGCCCGCTCGGGCTGCGGCGTGCCCTTCGCGTCCACCACGACGACGAGCGGCGCGTTGAACCCGGGCCCGAAGCCCTCGCTGACCAGGTCGTACGCCTTGCGCGCGTCCGTCCCCGCGGCCTGCGAACCGCCGCCCGGCAGGCCGAGGCTGAGGCTCGCGGCGGGCACCGCGAGGACGCCGAGCCCGGCCAGGCCGACGAGCAGGACGGGCAGCGGGCGGCGCACGACGAAACCGGCCCAGCGCTCGCCCATCGTGGTGGTGCCGCCCGTGCGCATGGCCCGCCGCCAGACCGGAAGCCGGTCGATCCGGCGGCCGACGAAGCCGAGCAGCGCGGGCAGCAGCGTGATCGCCACCAGGACGGCCACGACGACGGCGCCGGAGGCGGCGAGGCCCATCACGGTGAGAAACGGGACGCCCGCGACGGCGAGCCCGGCGAGCGCCACGACGACGGTCAGGCCCGCGAACACGACGGCGCTGCCGGCGGTCGCGGTGGCGCGGGCCGCGGCCTCCTCGGGCGTCAGGCCCTCGTCCAGGTGGCGGCGGTGGCGGGAGAGGATGAACAGCGCGTAGTCGATCCCGACCGCGAGCCCGACCATGAGCGCCAGCACGGGCGCGGTGGTGATGATCTCGAACGAGCCGGTGAGCGCGAGCAGTCCGGCCATCGCGGCGCCGACGCCGACCAGCGCGGTGAGCAGCGGCAGTCCGGCGGCGACCAGCGAGCCGAGGGTGATCACCAGCACCACGCCGGCCACCGCGAGGCCGATCGCCTCGCCGCCGTCGACCTGGGCCATCCGGTTGTACGCGTCGCCGCCGAAGGCGACGTCCAGCCCGGCCGCGCGGGCCGGTTCGGCGGCTGCCCTGACCGCCTCGCGCTGCTGGTCGGTGATGTCGCCGAGCTTGCGGTCGAAGGAGACCAGTGCGATCGCGACCTTGCCGTCCGGCGAGACCGCGCCGGTGGCGTACGGGTCGGGCGCGGCGGCCACGCCCGGGACGGCGGCGATCCGGTGGACGGCCTCGCTGACCGCGCGGCCCGCGTCCGGCGCCTTGATGCCCTCGGCAGCCGGGGCGGCGAAGACGATCTGCGCGGAGCCGTGGCCCTGCTGCGGGAAGGCGTCCTTGATCCGGTCGAGGGTCGCCTGCGCCTCGGTGCCGGGGACCTTGAACTCGTTACCGGTCTTGCCCGCGAACGCCCCGGCGGCACCGCCGACGGCGATCAGCACGGCGATCCAGACGGCCAGGACGGCCCGTCTGCGCCGGAAGCAGTAGCGGCCCAATCGGTACAGGTACGTGGCCATGGCTGACCCTTCGGTCCGGTCGTCGGGCAGGCGGGTGCCTGACCAGGTCTCGGATCCACCGTACGCTCGACTTTGTCGGATGACAAAGTCGATCGACACGAGCAATCGACAGATTCGTTCGACGCAGTTGCCCGACCATGGCGATACCCTGGCTGGATGGCACACGTCCCCGCCGCAGAACGGCGGCCCCAGCTGGTGCAGGCCGCCCTCGACCTGATGAGCCGCGAGGGCATCGCGGCCGGCAGCACCCGGGCGATCGCGGCCGAGCTCGGCGTGGCCCAGGCGACGGTGCACTACACCTTCGGCACCAAGAAGGACCTCTACCGGGCCGTCGTCGAGCAGCTGACCGCCGACTTCATCGGCCAGGTCCGGGCGGCCTCCCCCGGCGACGGCCCGTTCGGCGAGCAGGTCCGCACGCTCGTGCACGCGCTCTGGGACGCCGCGACCGGCGAGGAGGGGCGCTGCGTGCTGCTCAGCGAGTTCGGCGCGCTGGCGATGCGCGACGCCGACCTGCAGGAGATCATGCTGGCGCTCCAGCGCGAGGTCGAGGGCACGGCGACCGAGATGCTCACCGCGCTCGCGGCGGCGCACGGGCTGACCCTGCCGATGCCGGCGCGCGAGATCGCCGTCCACTTCCTCAGCGGCTTCGACGGCCTGACGGCGCGCTACCTCGCGCTGGGCGCGGAGCCCGCCGCCGAGCCGGACGCGGACACCGTGCGGGCGCTCGACCTGCTGGTGGCGACGACGGTCGGACTGTGCCTGGCGGCGCCGGCGGAGATCCCCTAGTCACGCCCTACTCGACGATCCGGACCGGGAGTTCGGCCAGGACCTCGCGCAGCGAGGCGGCGAAACGGTCGTACTCGGTGCTGCGGGCCGAGCCCGGGCGGGTGGCCAGGCCGATGCGCCGGCCGGGCGCGGGGGCGGCGAAGCGCACGGCGGCGAGCCGGTCGGCGCGACCGGCCTCGACGTCCAGGGCGGTCGCGGGCAGCAGCGTCACGCCGAGGCCCCCGGCGACGAGTTGGACCAGTGTGGACAGGCCGGCCGCCCGGGTGGTCGACCCGGCCGGGTCGGCGCCGACCTCGCGGCAGATGTCGAGGGCCTGGTCGCGCAGGCAGTGGCCCTCCTCCAGCAGCAGCACGTCCAGGTCGAGCAGCACGTCGCGCGGGACGTCGATCCGCCCGGCGAGCGGGTGCCCGGGCGGGGTCAGCAGCACGAAGTCCTCGTCGAACAGCGGGATGTCCCGGGTCGGCGAGGTGCCGCCGGCCGGGAGCGCGAGCAGCAGGACGTCCAGCCGCCCGACCGCCAGCCCCTCCAGCAGGGAGGGCGTGCGCTCCTCGTGGACGTGCAGCTCCAGCTCCGGGTAGCGGTCGCGGACCAGCCGCAGGACGGTGGGCAGCAGGTAGGGCGCGACGGTCGGGATGACGCCGAGGTGCAGCGGCCCGGTGAACGGGCGGCGCGCGGCCTCGACCTCCTCGGTGAGCGCCTGGAGCGACGCGAGCACCCGGCGGGCGTGCGCGTGCACCCGCTCCCCCAGTGGCGTCACGATCACCTTGCGCGTCGTACGCTCGACGAGTTGGGCACCCAATGACTCCTCCAGTGCCGCGACCGCTCCGGAGAGCGCGGGCTGGCTGGTGCCGGTGGCGGCGGCCGCCTCGCGGAAGTGCCGGTGCTCGGCGACCGCGACGAACGCCCTGAGCTGCGCGAGCGTGGGCGCGCGGGGACTGCGAACGGGGCCGGGGGCGCCGGCGGACTGGTTATTGATAACTTTCTCCGATCAGACACATCGAGTGTAGCTATTTCCCTGATCAGTCCACGATGTGGAATCGTGGAGCCCTGTCCGCAATCCGGACAACTCCCCGCAGTCTCACTTCAGGAGAAGCGAACGTGCTCACGATCGGTGACAAGTTCCCCGAGTTCGACCTCAAGGCCTGTGTCGACCTCGACGCCGCGAACGCCTTCGCCGACATCAACCACAAGTCCTACGAGGGCAAGTGGAAGATCGTCTTCTTCTGGCCGATGGACTTCACCTTCGTCTGCCCGACCGAGATCGCCGCCTTCGGCAAGCTGAACGACGAGTTCGCCGACCGCGACGCCCAGATCCTGGGTGTCTCGGGCGACTCCGAGTTCGTGCACCACGCCTGGCGCAAGGACCACAAGGACCTGCGCGACCTGCCCTTCCCGATGCTGGCCGACGTCAAGCACGAGCTGATGCAGGCCTGCGGCGTCGAGGCCGCCGACGGCACCGCCCAGCGCGCGGTGTTCATCGTCGACCCGAACAACGAGGTCCAGTTCGTCATGGTGACCGCCGGCTCCGTCGGCCGTAACCCGAAGGAGGTCCTGCGCGTGCTGGACGCCCTGCAGACCGACGAGCTGTGCCCCTGCAACTGGAACAAGGGCGA
Source organism: Kitasatospora sp. NPDC048722 (assembly GCF_040650235.1). Lineage (NCBI taxonomy): Bacteria > Bacillati > Actinomycetota > Actinomycetes > Kitasatosporales > Streptomycetaceae > Kitasatospora > Kitasatospora sp. NPDC048722. The sequence goes on from NZ_JBEZGX010000012.1 coordinate 113,818, forward strand.
GGACACCCTCGACGCCCAGGCCCTGCTGGCGGGCTGACCCATGGCCCTCGACGACCTGAAGTCCGCCCTCCCGGACTACGCCAAGGACCTCAAGCTCAACCTGGGCTCGGTCATCGGCAACTCCGACCTCCCCGCCCAGCAGCTGTGGGGCACCGTCCTCTCCTGCGCGATGGCCACCCGCAGCCCCGCCGTGCTGCGCGAGCTGGAGCCCGAGGCCAAGGCCAACCTCTCCCCGGAGGCGTACAACGCCGCCAAGGGCGCCGCGGCCGTCATGGGGATGAACAACGTCTACTACCGGACGCTGCACCTGCTCTCCGACAAGGAGTACAGCAGCATGCGGGCCGGTCTGCGGATGAACATCATCGGCACTCCGGGCGTCGAGAAGGTCGACTTCGAGCTCTGGTGCTTCGCGGTCTCGGCCATCAACGGCTGCGGCCAGTGCCTCGACTCGCACGAGGCCGTGCTGCGCAAGGCCGGCGTCGAGCGCGAGGTCATCCAGGCCTCGATGAAGATCGCCGCCGTGCTCCAGGCCGTGGCCGGCGTCCTCGACTCCGAGGCCGCCCTCGCCGCCGTCGACGCCTGACGGACGCGCGCGTACCCGAAGGGCCCCGCCGGACAGCCGTCCGGCGGGGCCCTTCCGTCGTCCCGGTCGACCGGTCGGCCCGGTCGTCTCAGTCGGCGACCGGAGCCGGGGCGGGAGCGGCGGCCGGGGGCGCGGCGGTGCGCCCGGCCGCCTCGCGGGCGTTCTCCAGCGCGGTGAACACGGCCTGCCCGGCCTCGTTGCGCTTGCGCAGGTGGGTCACGACGGTGTTGGTGACGGCGATCAGCGGGACGGCCACGACCGCGCCGCCGATGCCGCCGATGATGCCGCCCGCCGCGACGCCGAGCACGACGCCCAGCGGGTGGACCCGCACCGCGCGCCCGAGGATGAGCGGCTGGAGCACGTGGCTCTCGATCTGCATCACCGCGACGAGCACGACCAGCACCATCAGCGCCGTCCACGGGCCCTGCGTGACCAGCGCGATCAGGACCGCCGCGGTGCCCGTGACGAGCGCGCCGACCAGCGGCACGAAGGCGCCCAGGAAGATGATCACGGCCAGCGGCATCGCCATCGGCACGCCCAGCAGGTCGATCCCGATGCCGATGCAGACCGCGTCGATGAACGCCACGCACACGGTGCCGCGCACGTACGCGGTCAGTGTCGTCCAGGCCTTCGGCCCGGCCCCGGCCATCGCGAAGCGGGAGTGCCGGGGCAGCCCGCGCAGCGCCCAGTTCCAGATCTTCTGGCCGTCGTAGATGAAGAAGAACGTGGTGAAGAAGGTCATCAGCACCGCGGTCAGCACCTCGACGGCGATCTGCGCGGTGGTGAGCGAGGCCGAGGTGATCTGGTCCGTGTTGGTGGTGATCGCCTTGGTGATCTGGTTGGCGAAGTCGGTGATCTGCTGCTGGGTCAGGTGCAGCGGGCCGTCGATCAGCCAGTCCCGCAGCTGGATGACACCCTTCTGGACCTGACTGGTGACGTCCGACAGGTTCGTGCTGACCTGCCAGACCACGAACCAGCCGACCAGCCCTATCCCGGCCAGGCCGCTCAGGAACACCCCGACGGCCGCGAGCGGGCGCGGCACGCCGTGGCGGCGCAGCCAGGAGACCGAGGGCTCCAGCAGCGCCGAGATCAGCAGCGAGGCCAGCACCGAGAAGGCGACCAGCCGCAGCATGTCGACGACGTAGAAGACGACGTAGAGCGCGGCGCCGAGCAGCAGCAGCCGCCAGGTGGACTCGGCGGCGACCCGCAGACCCCACGGCACGGCCTCGACGGGCGTCGCGGGCCGGCCGGGGTGGTACTCCCGGGGGTGCGCGCCCTGGGCACCCGGCGCGACCGGCGCCGGAGCGGCCGGTTCCACCGGGGCGGGCGGCGCCTCCGCGACGGGGGCGGGGTCGGTGCGCGGGACGGGCAGCGGCCCGGCCGCGTCGGCCGGGGCCGGTGCGGCCACGGCGGCGGGCGCGCCGGCCCGGTCGGTGTCCGGGAGGGCGTCCGGGAGCGGGACGGCGTCGTGCGGATCGGCCGCCATCGCGGCCCGCCGGCGCCGTTCGATCACGGCGGCCGCACTCGCCACCACGGCCATGCCCTTGGCCACGGCCTTGAAGGCCTTCCCGCCCCGCGCCATCCTCGCTACCACCGCTCCCGTGCCGGTCCGCCGTCGCCCGGCGGTACGCCGTGCGTCACGCCACGGCCGTCAGGGATGACGCTACCCGCCCGGGGCGGGGTGCGACCGGCCGCCCGGCGGGTTCGGCCCGGCCGACTCCGGTTCGAACGCACCCACCCGGCGGGCAAACACCCGTAAATGGGGACGGAACGCAAGGTTTCGGATGCACGACGCTGGGGAGGTGTCGGAGCGAGACCCCGAAGCCGGAGCGGCCCCCAGCCATCCGCCGGCGGACCGGTCGGCGCGGGAAGCAAAACCAGGACCCCTTCCCGCGCCCCGCGTCCGCACCCCGGACCGCACCGCCCGTGAGCGCGTTGGTCAGCGCGGCCGGGCGGCGCGGCCCGCCCGCCCGGCGGGGTCGCGAACGACACGGCCCCCGGGCGCTCAGCGGGTGAGCGGCCGGGGGCCGTGGCCTTGCGTGGAGTCCGCCGCGGCGGGTGGCTCCTAGTACCAGCTGTGGGCCTGCCAGAACGACCAGGCGCCGCAGGGGCTGCCGTAGCGGCTGTTCATGTAGCTGAGGCCCCACTGGATCTGGGTCGCCGGGTTGGTGCGCCAGTCGGCACCGGCCGAGGCCATCTTGGAGCCGGGCAGCGCCTGGACCAGGCCGTAGGCACCGGAGCTCTTGTTGGTCGCGGTGTAGTCCCAGCCGCTCTCGCGCTTCACGATCTGGCTGAAGCACTGGAACTGGGTGTCGTTGCCGACGATCTGCCGCGCGATGTCCTGCACCGAGCCCGGACTGACCGAGACCGGCGGGGCGCTGTTGTCCGTGGCGGCCAGGGCCGAGCGGGCCTTGGAGCGGTTGGCGGCCTCGTCGGCCTGCCGCTTCGCCTGGGCGTCCGCGGCCGCCTTGGCGGCGGCGTCGGCCTTGGCCTGCGCGTCCGCCTTCGCCTGGGCGTCGGCGGCGGCCTTCTGGCGCGCGGCCTCCTCGGCGGCCTTCTGCTCCGCGGCGGCCTTGGCGGCAGCCTCGGCAGAGGCCTGCTGGGAGGACGCCTGCTGGCCGATGTTGTCACTGATGATCTGCGCCTGGGCGCCAGAGGGGACTTCGGCGAGCAAGGTCGCGCCGGCGACGTCGACCGTCTGCGTGGTCTTGCCCTCGCTGCCCGAGGCCACACCCACGACGGCACCGACGGCGGTGACGGCGGTGGCGGAGGCCACAGCAACTCCCCGGACCGAGATCCGAGTCACATGGTTTCCTTCCAGCATCGCCCACGCGTGACCGTGCGGACGCAACATGCCCCTTGGCACGGACCTCCGTAGCTGCTCTGGTCACGGGAGGTGCTGGCCCGGCGTCCGGCCGAGGTGAGGCGACCGGGCGTTTGAATCGGGCGGCGTACGGCTCATCGGTTTTCAATTGTGCGTCCACCGAACGGAGTTGGCGGACCTTCCGGGCCGGACTCCGGTCACCCGGAAGCCCTGCCGCGCCGTACGCGGGGCCTGACAGAAACCTCACCATGCCGCACCGGACACGTTCGACGCAATTCCCGTCCGCGTGGCGCATGTCACATTCATCGCACGGGAGTTCTCCGGACAGACAGGTACTCGATGTGATGAAACGGACGGAGCCCGCTCCGTCAGGAGCGGGCCCCACATGCAAAGTTGACCGGATTGTCCGACTATGTCCCGGTCAGTTGTGGATCACGGGTGGATGTCCTCCAACATTTCCGTGACCAGAGCCGCGATCGGCGAGCGCTCCGAGCGGGTGAGGGTGATGTGCGCGAACAGCGGATGCCCCTTCAGCTTCTCCACCACCGCCACCACGCCGTCGTACCGGCCCACCCGGAGGTTGTCCCGCTGCGCCACGTCGTGGGTGAGCACCACCCGCGAGCCCTGGCCGATCCGGGACAGGACCGTCAGGAGGACGTTCCGCTCCAGCGACTGCGCCTCGTCCACGATCACGAAGGCGTCGTGCAGCGAGCGCCCGCGGATGTGGGTGAGCGGCAGGACCTCCAGCATCCCCCGTGCGATGACCTCCTCGATCACGTCCGGAGTGGTGACGGCGGAGAGGGTGTCGAAGACCGCCTGCGCCCAGGGGCTCATCTTCTCCGTCTCGGACCCCGGCAGGTAGCCGAGTTCCTGCCCGCCGACCGCGTACAGCGGCCGGAAGACCATCACCTTGCGATGCTGCCTCCGCTCCAGCACCGCCTCCAGCCCCGCGCACAGCGCCAGCGCGGACTTGCCCGTGCCGGCCCGGCCGCCCATCGAGACGATGCCGACGTCCGGGTCGAGCAGCAGGTCCAGCGCGACCCGCTGTTCGGCGCTGCGCCCGCGCAGGCCGAACGCCTCCCGCTCGCCGCGCACCAGCCGGACCCGGCCGTCGCCGGTCACCCGGCCGAGCGCGCGGCCGCGCTCCGAGGTGAGCACCAGTCCGGTGTGGACGGGCAGCTCGGCGGCCCCCTCGATGTCCACCGCGGCGTCGTGGCCGGCCGCGAACAGCGCGTCCACGTCGTCGGCCGCGACGTGCAGCTCGGACATGCCCGTCCAGCCGGAGGTGATCGCGAGCTCGGCCCGGTACTCCTCGGCGAGCAGGCCCACCGAGCTGGCCTTGATCCGCAGCGGCAGGTCCTTGGACACGACGGTGACGTCGTAGCCCTCGGCCTGCAGGTTGCGGGCGACCGCGAGGATCCGGGTGTCCGCCTCGCCTCCCCCGGAGCGGTAGCCGGCCGGCAGTATCGACAGGTCAGAGTGGTTGAGCTCGACCCGGATGGTCCCGCCGAGCTCTCCGACCGGGATCGGCTCGTCGAGCCGGCCGTGGCGGATGCGGTAGTCGTCGAGCAGCCGCAGCGCCTGGCGGGCGAAGTAGCCCAGCTCGGGGTGGTGCCGCTTGGCCTCCAGCTCGGTGACGACGACCACCGGGAGGACGACCTCGTGCTCCTCGAAGCGGGTCATGGCGAGAGGGTCCGCCAGGAGCACGCTGGTGTCGAGAACGTACGTGCGCCGGTCTGGTGTCCGGCGGCTCTTGGAACTGACCACTAGGCCTCCAGAGCGGATGACCCTGCGTCATCCGCGGCAAGCCGGCCCCGCTGCCCCGGTGGCCCCGGGACCGGACTGACTGGAGTATTCCCAGGCGAGGGGCGGTGCATTCGCGCCCCTGGCGAACTGACGGATCATTGCCGGTGAACGTTTGGCCTCGCGCGGCGGCCGGGTAGGCCACCCCTACGGGGGGTCAGTCGGGAGCGGCGGGCGCTACAGGCCCAGGCGCCGGTGCCGCTGCTCGAACGCGCGCAGCGCCCGCAGGAAGTCGACCTTGCGGAAGGCCGGCCAGTACGCCTCGCAGAAGTAGAACTCGCTGTGCGCGCTCTGCCAGAGCAGGAATCCGGACAGCCGCTGCTCGCCCGAGGTGCGGATGATCAGGTCCGGGTCGGGCTGGTTGCGGGTGTAGAGGTGCTCCGCGATGTGCTCCGGGTCCAGGATCCCGGCCAGTTCCTCGATCGAGGTGCCGCGCTCGGCGTGCTCCTGGAGCAGCGAGCGGACGGCGTCTGCGATCTCGTGCCGGCCGCCGTAGCCGACGGCGACGTTGACGGTGATGCCCTCGATCCCGGCGGTCTCCTCGGCGGCGCGCTTGAGCACGTCGGCGGTGTGCTGCGGGAGCAGGTCCAGCGCGCCGACCGGGTGCACCTTCCACCGGCGGGCGGCGGCGAGGCCCGTGACGGCGTCCTCGATGATCCCGAGCAGCGGGACGAGTTCGTCGGCGGGCCGGTCGAGGTTGTCGGTGGAGAGCATCCAGAGGGTGACGACCTTGACGTGGGTCTCGTCGCACCAGCCGAGGAACTCGCTGATCTTGTCGGCGCCGCGCTGGTGGCCGTACGCGGTGGAGCCGCCGGCGGCCTTGGCCCAGCGGCGGTTGCCGTCGAGGATCACGCCGATGTGGTTGGGGGTACGGGCGAGGTGGACCTCGACCCGGCGGCCGTAGAGCCCGTACGCGCCGTGCAGCAGCGTGCGCAGCCCCGGCGTGCGTTCCACGACATCGCGCAGACCCATGTTTTCGGCCCCTCCGTACTCATTTCGGCGGGTGCGTCACCACCCCGGCGCAGCCTACTCCGGCGCGCAGGCGACCGGGAAAGCCGCAGGTAGCGGTCTGGTCACGGTCCTGTACGAAGTCTGTCGCGGCGTGCGTGTCGCGGGCCGCGGGCGGGGCCGGCGGCGACGGCCACGGAACGGTCTCCGGTTCCTTAAGGAATCCGTAAGCCGACGTTCCGGTGCTTGACGCCCGGCAATGGTCTAGTCCAGCTTTTGATCCGGGACGGAACGAGATCGACGCGACGGTCCCGGCCCCTCCTCCAGCATGACCGCGGACCTCCCCTCCCCCACACGCGGCCGCCGCGACCCCCACCGCGGCGGCCGCTCCTCCCCCAGGAGCGTCACCCCATGGCCCTTACGCCGAACCAGCCCGCGCACAAGCGCCGGCGCAGCCCCCTCCCGGCCGTCGCCGCCGGTGCGACCGCCCTCGCGCTGGCCGGCACCGGCCTCGCGCTCCTCGCCGGCGGCGCGAGCGCGGCCGTCGGAGAGCTCGTCACCAACGGCGGCTTCGAGAACGGGCTCGCCGGCTGGACCTGCACCGGCACCGCCGCCGCCGTCTCCGCCCCGGTCCACTCCGGCAGCGGCGCGCTCCAGGCCGCCCCGGCATCGGCGGACACCGCCGAGTGCACCCAGACCGTCAGCGTGCTGCCCAACTCCAGCTACTCGCTGAGCGCGTGGGTCCAGGGCCCGTACGTCTACCTCGGCGCGCGCGGCACCGGCGCCACCGACCCGAGCGTGTGGTCGAACCAGACCGGCTGGAACCAGCTGGCCACCACCTTCACCACCGGCCCGAACGCCACCAGCATCACGCTGTACCTGCACGGCTGGTACGGCCAGGCCGCCTACCTCGCGGACGACGTGAGCCTGGCCGGCCCGGGTGGCACCCCGGCGCCGAGCCCGACCGCGACGGCCACCGCCACGCCGACCGCGACCCCGACGGCCACCGCGACCCCGACGCCGACCCGGACCCCCACTCCGACCGCCACGCCGACCCCCACGGCCACGCCGACCGCCACCGCGACCCCGACCGCCCCGCCGACCACGCCACCGGCCACCGGTCTGCCCGCGCACGCCGTCACCGGCTACTGGCAGAACTTCGACAACGGCTCGACCCCGCAGCGCCTGGCCGACGTCCAGAGCGCCTACGACATCATCGCGGTCTCCTTCGCCGACGCCGTGCCCACCCAGACCGGCGCGATCGGCTTCACCCTGGACCCGGGCCTGTCCAAGGCCCTCGGCGGCTACACCGACGCACAGTTCCGCGCCGACATCAAGGCCAAGCAGGCGGCCGGCAAGAAGGTCGTCCTGTCCATCGGCGGCCAGAACGGCGCGATCAGCGTCGGCGACGCGACGGCCGGCGCCGCGTTCGCCAACAGCGCCGCCGCGATCCTCAAGGACTACGGCTTCGACGGCATCGACGTCGACCTGGAGAACGGCGTCCAGCCCGGCCCGCTCGGCGACGCGCTGCACGCCCTGCAGGCCAAGGTCGGCCCCGGCTTCGTCCTGACGATGGCGCCCGAGACGATCGGGATGTACAGCACCGCCGGCACCTACTTCCAGCTGGCGCTCAACACCAAGGACATCCTGACCGTCGTCAACACCCAGTTCTACAACTCGGGCGGCATGAACGGCTGCGACGGCAAGGTCTACAACCAGGGCACGATCGACTTCATCACCTCGCAGGTCTGCACCCACATCCAGGGCGGGCTGCGGCCCGACCAGGTCGGCATCGGCGTCCCCGCCTCCGCCAAGGCGGCCAGCGGCGGCTACGTCGACCCGTCGGTGGTGGACAACGCGCTCAACTGCCTGGCCACCGGCAACAACTGCGGCAGCTTCGTCCCGCCGGCCAAGTGGCCGACCATCCGCGGCGCGATGACCTGGTCCACCAACTGGGACGCCAGCAACGGCAACGCGTTCTCCAACGCGGTCGGCCCGTTCGTCCACAAGATGCAGTGAGCACCGCAAGGACCTGACTCCCCGCGACGCGCCGCTCCTCGAGGGTGGGGCGGGCGCGTCCGCGGCGGGGCCCGCAGTACCGCGACCGGTGCTGCGGGCCCCGCCCGTGCGTGCCCCGGCCGCTCAGCGCACCACCACCGCGAACAGCGTGCCGAGCAGCAGGAACGGGCCCACCGGGATGTCGAGTCCGCGCACCGGCCGGCGGCGCGCCAGGGCGGCGACGGCCCTCAGCACCGCCCACAGACCGGCCAGCAGGACGGTGAAGAACAGCCCGCTGAACGCCACGCCCCAGCCGTACCAGCCGAGCAGACCGCCCAGCGCGAACGCCAGCGGGGAGTCCCCCGGGCCCATCAGGCCCAGCCAGACCGGCAGTTCGAACAGGGCCCCGGCCGTGAGCGCCACCAGCAGGCAGCGCACCAGCACCCCCGGCCGGCCCTCGGCCACGGCGGACCCGGCCAGCAGCACGGCCAGTCCGGCGGCCAGCGGCAGCGTCAGCCGGTACGGCAGCCGGCGCACCCGGCCGTCGACGAAGGCGAGTACCACGCCGAGCCCGGCCGCCCAGGCCAGCGCCGCGGCCGACGACCCGTCCGCCGCGAGCACCACGGCGACGGCGACGGCCGCGGCGGCGGCCTCGACCGTCCACGCGCCGGCGCCCAGCCGCTCCCGGCAGCCCGGGCAGCGCCCGGTCGGCGGCAGCAGCAGCGTCGGAGCCGCGCACGACGGACAGACCCGGCACCACGCCCCGCCCTCGGGCACGGCGAACCTGGCCACCAGGCCCCGCAGCAGCGGGGCCATCAGAAAACCGGCCGGCACCGCCCCGGCGGCCGCTAGCATCACCGGCGCAACCCCCTCTCACTCGGCGCCCGCATGACGAAGCGGGACGCCCGGCGGGCGGGGCCCACCGACCCACATCATCCAACGGGGGAACGACCATGACGAAGACCCGGTTCACAACCCGGGCCGCCCGCGCCGCAGTTCCGGCCGCGGCGCTCGCGCTGCTGCTGACCGCCTGCGGCCCGGACAACGCCGATCCGGCCGCGAGCACCGGCGCCCCGGCCGCGCCGCCCGCCACCGCCACCCCGCCGGCCACGCCCGGCGCCGCCCCCTCCGCGGCCACCGGCGCCCCGGCCGCGCCCGGGGACGGCCCGCAGCCGTCGGTCACCGCGGGCGGCAACAACGTCACGCAGGTCAGCTACGACCACCCGCTCGCGCTCGGCGGCACCGGCCGCTACCTCGGCAAGAGCTCGACCGTGGACGCCACGGCCGTCTCGATCACCAAGGGCACCGCGAACGAGATCGCCCCGTTCGGCTTCCTGCCGGACCTCACCACCGGCAAGACCCCGTACTACGTCAGCATGACGTTCACCAACCGCACCGGGACCGCGCTCGCCCAGGACGCCTACATGATGCGGGTGTGGGTGAAGCCGAAGGACCACTCGGCGGGCGCGCTGCCGGCGCCGACCCTGGAGAAGGCGATCCCGCAGTGCGACACCAAGGCGCTCGTGACGCTCGCGCCCGGGCAGTCGGTGAAGCTGTGTGCCGTCTATCTCGTTCCGAACGAGAACCCGCCGGCCTTCCTCACGTACGGCAACATCCTGGACACGGCACCCCTGGTTTGGAAGGTCGGCTGACGGCGCCCGCCTGCCGATCGAAGGAGCCCTCGCGGGGCCCCGCCGCATGTGTTCCAGGACACGCGCCGCGGGGCCCGGTCGTGGCCCTAAAGTAGGCAGGCATGCAGGTCATCCAGTCCAGCAAGCTCGCCAACGTCTGCTACGACATCCGCGGGCCGGTGCTCGACGAGGCGATGCGGTTGGAGGAACAGGGCCACCGCATCCTCAAGCTCAACACCGGGAACCCCGCCGTGTTCGGGTTCGAGGCGCCCCCGGAGATCCTCCAGGACATCCTGCGCAACCTCGCGACCGCGCACGGCTACGGCGACTCCAAGGGCCTCCTGTCCGCCCGCCGCGCCGTCGTCATGCACTACGAGGACCGCGGCCTGCACGGTCTCTCCGTCGACGACGTCTTTCTCGGCAACGGCGTGTCCGAGCTGATCCAGCTCGCCATGACGGCGCTGCTCGACGACGGCGACGAGGTGCTCGTCCCGGCGCCCGACTACCCGCTGTGGACCGCCTCGGTCTCGCTGGCCGGCGGCACCGCCGTGCACTACCGCTGCGACGAGCAGGCCGAGTGGTACCCGGACCTCGCCGACATCGAGGCCAAGGTCACCGACCGGACCCGGGCCATCGTCGTGATCAATCCCAACAACCCGACCGGCGCGGTCTATCCGCGCGAGGTGCTGGAGGGGATCGTCGAGATCGCCCGCCGCCACAAGCTGGTCGTCTACGCGGACGAGATCTACGACAAGATCCTCTACGACGACGCCGAGCACGTCCCGCTGGCCACGCTCGCGCCCGACCTCTTCTGCGTCACCTTCAACGGGCTGTCCAAGTCCTACCGGGTGGCCGGCTTCCGCTCCGGCTGGATGGTCCTGTCCGGCGACCGCACCCGCGCCCGCAGCTACATCGAGGGCCTCACCGTGCTCGCCTCGATGCGCCTGTGCGCCAACATGCCGGCCCAGCACGCGGTGGCCGCGGCGCTCGGCGGGCGGCAGTCCATCCGCGACCTCGTCCTGCCCGGCGGCCGGCTGCTCGCCTCGCGCGACGCCGCGTACGAGCTGCTCAACGACATCCCCGGCGTCAGCTGCGTCAAGCCCAAGGGCGCGCTGTACGCCTTCCCCCGGCTGGACCCGAAGGTCTACAAGATCAAGGACGACGCCCAGATGGTGCTCGACCTGCTGCGCTCCCAGCGCATCCTGCTGGTCCAGGGCACCGGCTTCAACTGGCCCGAGCCGGACCACTTCCGCCTCGTCACCCTGCCGCGCGCCGAGGAGATCACCGACGCCGTCACCAGGATCGGCGACTTCCTCAGCGGCTACACCCAGCCGTAGGGGCCGGCGGAACGCGCGAAAAAACACTACGGCCGGAGCCTCGGCCCGGACGGTCTCCTTGGTCGGGGAAAGACCGTCCGGCGGGGGGCTCCGGCCGTCCTGTCGCTCGGCCGGTGCGAAGTTCGTGCAGCGCACCGGCCGTTGTCACGGCTGAGGCTCAGGCTCAGCCGAGACGCGCGACGAGGCTCTTGTACTCGTCCCACAGCTCCTTCGGGGTGTGGTCCCCGAACATCTCCAGGTGGGCCGGCACGAGCGCGGCCTCCTGGCGCCAGATGTCGGCGTCCACGGTGAAGAGCAGCTCGACGTCCTCCTTGGCCAGCTCCAGGCCGTCCAGGTCGAAGCCCTCGGTGGTGGGCAGCACGCCGATCGGGGTCTCCACGCCCTCGCCGGTGCCCTCCAGGCGCTCGACGATCCACTTGAGCACGCGGCTGTTCTCGCCGTAGCCGGGCCAGACGAAGCTGCCCTCGGCGTTCTTGCGGAACCAGTTCACGTAGTAGATCTTCGGCAGCTTGGCCGCGTCCGCCTGGGCGCCGACCTTCAGCCAGTGGGCGAAGTAGTCGCCCATGTTGTAGCCGCAGAACGGCAGCATCGCGAACGGGTCGCGGCGCAGCTCGCCCACGGTGCCCTCGGCGGCGGCGGTCTTCTCGGAGGCGATGTTGGCGCCGAGGAAGACGCCGTGCTGCCAGTCGAAGGACTCCGTCACCAGCGGGACGGCGGTGGCGCGGCGGCCGCCGAACAGGATCGCCGAGATCGGCACGCCCGCCTGGTCCTCCCACTCGGGGGCGATGGTCGGGCACTGCGCGGCCGGGACGGCGAAGCGGGCGTTCGGGTGGGCGGCCGGGGTGCCGGACTCGGGGGTCCAGTCGTTGCCGCGCCAGTCGGTGAGGTGCGCCGGGGGCTCCTCGGTGAGGCCCTCCCACCACACGTCGCCGTCGTCGGTGAGGGCGACGTTGGTGAAGACCGTGTTGCCCCAGAGGGTGTCGATGGCGTTGGCGTTGGTGTCCACGCCGGTGCCGGGGGCGACGCCGAAGAAGCCGGCCTCCGGGTTGATCGCGTAGAGGCGGCCGTCGGCGCCGAAGCGCATCCAGGCGATGTCGTCGCCGATCGTCTCGACCTTCCAGCCCGGGATGGTGGGCTGGAGCATCGCCAGGTTGGTCTTGCCGCAGGCCGACGGGAAGGCCGCGGCCACGTACTTGACCTCGCCGGACGGCGGCGTGAGCTTCAGGATGAGCATGTGCTCGGCGAGCCAGCCCTCGTCGCGGGCCATCGTCGAGGCGATGCGCAGCGCGTAGCACTTCTTGCCGAGCAGGGCGTTGCCGCCGTAGCCCGAGCCGAAGGACCAGATCTCCTTGGTCTCCGGGAAGTGCGAGATGTACTTGGTGCTGTTGCACGGCCACGGGACGTCCGCCTCGCCCTCGGCGAGCGGGGCGCCGACGGTGTGGACGGCCTTGACGAAGTCGCCGTCCTCGCCGAGCTGGTCGAGCACGGCCTTGCCCATGCGGGTCATGACGCGCATCGACACGGCGACGTAGGCGGAGTCGGTGATCTCGACGCCGTAGGCGGCCAGCGGGGAGCCGACCGGGCCCATCGAGAACGGCACGACGTACATCGTGCGGCCCTTCATGGCACCGCGGAACAGGCCCTGCTCACCCTGGAAGACCTCGCGCATCTCGGCGGGGGCCTTCCAGTGGTTGGTCGGCCCGGCGTCCTTCTCCTGCTCGGAGCAGATGAAGGTGCGGTCCTCCACGCGCGCCACGTCGGACGGGTCCGAGGCGGCGTAGTAGGAGTTCGGGCGCTTCTCCTCGTTCAGCTTCTTGAAGGTGCCCTGAGCCACCAGCAGGTCCGCGAGGCGCTGGTACTCCTCGTCGGAGCCGTCGCACCACTCGATGCGGGCCGGCTGGGTGAGCTCAGCGATCTCGCTCACCCACGCCACCAGGCGCTGGTGACGGGTGGGCGCGGATGCGCTGACAGCAGAGATCTCGTACGACACGATCGCTCCTTCACGCCATCCCGGCGGGGAGACGGCGTAGCGGGGGTCTGAGGGTGCTTGCAGCGTAGCTCCGGGTTCAAGGCCGGATTGCGGCACACCGGTGAAATTGACGCATCTTTTACTACAGTAAGTATGATTACTGGCAAGTAACACGTCGCTCACGTCCGAGACGGAGTGCGCTGCGCCACACTTCAATTGCTCCAAAATGTCGAAGTGTGGCGATCGCCACTTCCTACCTGCCAGTAACCTACGGACCCGTAAGTAAGGGGTAGCATGCTGCGCATGACTGCAGAGCTCGTGCGGGGCGCCGGGAACGCGACGGAGAGCAAACCGAAGTGGCGCGGCTGGCTGCACGCCGGGATGTTCCCCGCCACCGTCGCGGCCGGGATCGTCCTGATCTGCCTGGCCGACTCCACGCCCGCCAAGATCGCGTGCGCGATCTACTCGGCGAGTGCGTGGCTGTTGTTCGGGGTCAGCGCGGTCTACCACCGCTTCGACTGGGGGCCGCGCGGGGACGCCGTCCTGCGCCGGCTGGACCACGCGAACATCTTCCTGATCATCGCGGGGACCTACACGCCGTTCACGATCCTGCTGCTCAAGGGCGCCGCCCAGCAGGTGCTGCTCTGGGCGGTCTGGGGCGGCGCGCTGGCCGGGATCGCGTTCCGGGTGTTCTGGGTCGGCGCGCCGCGCTGGCTGTACACGCCGGTGTACATCGCGCTGGGCTGGGCCGCGGCGTTCTTCCTGCCGGACTTCCTGCGCACCGGCGGCGTGGCCGTCCTGGTGCTGATGATCGTCGGCGGGGTGCTCTACAGCATCGGCGGGGTGGTGTACGGCCTCAAGCGGCCCGACCCGTCACCGCGCTGGTTCGGCTTCCACGAGGTGTTCCACGCCTTCACGCTCGGCGCGTTCATCGTGCAGTACGTCGGGGTCTCACTGGTGGCCTACAGCGCGGCCGGCTGAGTCCGGCGCTCCACGGCGGGCGGTCGTCCGGTCCACGTCCACGGACCGGGTGACCGCCCGTTCGGCCGTCCAGGGGTGCTCGTGCGGCGCCCGGCCCTGCGGGTGGCGCCGGTGCGGCACGCGGCCCGCGCCGCCGCGCGACTGGCGCGCGTCGAGCACCTCGTGGGCCCGGCGGCAGCGCTCGCAGTGCGCGGCGTTCGGGGGCGCGGCGGACGGGCGGTGGCCGCCGGGCGCGTCCGCCCGGTGCAGCGCCCGCCAGCGCCGGGCGACGTACACCATGAGCAGCAGCACCTCGACCCCGGCGACCGCCAGGACCAGCGCGGCACCGTTGATCAGATAGGCCGCGACCACGGCCAGCGCGGACCCCACCACCACGGCCGCGCCCCACACCTGGGCACCGGCCCGCCTGTCGTCACTGTCAGCCACTACGGCTCCCCTTTCCCGGCGCCGGGCTCGTGGTCGGCTCCTGCCGCCCCACCCCTTCTCCGCTCTCGGCACGCGTCGGCCAGCACTGACCGATTGCCACATGGTATCTACCGTCAGTCACTCCAAGCTGCCTCCGGACGGCGAACGACAGATCAACGTTGCGTCAATTCCATGTGCGGGAGCCGCACTTAAACACGGACCGGACGGCCCCCGCGGACCCCGGGATCACCCTCCCGGGTCGACGGCCGCCATGTCCGGCCGACCGTGCCGTCCCCGTCCACACGCGACCGCACGCGCCGACACGCACCTGGACGCACGAGGGCGGGGCCCGGCACTTCGCCGGACCCCGCCTCCCCGTGCGGTGACGCCCTACCCTCGCCGGGCGCCAGTCCTCCGCCGCAGGACCGCGACCGCGCCGACCAGCGCGGTGGCACCCAGCGCCGCGCCCGCCGTCACGGCGGGCAGCAGCGAACCGTGGCCCGCCGGTTCCGGTGCGGCGGCGCCCACCTGGTAGCCGCCGCCCTCGCCCGCCCGGTCGTAGGCCGAACCGGGCAGCTTGTCGCCGTACCGCCGGTGGACCAGTTGCTGGTACGCGGCCAGCGCCACCCCGTCCGCGCCCACCGAGCGGCGGGCCTCGTCGTCGAGCGGCAGCACCCGGCCGTCGCGCAGCACGTACCACGCGTTGATCTGCGGTTCGCGGAACGCGGTGCCGCCGTCCGCCGCCGCCTTCGCCGCGTAGTCGCCCTCGTCACCGCCCGAGGCGATGTTGACGACCCTCCAGTCGTCGCCCTGGCGGACCGTCCACACCGAGGCGGTCTGCCCGTCCGCCGCGACCACCTTGCTCGCGGTGAACTCCGCCTTCGCGACGGCCGCGCCCGGGGTGCCGGCCACGAAGGCGGCGTCCAGGGTGTACACCGGCACGGTGTCACCGGCGAGTCGGGGCGTTTCCGCGGTCGCCGCCCGCGCCTCCTCGGCCGCGCCGATGGTCAGCTGCTGCGTCGGCGGGACGCCCTTGCGGGCGAAGAAGTGGCCGAGCCTGTCCAGCACGGCCGGGCTCTGCACGGCGTCGCGGGCCTTCGCCAGGTCGGCGGCGGCCACCGGCGCGGGCGCGCCGGCCGGTGCGTCGGCGTGCGCGGCCGGCGCGAGGGCCAGCGTGAGGCCGGCCGCCAGCAGGGCGGTGGTGGCGGCCCGACGGGTCTTCCCGAGGTCAGTCATGGTCGCCCCTCACGCGCCGATCCGGTACAGGGAGTGGGTCCACGAGAACGTGTCGTTGTTCACGTAGTACCAGTAGTCCGCCCAGTTGTAGCGGTAGTTGGAGGGCCACGGGTCGCCCCAGTAGACCCAGTTGTTGCCGGTGTCGTACCCGTAGAGGACGTGCATGTGCCCGCCGCCCGAGCTCCACTGGATGCGCGCCTCGATCGGCCGGTTCGCGTCCACCTCGGCCTGCACCGTGCTGTAGCGCAGGTAGCCGGTGACGTACGAACCGGGGTTGATGCCGATCCAGCCGAGCGCGTTCTGGACGTCGCCCAGCGTGGCCTGGCTGTTGGGGCAGCTGGAGTCCACCGAGCGGCCGAACGCCGCGTTGCAGAACTGGTTCTGGCTGTAGTTGTAGCCGAACCAGGTGGCGATGGTGTTCCCGCTCGCCGCCCAGCACCAGTTGGTCTGCTGTTGCTGCTGCATGGTGATGTTGAGCTTCTTGTACGTGCCGGCCAGGTCGGCCGTGCTGCCGGGCGCGGCGGCCTGGCGGACCTGGGCGTGCGGCCGGACCGGGGTGGGGACCCGGTCCTGGCCGGGGACGGCGGCGGCCGGCGTGGCCGCGGCCGCGGTGAGCGCCGGGCCGAGCACGCCCAGCGCGAGCACCGAGACCGCGCGGCGCAGCCGTATCCGTGGAACTGGCATGGGGGAATGCCTCCTTGCACGAGCAGAGGGAAGTGCTGTGTGGGGGCGCGGTCCGGATCGCGCCATGAGCATCGCGCCGTTGACGAAGGCCGGTCAACGGTCGCCGCGGGCATCGCGGATCAGGTGTGAACGGGCGCGACCTGCTGTGAACACCGCCCGTGGAACGCCCGCGCGACACGCCCGGGCGGGTGACAAACAGCCGGGCTGATGTGAATATTCACGGTCAAATCCTGGGCTCCCCACGCCCGTTCCCCAGGAGGAAGACATGCACCGCAGCGAGCACCCCGATCTCGCCGCCGCGCTGCGCACCGGCCCGTTCCACCTGGCCCTGCGCACCGCCATCACCGCCCGCGGCCTCGCCCTGCACCGCGTCCGGCGCCACCTCGCACTGCGCGGCGTCCACGTGGGCCTCACCAGCCTCAGCTACTGGCAGCAGGGCCGGCGGCGCCCCGAACGGCCGGAATCGCTCCGTGCCGTCGCCGCCCTGGAGGAGGTCCTGGACCTGCCCGAGCACTCCCTCACCCGGCTGCTCGGCCCGCGCCGCGCCGCCGACACCGCCCCCACGGGCCCGCCCGTGCGCCCCTACCGCGACCTCATCACCCCGGCAACGGCGGTCGACGACCTGCTCGCCACCATCGCCGGCCCCCGCGACACCGGGCTGCACACCATCACCCACATCGAGCGGATCCGCATCGGCCCCGACCGCCAGCTCGCCCGCCGCGACTCCCAGCACGCCCTGCGCGCCCACCGCGACGGCATCGACCGCTACCTCGCCCTCTACCAGGGCGACCCGGGCTGCGACATCACCCGCGTCGGCGTCCGTGCCGAGGAGAACTGCCGCCCGGGCCGCGTCCGCCGCGACCAGGCCCACCACCTGCTCGTCGCCGAGCTCCTCCTCGACCGCCGGCTGCGGGCGGGCGACACCCACCTGCTCGGATACGGCTTCGACGACGCGCCCTCGCCCGAGCCCAGCTGCGAGTACGTCCGAGGCTTCAACTCGGGCGCGGGCCAGTACGTCCTCCAGGTCACCTTCGACCCGGCCGCCCTGCCCGTCCGCTGCCACCGCTTCGCTCTCCACTCGCCGGGCGAAGCACCGTACGAGAGTGAGGAGTTGACGCTGGACGGGCACCACTGCGTGCACCTCGTCGCGACGGCGCTGACCCCGTGCCTGCTCGGGGTCCGGTGGGACTGGGAGTGATCCCCCGCGACGCGACGGGGCCTCGGCCGCTACCGCGTGAAGTCCACCCCGAGGCAGTCCTCCACCGGCCGGTACCCGATCTGCTGGTAGATCGAGTTGCTGACCGGGTTGGCCAGATCGGTGTAGAGCAGCACCTCCGCGGCACCCTCGGCGAGGGCGTGCGCCGTGGCGGCGGCCGTGACGGCGCTCGCGTAGCCGCGGCCGCGGCGGTCGGCGGGGGTGTAGACGGGGCCGATGCGGGACATCCCGGCGGTCACCGGGCTGTTACCGGCCAGCGCGACCGGCTCGCCGCCGTCCTCCCAGAGGTGCAGGCCCCCGGCGGCGATGCGGTCGTCGACGGACCGCGGGATGTCGGGCGCCAGGACACCGGCCTCGGCCGCGAACTCCTCGTACCAGCGGATCACGAGCTCCCGGTCGGCCACCGAGGCCTGCCGGTGGCGGCCGGCCGGCGGGCGCGGCGGGCCGGCCGGCTCGCCGAGCCGGTACAGCCGCTGGTTCTCCTTGACGGACTGCCGGCACCCGGTGGTCGCCGTCCACGCGGAGGCGAAGGCGCGAACCGCGCCCACCCCGCCGCAGACGCCGTTGACCTCCGCGAACTCCGGTCCTGCGGAGGCGAGTTCGGCTGCGAGATCGGCCGCAGCGTCGGCCGGCATGCGGCCGAGCCGGGGCTCGTGGGGCGGCGTCTGCAGGAAGGCGCCCAGGACCGGGCCGCCCGGGACCGCGGTCCACCACCCGAAGGCCGGCGGCCGCGGCCCGAAGACCTGCAGCCCCGACTCGGCGAGCCGGTGCACGGCCGTGAGCAGGACGGTGTTCTCGGCCGGGTGCGCGGCGAGGAAGCCGCCCGCCCGCTCGCGGAAGTCGTCGAGGGAACTGCTCAGGGTCCAGGCCATGCGCCATTCTCGCGCCGCCCCGGCCACGGCCACCACCGATTAACCGGCCGCCGCGCGCCGCCCGCGGCTACTCGACGGCCACGCCCAGCCGCTCGCCCAGCACCGCCGCGTCCGTGGTCGGCGCGTCGCACGCGAAGTGCCGGCAGACGTACGCGGCGGGCGCGCCGCCCACCAGCGGCCGGTCTGCCAGCAGCGGGACCTCGGTGTCGCCGGTCGCCGGCGCCCCGACCGCCACGACCGCCCCCGGCGCGGTGGCCAGCAGTGCCGCCCGCCGCAGCGCGGCCGTCGCCGGGTCGTCCGCGGGGCCGACGACGGCGACCTCGCGCGGCCCGTCGAGCAGCGCCTCCGCGACGGCGAGACCCCAGCCGATGAAGCGCGGCGCCCGGGCGGCGAGCGCGCCGACGATGCCGAGCGCCCGTTCGGCGGCGGTGCGGTGGCGGGCCGAGCCGGTGTAGGCGGCGTACGTGAGCAGGGCGCCGGCGGCGGCCGTCCAGCCGGACGGGGTCGCGTTGTCGGTCGGGTCCTGCGGGCGGCGGATCAGCTCCTCGGCGTCGTCGGCGGTGTCGTAGAGCGCGCCGGACGCGTCGTCGGTGAAGTGCTTGAGCACGGTGTCGAGGAGCCCGCCCGCCAGCTGGAGCCACTCCGCCCCGCCGGTGACGGCGTACAGCGCGAGGAAGCCCTCGGCGGTGTCCGCGTAGTCCTCCAGCACGCCCGCGTTGGCACCGGCCCGGCCGTCCCTGGAGGTGCGCAGCAGCCGCCCGTCGGGGGTGAGGTGGACGGCAAGCAGCAGGTCGGCGGCGCGCTCGGCGGCCTCGACGAGGTCGGGCCGGTCGAGGAGGGCGCCGGTCTCGGCGAGGGCGGCGATCGCGAGGCCGTTCCACGCGGCGACGACCTTGTCGTCGCGGGCGGGGGCCGGCCGCTGGGCACGGGCCGCGAGCAGCCGCTCCCTGATGGCCTCGAACTCGTCGAAGTCATCGGGGTCGGCGAGGAGTTGGAGGACGGAGGTGCCGTGCTCGAACGTGCCGTCCGCGGTCACCGAGAACAGCCGGGCGGCGGTGGCGGCGTCGGCCGGGCCGAGGAGGTCCACCAGTTGGCCCGGCTCCCACACGTAGTACGCGCCCTCGGCGGAGGCGCCGGTCTCCTCGTCGAGGCTGTCGGCGTCCAGCGCGGAGGCGAACGCACCCTCGGGCGTGCGCAGTTCGCGCAGCAGGAAGTCCGCCGTCGACAGCGCCACCCGACGCGCCAGCGGGGACCCGGTGGCGCGCCACAGGTGCAGGTAGGCGCGCAGCAGGAGCGCGTTGTCGTACAGCATCTTCTCGAAGTGCGGCACGACCCACCCGGCGTCCACCGCGTACCGGGCGAAGCCGCCGCCGAGCTGGTCGTGGATGCCACCGCGGGCCATCGCCTCGCCGGTGCGCACGGCCATCTCCAGCGCCGCCTGCGAGCCGGTGCGGGCGTGGTGGCGCAGCAGGTACTCGATCACCATGGCCGGCGGGAACTTGGGCGCGCCGCCGAAGCCGCCCCGCCGCTCGTCGAAGTCGCGGCTGAGGGTGACCAGCGCCTGGTGCAGGTCGGCCGCCGCGGGCGGGTGGTGCGCGCCGGCCGAGTACACCGAGGCCCGCTCGGCGAGGTCGGCCCGGATCCGCCCGGCCACCTCGCCGACCTCCTCGCGCCGGTCCCGCCAGGCGGCCTCGACACCCTCCAGCACCTGCCGGAAGGACGGCATGCCGTGCCGGGGCTGCGGCGGGAAGTACGTGCCGAAGTAGAACGGCTCCTTGTCCGGCGTCAGGAACACCGTCATCGGCCAGCCGCCCTGCCCGGTGGCCGCCTGCACGGCCTCCATGTAGACGGCGTCGACGTCCGGCCGCTCCTCGCGGTCGACCTTGACGGCGACGAACCGCTCGTTGAGGTACCCGGCGACGCCCTCGTCCTCGAACGACTCGTGCGCCATGACGTGGCACCAGTGACACGCCGCGTACCCGACGGACAGCAGCACGGGCACGCCGCGCCGACGCGCCTCCTCGAAGGCCGCCGGGCCCCACGGCCACCAGTCGACCGGGTTGTCGGCGTGCTGCAGCAGGTAGGGCGAGGTCGCGTCCGCGAGACGGTTCGGCATGGCCCCATCCTCGCGCATCGGCGCCCGGACGGGGGGCCGGGGATCACTCCTTCGGGGACTCCGGGTCCTCGGCGAAGTTGACCTTCTTGAACTGGCGGTTCATCGACTTGGCCAGGAACCAGGTGGCCACGCCGAGGGCGGCGAAGACGACGAAGCCGAGGAGACCGGGGGTGACCTTGGCGTCGTCGACGGCGAGGTCGGCGGCGAGGTGGACGAGGTTCACGGGGGCGCTCATATCTCTATGGTGGCCCGGCTCACGGCGAGCCGGGCCGTCGGGGGGTGGTTCAGTCGCGCGTGTCGGCGGCCTCGGCCGCCAGGGTGGGGGTGCGCAGGCCGGCGAACAGGTCGTCCTCCGGCAGGTCCACGTCGATCAGGGTACGGGCGAGCTCGTAGTCCTCGGTGGGCCACACCTCGCGCTGGACCTCCAGCGGGACGCGGAACCACGGGCCGTCCGGGTCGATCTGGGTGGCGTGGGCGATCAGCGCGCGGTCGCGGGTCTCGAACCAGTCGTCGCAGCGCACCCGGGTGGTGATCTCGCGCTCCTTGCGGCCGCTCTTCTCCCAGTTCGCGATCCACTCGCCGTACGGCGAGTCGTGACCGTGCTCCGTGAGGTAGGCGTGCAGCGCGCGGATGCGGTCCATCGGGAAGCCGTGGTTGTAGTACAGCTTCAGCGGCTGCCAGGGCTCGCCGGCCTCCGGGTAGGCGTCCGGGTCCCCGGCGGCGTCGAAGGCCACCATCGTGATCTTGTGGGTCATGATGTGGTCGGGGTGCGGGTAGCCGCCGTTCTCGTCGTAGGTCGTGATGACCTGCGGCCGGAACTCGCGGATGAGCCGGACCAGCGGCTCGGCCGCCTCCTTCACGTCCTGCAGGGCGAAGCAGCCCTCGGGCAGCGGGGGCAGCGGGTCCCCCTCGGGCAGGCCGGAGTCGACGAAGCCCAGCCAGGCCTGCCGGACACCGAGGATCGCCCGCGCGGCGTCCATCTCCTTGCGCCGGACCTCGTGGATGTTCTCCTCGACGTACGGGTCCCCCTGGAGCTTGGGGTTGAGGACCGACCCGCGCTCTCCCCCGGTGCAGGTGGCCACGAGCACGTCCACCCCCTGGTCGACGTACATGGCCATGGTGGCCGCGCCCTTGCTGGACTCGTCGTCCGGGTGGGCGTGCACCGCCATCAGTCGCAACTGCTCAGTCAACGCCTTGCGTTCCTTCCATATGGTCCGGGCGCCGGCGCGAAGCCGGCCCGCCCGTCGTCCGAGCCGCACACTCAGGGACCGTGTCACCGCGGGACCGGGCGGCCGGACGTCCGCCGGCACGGCCGGGCCCCGCCCCGCCGCATCGGCCGCGGGCGTGCCCCTCCTATAGTGACGGACTGGAGGAGCGCCGCATTCCCCCGCACCACCCGCGCGGCCCTTCCCCGGAGAGGACTCGTCCCGATGACCGCAGACACCACCACCGCCAAGCTGCCCGAGGGGCGCTACGGCAAAAGCGCCGACCGCGAGGCGGACCGCCGCCTGAAGGTCGTCGGCGCGGTCTGCGGCGTGCTGGGCCTCGGCGTGGTCGCCTGGCTGGGCGGCTCGTACCTGCTCCGCGAGACGGCGATCAACGGTTCGGTGCCGACCTTCCAGGTGGTGTCGGACTCCGAGGTGCAGCTGCACCTCTCGGTGAGCAAGGGCGACGGGACGGCCGGCAGCTGCACCGTCCGCTCGCAGGGCTCCGACGGCTCCGTGGTCGGCCTGGCCGACTTCCCCGTCCCCGCCGCGGGATCCAGCTACGACACCGTGGTCAGCCTGCGCACCACCGCCCGGGGCACCACCGCCGAGCTCCTGGGCTGCACGCCGGCCAAGTGACCCGCGAACCGCCGGGCATTCGGTGGCGCCGCGCCCGGCAACCCGCGCATATTCGATCTCGCGAACGGGCATCCAGACAGGGGCCCGCACCGCTCGCTGTACACCTTGGCGCAACGCCGCCGTCAATGGCGCGCAAACGACTATCCCGCTTGTCGGCAGGACTTGTTAGGCTCGTGGTTTCGCCCCTTCCGCACCGGATGGTACGGGAGCGGGCGTTGATTTGTAGTTGAGACCGATATCACCACCAACCCCCTGCTGACGACTCACACCCTCAGCACAGCCCCAGCACCTACGAGGAGCACCCGTGACCCAGACCAGTGAGAACGTGACCTGGCTCACTCAGGCCGGCTACGACCAGCTCAAGGCCGAGCTGGATCACCTGACCGGACCCTGGCGCATCGAGATCGCCCAGAAGATCGAGGCGGCGCGCGAGGAGGGCGACCTCAAGGAGAACGCCGGTTACCACGCCGCCAAGGAGGAGCAGGGCAAGTACGAGCTGCGCATCCGCCAGCTGACCCAGCTCCTGGAGCGCGCCAAGGTCGGCGAGGCCCCCGCGGACTCGGGCGTGGTGGCCCCGGGCATGATCGTCACGGTCGCCTTCGACGGCGACGAGGACGACACCATGGAGTTCCTGCTCGCCTCGCGCGAGGTGGCCAGCTCCGGCGACCTGGACGTGTACTCGCCGCAGTCCCCGCTGGGCCGCGCGATCGACGGCAAGCAGATCGGCGACGAGGCCACCTACGAGCTGCCCAACGGCCGGCCCGCCATGGTGAAGATCCTCAAGGTCACGCCGCACGCCGGCTGATCCACCCGCAGGCACGGCGAAGGGCGGCCGCGGAGCTCCGCGGCCGCCCTTCGGCACGTCCGGGCCGTGATCAGCCCGCGGCCGAGCGGTACTTGCGCACCGACAGCCACGAGAACACCGCCGTGATCAGCACCGACCAGGCCAGCGACACCAGCGCCGCGTGCTGCATCGGCCACACGCCGTCCACCGGCCCGACCTGGTTGCCGAAGAGGTCCCGGCAGGCCTGCACGGTGGCGCTGAACGGGTTCCAGTAGGCGATGCCCTGCAGCCAGCCCGGCATCGAGCTGACCGGCACGAACGCGTTGGACACGAAGGTCAGCGGGAACAGCCAGATCAGACCGGCCGAGGTGGCCGCCTCCGGGCTGCGCACCGACAGGCCGATCAGCGCGCCGATCCACGAGAAGGCGTAGCCGAGCAGGAGCAGCAGCACGAACGCGCCGAGCGCCTTCAGGATCCCGTCGTGGATCCGCCAGCCGACCGCCAGGGCGACCAGGGCCAGCACGATCACGGTGAAGGCCGTCTGGACCAGGTCGGCCAGGGTGCGCCCGACCAGCACCGCCGAGCGGGCCATCGGCAGCGAGCGGAACCGGTCCACCAGGCCCTTGGTCATGTCCTCCGCGATGCCGGCCGAGGCCCCGGCGGTCGCGAAGGTGACGGTCTGGGCGAAGATGCCGGCCATCAGGAACTGGATGTAGGAGTTGGAGCTGGCCTGCGTCCCGGGGATCTGGATCGCGCCGCCCATGACGTAGGAGAAGAGCAGCACGAACATGACGGGCTGCATGAGCCCGAAGACCACGATCTCCGGGATCCGGGACATCCGGCGCAGGTTGCGCTTGGCGACGACCCAGGAGTCGTGCAGGGTCGCGGACAGCCCCCGGCGCTGCCGGGGCACCGCCCCGCCGATCGCGTGCTCGGTGGCGGTCGTCATCTCAGCGCTCCGTTCCGGCCGCGACGGCCTGCTTGTCCCGGCCCTCGCCGCCGTCCCCGCCGGCCCCGCCGCCCTTGCCGCGCCCGCCCTTGCCGCGGCCCTTGGCACCCGCGCCGTTCTCGTCGTCCGCGGACTCGGCGACGTGTCCGGTGAGCGTCAGGAAGACGTCGTCCAGGGTCGGGCGGCGCAGGCCGATGTCGTCGATCTCGATCGAGCGGGCGTCGAGCTCGCGGATCGCGTCCGCGAGGACCCGGGCGCCGCCGCTGACCGGGACGGTGATCTTCCGGGTGTTGCGCTCGACGGCGGGCTCGCCGAGCGCGTACCCGGACAGCGCCGAGACCGCCGCGGCGACGTCGTCGGCGCGGTGCACGACGACCTCGATGCGCTCGCCGCCGATCTGTGCCTTGAGCTGGTCGGCGGTGCCGCGGGCGATCACCCGGCCCTGGTCGACCACGGCGATGTCGTGGGCGAGGCGGTCGGCCTCCTCCAGGTACTGGGTGGTGAGCAGCAGCGTGGTGCCCTGCTCGACCAGGGTCTCGATGACCTCCCAGAGCGCGAGCCTGTTGCGCGGGTCGAGGCCGGTGGTCGGCTCGTCGAGGAACATCACCGGCGGCCGGACGACCAGCGCGGCGGCGAGGTCGAGGCGCCGCCGCATGCCGCCCGAGTACGTCTTGGCGGTGCGGTCCTTGGCCTCGGTGAGGTTGAACCACTCCAGGAGCTCCAGCGCGCGGGCCTTCGCGTCACGCGCCGTCATCTGGTAGAGCTCGCCGACCATCTGGAGGTTCTCGAAGCCGGTCAGGTACTCGTCGACGGCGGCGTACTGACCGGAGAGGCCTATCAGGCTGCGGACCCGGTTGGGGTGCTTGAGCACGTCGACCCCGGCGACCACGGCCCGTCCGGAATCCGGTTGCAGCAGGGTGGTGAGGACGCGCACAGTGGTCGTCTTGCCGGCGCCGTTGGGGCCGAGCAGCCCGAGCACCGTGCCCTCGGGGACGTCCAGGCTGACGCCGTCGAGGGCTCGTACGTCGCCGAAGGTCTTCACCAGGTTCTCGGCTTGGATGGCTGGCGCCATGGCCTGCCTCATCTCCTCGGACGAAATGGGCGATCTGTCCCACTGTGCCCCGGGTGCGGCAACGCGGGCGACTCGATTTTCGCCCATGGACAGGGAACGCGATGTATCGCGAGTCTGGCAGCTCACGATATATCGCGTCAAGGGATTTCACGGACCCGCCGGGGTGCCGCCTGAGTGCCCCTCAGGTGCCGACGACGTACCCCGCGTCCCGCAGCTCGCCGACCACCACCGCGCAGTGCTCCGGCCCCTTGGTCTCCAGGTGCAGGTCGACCTCGACCTCCGTCAGCCCGAGGCGCGGGTCGGTCCGCACGTGCGCGACGTCCAGCACGTTCGCGTCCACCCTGGTCAGGACGCCCAGCAGGTCCGCCAGCGCGCCCGGCTTGTCGGCGAGCCGCACCCGCAGCGACAGGTAGCGCCCGGCCGCGGCCAGCCCGTGCCGCAGCACCCGCTGCATCAGCTGCGGGTCGATGTTGCCGCCCGACAGGACGGCCACCACCGGGCCGTCGAAGGTGCCCGGCTCCTCCAGCAGCGCCGCGATCGGGGCCGCCCCGGCCGGCTCGACGACGAGCTTCAGCCGCTCCAGGCCGAGCAGCAGCGCCCGCGACAGCGCGTCCTCGGAGACCGTCCGGATCCCGTCCGCCAGTGCGTTGACCACCTCGAACGGGATGTCCCCGGGGCGGCCGACCATGATCCCGTCAGCCATCGTGGCGAAGCGCTCCAGCGACACCGGCCGCCCGGCGGCCAGCGAGGGCGGGTACGCGGCGGCGCCCGCCGCCTGCACGCCGACCACCCGCACGTCCGGCCGCAGCGGCTTGACCGCCGCCGCGATCCCGGCCAGCAGCCCGCCGCCGCCCACGCCGACCAGGATGGTCCGCACCTCGGGGCACTGCTCCAGGATCTCCAGGCCCACGGTGGCCTGGCCGGTGACCACGTCCCAGTGGTCGAAGGGGTGGATGAACACCGCGCCGGTCGTCTCCGAGTAGCGCTGCGCGGCCTGCAGCGCCTCGTCCACCGTGCTGCCGTGCAGCCGGACCTCGGCGCCGTATTCGCGGGTCGCCGAGACCTTCGGCAGCGGCGCGGCCACCGGCATGAAGACGGTCGAGCGGACGCCCAGGAGCGAGGCCGCCAGCGCCACCCCCTGGGCGTGGTTCCCGGCGCTCGCCGCGACCACTCCGCCGGCCCGCTGCACCGGCGTGAGTCCCGCGATCCGCACGTACGCCCCGCGCAACTTGAACGAGCCGGTGCGCTGGAGGTTCTCGCACTTCAGGTGGACCGGTGCGCCGATCAGCGAGGACAGGTGGCGGCTGCCCTCCATCGGGGTCACCCGGGCGACCCCGGCCAGCATCTTCTGGGCCCCGCGGACGTCGTCGAGGGTGATCGGCAGGTTGCGCATAACGCCAGCCTACGGCGGCGGCGACCGGCAATCCGGCATGCCGGGACTGTTCCCGGGCCAGCCCCGCCCGCGTAATCTGCTGCTTCTGAGCCTCCCTCACCGCACGACGATCGTGAGCCGCGATGACGACGACCTCGCCCCAGGCCACCGACCGCACCGACCCCGTGCACAGCCAACTGCAGTACCAGCTGGCGGTCTTCGCCCGCCGGATGGAACAGGTCCGGACCTCCGACGGCCTCGGCGCGCTGGACCGGGCCGCCTACCTGCTGCTCGACCGCCTGGAGCGGCACGGGCCGGCCAACGTCAAGGCGCTGGCCGACGCGCTCGGCGTGGACTCCTCCACGGTGACCCGCCAGGTCGCCCCGCTGGTGGCGGCCGGGCTGGTCGGCCGGGTCCAGGACCCGGCCGACCGCCGCGCCGTGCGCCTCGCGCTGACCCCGCTCGGCGCCCACCGCCTGCGCGAAGTCCGCGACGGCAGAGCCGAGTTGACCCGCCGCCTGGTGGCCGGCTGGCACCCGGAGGAACAGCACGCGTTCTGCGCGCTGCTGGCCCGCTTCAACCTCGCGATGGAGTCCTACACCGCGGACCGGCACGGCCACCAGCCGTAGCGGCGACGCCCTCGACCGCCCTTAGCCGAGCGCCTGCTTGAGGTCGGCCAGCAGGTCGTCGATCGACTCGATGCCGACGGACACCCGGACCAGGTCGGCCGGGACCTCCAGCGGCGAGCCGGCCGCGGAGGCGTGGGTCATCCGGCCCGGGTGCTCGATCAGCGACTCCACGCCGCCGAGCGACTCGCCGAGGGTGAACAGCTGCGCCCGGTTGCAGACCTCGACCGCCGCCTCCTCGCCGCCCGCGACCCGGAACGACACCATGCCGCCGAAGGCCTTCATCTGCTTGGCCGCGATGTCGTGGCCGGGGTGCTCGGGCAGGCCCGGGTACAGCACCTGGCTGACCTTGGGGTGGCTCGCCAGCAGCTCGGCGACCCGCTCGGCGTTGGCGCTGTGGCGGTCCATCCGGACGCCCAGCGTCTTGATGCCGCGCAGCACCAGCCAGGCGTCGAACGGCCCGGAGACGGCGCCCATCGCGTTCTGGTGGTAGGCCACCTCCTCGCCGAGGGCCGCGTCGGCCAGCACCAGCGCACCGCCGACGACGTCCGAGTGGCCGCCCATGTACTTGGTGGTGGAGTGCACGACCGCGTCGGCGCCGAGCGAGATCGGCTGCTGCAGGTACGGGCTGGCGAAGGTGTTGTCGACCACCAGCAGCGCGCCGTGGCCGTGCGCGATCTCGGCGAGCGCGGCCAGGTCGGTGATGCCCAGCAGCGGGTTGGACGGGGTCTCCACCCAGACCGCGCGGGTGTTGGGCCGCAGCGCGGCGCGGACGGTGGCCAGGTCCTGGGTGTTGGCGACGGAGAACTCGACGCCCCAGCGGGTCAGCACCTTGGCGAACAGCCGGAAGGTGCCGCCGTAGGCGTCGTTGGGGATCACGATGTGGTCGCCCGGCTTGAGGACGGTGCGCAGGAGGGTGTCCTCGGCGGCGAGGCCGGAGGCGAAGGCGAGGCCGCGGGCGCCGCCCTCCAGCGCCGCGAGGCACTCCTCCAGCGCCGTACGGGTCGGGTTGGCGCTGCGGCTGTACTCGTAACCGCCCCGCAGGCCGCCCACCCCGTCCTGCTTGTAGGTGGACACCTGGTAGATCGGCGTGACGACGGCCCCGGTCTGGGGGTCTGCCTCCTGACCCGCGTGGATGGCGAGGGTCTCGAAGCCCTGGGGAAGCTGGTGCTCGGTCATAGGTCGAGCGTAGTGGCCGTTCGCCCGGGCGCCCGCCGGAATGCCGGGACGGAATGGGGCGGCGCCTGCCCGCGTTGAAGCCTGGGCAACCCTCCCTACCCCGATGGAGCAGGCCGTGCTGTTCAACCGCCACAAGACCTCGCTCGTCCCGGCCGCCCAGGCCCTGCCCGGCCGGGAGTCGCCGGCCTTCGCCCTGCGCGAGCCGCACACCGTCCTCGGGAACCCGCTGACCGGCCCGTACCCGGAGGGCCTGGAGGTCGCCGACTTCGGGCTGGGCTGCTTCTGGGGCGCCGAGCGCACGTTCTGGCGCGTGCCCGGCGTCTGGACGACGCTGGTCGGCTACCAGGGCGGCCACACGCCGAACCCGACGTACGACGAGGTGTGCAGCGGGCTGACCGGGCACACCGAGGCGGTCCGGGTGGTCTTCGACCCGGCGGTGGTCTCCTACGAGCGGCTGCTGAAGACCTTCTGGGAGGCGCACGACCCGACCCAGGGCAACCGCCAGGGCAACGACGTCGGCACCCAGTACCGCTCCGCCGTCTACACCCACTCCCCCGCCCAGGCCGCCGCCGCGACGGCCACCAGGGCCGCCTTCCAGCCGGCCCTGACGGCGCTCGGCCTCGGCCCGATCACCACCGAGATCGCCCCGGCCGGCCCGTTCTACCCGGCCGAGCCCTACCACCAGCAGTACCTCTCCGACGCCAAGAACCCCAACGGCTACTGCGGCCTCGGCGGCACCGGCGCCTCCTGCCCGATCGGCGTGGCCCGCACCACCGAGGGCTGACGGGCCGGCGACGGCCCCGGGGCCCGGCCACCCGAGGTGACCGGGCCCCGGCCCGGGCGCAGACTGGAAGGGCCAGCAGGGCGCCCGGCCACCTGCCCGGCGGCCGGGCCGCCCCACGGGGAGAGGAGCCTGCCATGTCCGGTCTGGTCAGGAAGAACTTCGACGATCCCGAGGAGGTCCGTCCCTTCGAGGAGGGATCGGGCGAGCTGCGGCTGGTCAACCTGGACGCCGGCCCGGTGGGCCGGGCCGTGTTCCAGCCCGGCTGGCAGTGGACCAAGCACGTGAAGCCGATCGCCAAGACCGACAGCTGCCAGGCCGCCCACCTCGGCTACGTGGTGTCCGGCCGCATGCGGATCGTCATGGACGACGGCGAACAGGCCGACTTCGGCCCCGGCGACCTCATGATCTGCCCGCCCGGCCACGACGCCTGGATCCTGGGCGACGACCCCTGCGTGATCGTCGACTGGCAGGGATTCGCCGACTACGCCAAGCGCTGACGCGCCCCGGCCGCGCCGATCCCACCGGCGACCTGCCCGACCGGCGCACGGCTCCCTGCCGGGCCCCGGCGCGACACCCGGCTCGACGCACGCCTCAGCACCCGGCCGGTAGGTGCCTCAGGTACGCGATCGCCGCCCCGGTGAGGTCCCCGTGGTACCGGAGCACGACGACCGCCCGCTTCCTGCGGGTGAGCGTGCCCAGGACCCGGTTCAGCAGCTCCCGTTGGGCCCGCCGTTCGGCGAGGTCCTCGGCCAGCGGCCGGTCCGGGGGCGGTCGCCGGTCAACAGCTCGGCCGGCCCCGGCAGTCGGCGGCCGTCGCCTACGACGAACGCGCTGGACCCGGCGTCCTGTCGCCGTCTCCGTTCGCGTTCCACACCCACCCGACTCCTCGGGCGGACCGCGAGGTTCGGTCCGCCCGGGGAGGAGATGCCGGACGGTGTGCCCGGGTGGCGCGGGTCAGACCGCGCTGCCGGCCTTCCAGTCGGCCCAGGACATGTTCCAGCCGTTGAGGCCGTTGTCCGGGGCGACCGTCTTGTCGCCGGAGTTCACGACCTCGACGACGTCGCCGATCATCGAGGACTTGTAGAACTTGTAGCCGTCGGTGCCGCTGTCCGCCGCGCCCTTGGCGTCCTGGAGGCCGACGCAGCCGTGGCTGGTGTTCTGGCCGCCGAAGATCGACGACGGGGACCAGTAGTTGCCGTGGATGAAGGTGCCGGAGGTGGTGAGGCGCTGGGCGTGCGGCACGTCGGCGATGTCGTACTCGCTGCCGAGGTTGACGGTCTGCGAGTTCATCCGGGTCTGCGTGTACTGCTCCGAGATGACCATCTTGCCGCCCCACGTCGTGTGGTCGGGCGCACCGCCGGAGATCTTGTAGACGGCGCTGACCTGGCCGTCCGTGGTGACGGTGAGCTTCTTGGTGGAGAGGTCGGCGACGCTCGTCTGCGCGCGGCCGATGGTGAAGCTCACGTCCTTGGACTGCGTCCCGTACACGCCCTTGGCGCCCTGGACGTCCTTGAGCCGCAGCTGGACGGTCACCTTGGTGCCCTTGGCCCAGTACTCCTGCGGACGGAAGTCGAGGCGGGTGCTGGAGAACCAGTGGCCGACGATCTCGACGCCGGGGGCGGCGACCACGGTGATCGCCTGCTGGACGGCCTTCTTGTCGGTGATCGGCTTGCTGAAGTTGATCGAGACCGGCATGCCGACGCCGACGACCGAGCCGTCCTCGGGGGTGAAGTACCCCACGAAGGTGTTCGCCGGGGTGGCGGTGGTGAAGACGGCGTTGGCGTCCGCCTCCAGCTTGTCCTTGTCGGTGGCGGTGGCGGTGACGGTGTACTTGGTCCCGCTGACCGGCGCGGTGGCGGAGGTCCAGCTGGTGCCGTCGGAGGCGAGCTGGCCGGCCAGCTCCTTGCCGGTGGAGTCGGTGACCTTGACGGTGCCGAGGGTGCCGCCCGCGACGGTGACCTTGACCGGGTCGCTGAAGCTCGCGGCGGTGGTGCCGTCGGCCGGGCTGACGGTGATCACGGCGGTCGAGGTCTTCGGCGCACCGCTGCCGCCGGAGCCCGGGGTGCCGCCCCCGGAGCCCCCGGAGCCGCCGGAGCCGCCGGAACCGCCCGCGTCGGCGCTCTTGGTGTCGTTGCAGGCCGCGAGCAGGAGCACGGGCGCCCCGATGAGGCCCGCGAGTACACCGCGCCGGCTCCAGTTGCCCCCGGCCGACCGGCCCTGACCGTCGCGTGCCGTCACGTCGCGTTCTCCCTGCTGATCATCCCGGGCATTACGGATACAGAAACGCAATATGCCCGTTCACGGTTCCACCACCGAAGGGTAAGCGATCCTATGAGATGACCCGGACGTGCCGTAGGGAGCCGAAACGCCCGGCCCCCGCGCACGCGGGGGCCGGGCGTTTCCGCAGCCGTGGTCCTCGACGACTACTCGGCGGACTCCTCCACCGAGTACTCGTCCCACTCCTCGTTGTCCGGGTCGAACTCGGTCTGGGCCGACTCCCAGGTCGCCGAGGCGAGCTCGACGCCCGGCACGTCGCCGAGCAGCGCCACCGGGTCGATGAAGTGGGCGAGCGAGCCCGACGGGTCCACCTCGATGGCCTCGACGGACTGCGCGCGCTCCTCGTCGTCGAGGTAGTCGTCGCCGGCCACCTGCTCCAGGGCCGCCGCCTTCAGGGCGCCCTCGTCGGTGATCTCCGCGATCAGTTCGATCTTGAGCCGGACGTAGCGCGGTGCGTCCTGGCCGGTCGTTTCAGTGCTGGTCATGCGTGCGAGCGTACGGGAAGGGCCGGTCCCTCGGAGAAGGACCGGCCCCGACCGCACTCCGCCTGGGCTCCCCCACCCGGGAGCCGCGGAGTCGCGCCGACCGGCGCGGTGGCGGCCGCGGGAGCCGCCGCTCACCCTGTCGACCGGCCGGAGCCGGGCAGGGGCGGGACGACGGCGCCTCCCGCAGCGGTGCCCCTCCCTCCGCGAAGCGGTCGGGGAGAGCGGACACGGCCGGCCGGGTCAGGGCCGCCCGTCGTGTCCGGAGCCGACCGCGACCACCGGGGAGCCGCTCCCGGACGGTCACTGTCGCCTCGCTCGGCTTGTTGCCGTTGACACAACCATGCCGGAGCGTTGTTAACCGCGTGCTGCGGGGAGGTGACGCCGGTGTACCACTTCGCCCGTGGACGAATCCTTCACATCCGTCCTGCGGGCGCGGCCCGGTGACCGCGCGTCAGCGCGCCGGAGCGTCAGTGCGCGGCGCGACCGGTCAGGAAACCGAGCAGGTCCTGCCGGGTGACGATGCCCTGCGGCTTGCCCTCGACCAGCACCACCGCGGCGTCGGCCTTCTCCAGGACGGTCATCAGGTTGGTGACCGTCTCGCCCGAGCCGACCACCGGCAGCGGCTTGGACATCACCTTGTCCAGCGTGTCGGTGAGCTCGATCTCCTTCGCGAAGATGCCCTCCAGCAGCAGCTTCTCCACGACCGAGCCGATCACCTCGCCGGCCATGATGTCCGGGTGGCCGGCGCCCGGGGACACCACCGGCATCTGCGAGACGCCGTACTCGCGCAGCACCCGGACCGCCTCGGCGACCGTCTCGTTCGGGTGCATGTGGACGAACTGCGGGACGCCGCCCTGCTCGATGCTCTCCTTGCGGGCCAGCACCTCGCCGATGTGCGCCTCGTCGGTGGAGGAGGGCAGGAAGCCGTAGTCGGCCATCCAGTCGTCGTTGAAGATCTTCGACAGGTAGCCGCGGCCGCCGTCCGGCAGCAGCACCACGACGACGTCGTCCGGCCCGAGCTTCTTGGCGACCTCCAGCGCGGCCACCACGGCCATCCCGCAGGAGCCGCCGACCAGCAGGCCCTCCTCCTTGGCGAGGCGGCGGGTCATCTGGAAGGAGTCCTTGTCGGACACGGCGACGATCTCGTCCGCGACGTTGCGGTCGTAGGCGGTGGGCCAGAAGTCCTCACCGACGCCCTCGACCAGGTACGGCCGGCCGGTGCCGCCCGAGTAGACCGAGCCCTCCGGGTCGGCGCCGATCACCTTGACCTTGCCGCCGGACACCTCCTTCAGGTAGTTGCCGGTGCCGGAGATGGTGCCGCCGGTGCCGACGCCCGCGACGAAGTGGGTGATCTTGCCGTCGGTCTGCTCCCACAGCTCCGGGCCGGTGGAGTGGTAGTGCGAGGCCGGGTTGTCCGGGTTGGAGTACTGGTCCGGCTTCCAGGCGTTCGGGGTCTCGCGGACCAGGCGGTCGGAGACGTTGTAGTAGGAGTCCGGGTGCTCCGGGGCGACGGCGGTCGGACAGACGACCACCTCGGCGCCGTAGGCGCGCAGGGTGTTGATCTTGTCGGTGGACACCTTGTCGGGGCAGACGAAGATGCACTTGTAGCCCTTCTGCTGGGCCACGATCGCCAGACCGACACCGGTGTTGCCCGAGGTCGGCTCGACGATCGTGCCGCCCGGCTTGAGGGCGCCCGAGGCCTCGGCGGCCTCGATCATGCGCATCGCGATGCGGTCCTTGACCGAGCCGCCGGGGTTGAAGTACTCGACCTTCGCCAGCACCGTCGCGCTGATGCCCTCGGTGACCTTGTTCAGCTTGACCAGCGGCGTGTTGCCGACCAGGTCGATGATCGAGTTGTGGTACCGCACGGGGGTCCTCCCGGTCTATGGGCATGCGAGTGCTTTCGGTAGGGCAAAGCCTAGGCCGTGCCAGGCGCACCGGCCCTCCCCTCGTGCGCAGCGCCCCCAATGGCCCACCTCCCCTCCGGCCGCCGGCGGCCGCGGGACCCCACCGATCGGCCCACGCTCCCGGTAGCCGCACCCCCCAACCGGGTAAGAACGCCGTGCAGGCATTTCGTGGCCCCCGAGGGGGCGGCACGAGGACGCGAAGGGGGAACCGGATGCCAGGGGCACAGGTTTCTCGGGCCCGGGTGGCCCGCCGGATCGCCACCGCCGCAGCGTACGGCGGCGGCGGTCTCGGTCTGCTCGGGGTCGGCCTCGTGGGGCTGCTGCTGACCGAGGGGAGGCTCGCCATCCAGGCCATCGGCATCCTCGAAGGCGACCCGCCGAAGGCCGACGGCGTCTACGGCGAGGCCTTCGCGGACGCCGCCAGCGGGCCGCAGCCGCCGCTCGTGCTGGCCGTCTTCGGCGACTCCACCGGCGCCGGCCTCGGCGTGCTGCGCTCCCGCGACACCCCGGGGGCGCTGCTCGCGGCCGGCCTCGCTTCGGTCGCCGAGCGCCCGGTCCGGCTGGTGAACGCGGCCCGCTCGGGCGGCCGGTCCGCCGATCTCTCGGGCCAGCTGGAGCAGGCGCTGCCGCACCGCCCCGACGTCGCCGTGATCATGGTCGGCGCGAACGACGTGACCCGCCACAGCCCGGCCCAGCTCGCCGTCCGCCAGCTCGGCGAGGCCGTCGCGGCGCTGCGGGCGAACGGCTGCGAGGTGGTGGTCGGCACCTGCCCGGACCTCGGGACGATCAAGCCGGTGCGCCCGCCGCTGCGCTGGGTGGCCCGCCGGCTGAGCCGGCAGCTGGCCGCTGCCCAGACCATCGCCGTGGTGGAGGCGGGTGGCCGGACGGTGTCGCTGGGCTCGCTGCTGGGGCCGGAGTTCGCCGCGCGGCCCGAGATGTTCGCGGCCGACCGCTACCACCCGTCCGCCCAGGGCTACGCGACGGCCGCGATGGCCGTCCTGCCGTCGGTCTGCGCCGCGCTGGGCCTGTGGCCGGACGAGGAGCACCCGGCCGGTCCGGTGCGGGGCGAGACGGTGCTGCCGGTGGCGATGGCCGCGGCGGCCGCGGCGGGCCGGGCGGGCACCGAGGTGGCGGCGGTGGAGGCCGAGGGCGCGACCCGCCCCTGGGCGCTGCTGCGCAACCGGCTGCGGAGCGGCCTGCCGGGCGCGTGGACGGCCGGTGCGTCGGCCGCCGGACCGCCCGGGGAGCCTCCCGCCGCTCCCGGGGGCACGTCGGCCAGCTCACACGCCGGTGCTGGTGACGCCTGACCTACCAGGCGGTAACTTTCCTCCCGGACGCCAGTCCGCCGTCAAGCAGCGAGGAGCCCGTCATGCCCGAAGCCGTCATCGTCAGCGCCACACGTTCGCCGATCGGCCGGGCGTTCAAGGGCTCGCTCAAGGACGTCCGCCCGGACGACCTGACCGCCCACGTCATCCAGGCCGCGCTGGCCAAGGTGCCGCAGCTGGACCCGCGCGAGATCGACGACCTGATGCTCGGCTGCGGCCTGCCCGGCGGCGAGCAGGGCCACAACCTGGCCCGCATCGTGGCCGTCCAGATGGGCATGGACTACCTGCCCGGCGCGACGATCACCCGCTACTGCTCGTCCTCGCTGCAGACCACCCGCATGGCGCTGCACGCGATCAAGGCCGGCGAGGGCGACGTCTTCATCTCGGCGGGCGTCGAGACCGTCTCGCGCAGCGTCAAGGGCACCTCGGACGGCATGCCCGGCACCATGAACCCGCTCTTCGACGAGGCCCAGGCCCGCACCGCCAAGCGCGCGGAGGAGGGCGGCGGCGAGTGGCACGACCCGCGCGAGGACGGCCTGCTGCCGGACGCCTACATCGCGATGGGCCAGACCGCCGAGAACCTGGCCGCGATCAAGGGCATCACCCGCGCCGAGCAGGACGAGTTCGGCGTGCGCTCGCAGAACCTCGCCGAGGCCGCGATCAAGGCGGGCTTCTGGGAGCGCGAGATCACCCCGGTGACGCTCCCGGACGGCACCGTGGTCAGCACGGACGACGGCCCGCGCGCCGGCGTCACGCTGGAGGGCGTGTCCGGCCTGAAGCCGGTGTTCCGCCCCGACGGCACGGTGACCGCCGGTAACTGCTGCCCGCTGAACGACGGCGCCGCCGCGCTGGTGATCATGTCCGACACCAAGGCCCGCGAACTCGGCATCACCCCGCTCGCCCGCGTCGTCTCCACCGGCGTCAGCGCCCTCTCCCCCGAGATCATGGGCTACGGCCCGGTCGAGGCCTCCAAGCAGGCGCTGAAGCGGGCCGGCCTGAGCATCGGCGACATCGACCTGGTCGAGATCAACGAGGCCTTCGCCGCCCAGGTCATCCCGTCCTACCGGGACCTCGGCATCGACCTGGACCGCCTGAACGTCAACGGCGGCGGGATCGCGGTCGGCCACCCCTTCGGCATGACCGGCGCCCGGATCACCACCACGCTGATCAACTCCCTGCAGTGGCACGACAAGCAGTTCGGCCTGGAGACCATGTGCGTCGGCGGCGGCCAGGGCATGGCGATGGTCATCGAGCGCCTCAGCTGACCCCGCCGACCTCCAACTGCCGTCCGCCGCACCCCTGGAAGGGTCTGGACCACCCATTTGGAGTGACGCACGGTAATTGAGGGCCGGATCACACCGCGAGGTCGATCCGGCCCTCTTCCCGTTCGTTTCCGACCCGGAAATCGACACTGCGGAGCGGATCAACTCCGCAGCGTAGAACGGTACTACTTAACAATTTGGGGACAAGGGCGGAAGTCCGGGACGAATTAGACATTCGCCACTGCGGTCACACCCCCGCATGCGGCAGTGTGGAGACGTAACCCCGTTCCGCTCCTCGCTAGGAGTACGTTCCGTGAGCGCCGTCTACACCATCCTGCTGCTGATCCTGATCACCGTGTCGGCCGCCGTGCTGATCCACCTGCGCGGGCTCTCCCGCCGGCTGGACGCACAGGCCGCGGCCCAGGCCGCACCGGCCGCGGTCGACGAAGCCGCGATACGCCGGGCCGTGACCGAGGCGCTCGCCGCCGACCGCGAGCGGGAGATCACCGAGGCCCGGGCGTTCTGGGCCGAGCAGGAGGCCCGCGCGGCCGAGGACGCGCCACTGTTCGACTCGCCCTTCACCGGCGCCCTCTCCGGCACCGACGAGTGGCCGCTGTTCTTCCCCCGCCCCACCGGCCCGCAGGACGCCGCCGACAACGCCGGGACGATGGACCCGGAGTTCGGCGAGGCGCTGCGCTCCGCGCTTGAGGACCTGATCACCGAGGGCGGCATCGTCCCGGCCGAGCCCGGCACCGACGGCGGCGCGCCGCTGTGCCCCGGACACCCGGCCGGCGCCGAGGCCTCCGGCGACGCCCGCGCCCGCCGCGAGGCCGACCTGATCGCCACCGGCCTGGAGGCCGGGCTGCTGGACGCCGAACCGGCCGTCGAGGACGCCCCGGTCGCCGCGCCGGACCCCCGCCGCCACCCCTCGCACCCCGACTTCGTGCCCAGCCAGGCGCCGTCCCGGGAGTGGACCGACACCCGGCTGGCCACCCTCGCCGACGAGGGCGTCGCCCTGATCGACGTGCGCCCGGGCCCGCTGGGCACCCTGGACGTGTACGCCTTCGCCGACGGCACCACGCTGTGCGTGGCCCCGGGCGACCGGGAGGCCGCCTACCGGCTGATCGACGCGGTCCGGGCCGGCGAGCACGTCCGGCTGCTGGGCGGCTCGCGCTTCTCCGGCTCGTACTCGCTGACGTTCTCCACCGACGAGGAGGCCGTCTACGTCCTCGCCGACCGGGTGGTCGCCAGCATCTGACGCCCGCTCACGACACGTCGCCGAAGGCCGCCCGGGCCACAGGGGTTACCGACCCGGGCGGCCTTCGGCGTTCGCGCGCACCCGGGACGCGCCTACGCGCAGAGCGCCGCCGTCTCGCCGACCGCCGTGACCGCCCCGGCCAGCACCTCGGACGCCGGTGCGGGGCCGCCGAGTTGCCGCGGCAGCGCCACCTCGGCGTCCTCCGGCAGGGCCGCGAGCGCGAGCGCCAGGTCATGCCCGGCGACGGCCAGCTGGTCCCCCACCGCGAACGGACCCGCGTCCGGGAACTCCCGCTCCGGCCCGCCCTCCGCGGCGCCAGCCAGCGCCGCCAGCCGGCGCGCCAGCGCCAGCACGGCCGCCGCCCGCGACGCGTGCCCGGGCACGGCACCCAGCAGCTTGCTCTGCGGCAGCGAGCGGAAACGATCCGCCAGGGAGTCGACGGCTTCGACCAGGGGCTGTACGTCATGCATACCGAGGAGCCTAGGGCCCGTCGGCCCCGAAACGCCGCCGGGCCCCGGAGCGGTGTGCTCCGGGGCCCGGCGGCAGTGGGTGGCGGGATCCCCCCGCCGGGTTCTTCGATCAGTCGTCGCCGCGCAGGATGGCGATCAGGCGCAGCATCTCGACGTAGATCCAGACCAGCGAGAGGGTGAGCCCGAAGGCGGCCCGCCAGGCCTCCTGCTGCGGCGCACCCTGCGCGATGGCCTCCTCGATGGCCGCGAAGTCCAGCGAGAGGAAGAAGGCGCCGAGGCCGATGCCGATCAGGCCGACCACGATGCCCAGCGGGCCGGAGCGCAGGCCGAGGTCGGCACCGAAGGCCAGCGCGATCACGTTGACCAGCATGAGCAGCACGAAGCCCATGGCGATCGCGATGCCGATCCGGGTGTACTTCGGGGTGACCCGGATCCTCCCGCTCTTGTAGGCGAACAGCATCGCCGCGAAGACCGCCGCCGTGCCCAGCACCGCCTGGATCGCGATGCCCGGCAACCTGACGTCGAGGGCGTGCGTGACGGCGCCGAGCGCGAAGCCCTCCAGGGCCGCGTACAGCAGGATCAGCGGCGGGCTGACGCTCCGCTTGAAGGAGACGACCAGGCCGACGACCATGGCCACCAGGCTGGCGCCGATCGCGACGCCGAAGTTCTCGAACGGCAGCGCGAACCAGGCCACCGCGCCGGCGGCGACCAGGGTCAGCAGCGTCATGGCGGTGCGCGCGACCACGTCGTCGAGCGTCATCCGCCCGGTGGCCAGCGGGCCGGCGGACGGCCCGTTGTACATCGCGTACAGCTGCTCGTCGCTCAGCGGGGCCTGGCCCGGCTGCTGCTGGGCGTAGGGGCCGCTCGCGTAGGGGTTGTTGCCGTACGGACCCCCGGCCTGCGCGGTGGTCCCGAACCCCGCGTAGCCGGACTCGCGGGTGAAGGACCCCTCCCGCGAGAAGACCGGGTTGCTGCTTCTCATTGCTCATTCCCTCCGTGGCGGCACTGCACCGCCCCGGACCCAGGGTAATGGCTTGGCAAAAATATCGGGATACGCCGCGAGGATGATCCGTCGACAGGACGCACGGCGGGGACGCCGGCGGCGCCCCCGCGCGTCGAGCGGTGCCCGGAGCCGGACTCGAACCGGCACGGCCTCGCGGCCAAGCAGTTTTAAGCTGCCCGTGTCTGCGTTCCACCATCCGGGCGTCCTGCGAACCACCCCTGAGCCTAGTCGCCCGGCTCACCCTTTCGCATGTTCCCAGCCCGGGAAGTTGTCATGTTTCCTTGCCATCTGACGAACTGTTCGAGATCCGGCCACGGAGCACACCGGTTCAGGCCACCGTCCTGCCCTCAGGGTCGGTGTCATACCGCAGGAGGAGGGCGCCGGACACCCGTACGCCCAGGGGCGGTCGGGCCAACCGTCCGACGGAGCGACGATAGACCATGATCACGCGGCGGAGCATGGAGGTACGAATCCGCGACCCGCAAGGAGCACCCCGTGACCTCGTCGACCGCAACCGCCGTCCGCACCGGCCGGGCGGCCGCCCGCGCCACCGGCCTGAACAAGGTCTACGGGGAGGGGGAGACCCGCGTCGTCGCCCTGGAC